>NZ_SOCE01000002.1:1200000-1500000 GCF_004365175.1 Kribbella voronezhensis | reverse complement strand
CGTCGCTACCACGGAGGGCCGGACAAGGCCCTCTACGCCTACGCGACGGAAGACGCTGCCTGGTGGGCGAAGAGACTGGACAGGGACATCCCTCCTGGCTTGTTCGGTGAGAACCTGACCACCGAGGGCATCGATTGCACGCATGCGTTGCTGGGGGAGCGATGGCGGCTCGGTGCGGACGTCGTCGTCGAGGTACGGATGCCGCGGTCACCGTGTGACAACCTGTCGCTGCGGATGGGGATACCCGCGTTCCACAAAGAGTTCTCCGCGAGCCGGCGGGTCGGCGCCTACCTGGCTGTCCTGACCACCGGAAGCGTGGCTGCCGGAGACCTCGTGACCATCGAACACCGCCCCACCCACGAAGTCACAGTCGCGAACTGGGTGGGACGACGGAACCCGGAGCACGCGCGAAGGCTCCTCGACTCAGGCGAAGACCTGGCGCCCGACGTACGCCGTACTGCGCTGCGCCTCGTGCGGAAGAGGTCCTGATCGGCCGTCAGTCGAGGGGTGGGAGTGCCAGCCGGATGACGACGAGACCGAACAGGATGATGGTCAGAGCGTGGACCACGGTGCACCACAGGCAGATGGCGTTGATCTGGAAGAGCTCGGCCCAGATCAGGTAGCAGACGAAGACCACGCCGACGATGACTGCCGCCAGCCGCGCGCGGCTGGGCCAGGGCGACGCCGTCCGCCAGAACGGCGGCAGTGACAACACGGTCATCGCCGCGAAGAAGCCGAGACCCAGCAGCGCGACCGGTATCCCGGCAAGCTTCGAGTACTGACTGCTGGTGACCTTGGCGCAGTTGACGACGCCGGTGTTCGGGCAGGCGAGCGTCGTACCGGCAGTGAAGTGCTCGTACGTCAGGTACGCCGCTACGGCCAGGCCTGCGATCGACACGACCAACGTGGCCCACGGTAGCCAGCCCAGTGGAGACGCTTGCTGCGAGCGCTGCTGGGTGGGTGCGGCCCCGCTCATGCTCAGCTCTTCCCGAGCTTGCCGGCCGCCGCAGTAACGGCCTCGCTCGTGCAGACCGCGCTGGGCTGGTTGTTGGTCAGCTTGCAGAGCGCGGCCGTGTAGAGGTTGGCAGAGCCGTCGATGGCTTTGGCGATCGGGCTCGACGAGTCCTTCAACGCGTTCGCGATCTCGGTCTGGGTCTTGCCGGCCAGCAGGTCCGGACTGTACGTCGCGCCGGCGGAGACGAACTTCCCACCGAGGTCGATGAACGGGATCGAGCCCGCGCTCTGCACGTACGGCGGCTTGTTGTAGGTGTCGAACGTCTTCTGGTCGGCCGCGGTCGGTGTGTCCAGCGGGGCGTACTGACCGTTCACCTTCTCGTTCGTGGTCGTCTCGACACCGGTGAACGCCAGGTACTGGCTGGTGTAGGTCGCGCCGTGGAAGGACAGCGTGGGCGTGTTCGGGCTCACGTCGTCGCCTGCGGAGTGCGTAGTGCCGAGATTGCTGAAGGTCCCGAACCGGGCGAGCGCGACCGTGACCGGCCAGCGCTCTGCCGCGCAGTACGGGCAGAACTCGGCACCGATGTAGAGCACCTTCGGCTTACCGCCGTCGGTCAACGCCGGCGCGGTGATCTCCGACGGGCCGCCCTGGGCCGAGCCGGTGCCGACTGCGTTGAACGTGTCGGCGGGGATGGAGGTGAGCGCGGTCATGAGCTGGCTGTCGGCCGCGCCGGACGGTCCGGTCGCGGTCTTCTTCTCACCGCCGGCCAGCCGAATGGCGACCAGACCGCCGATGACGGCGACCACGACAACGAGGGCTCCGACGGCCAGCAGCAGTCGCCTGCGGCGTTCGCTCCGCTGCTGCGCAGCCAGCTCCGCCGCGACCCGTTCCCGCGTCCGGGCCTTCTGTTCGACACGCTTGCTCACTGCAAATCTCCCCTGATATTGGAGCGCGGCGACAACATCGGGAAGTCTGCCACGCAAAGCCCAACGCGCCCGCCCGAGCGCGAGCGGGCCGAGTCTAGCCAGACCGTCCGTGCGCCTTGACAGCGACCGCCCGATTACAGTGCGTGAGGAGATCTGATAGGCCTGGCGCCTCGATGGTCAGCCCAGGGCCGCGGTGGCCTTGCGGAGCTCGTTGAGGGCCGCCACGGCGTACGGCGCGAGGGCTTCGTCGGCGTCGGACTCGGACCACTGGGCATAGCCTCGCTTGAAGGCGAGGACGCCCAGTTCGCCGGCCAACTGGGCGGTCGGGTCGGGCACGCCGCGGGCCACGAGCGCCGTGGTCATCGCGGCCGCGAGACCGACGCTCTTCAGAGCGTCCCGTTCCTGGAGTTCGGCGCTGGCCGCGACAGCCGCCTTCAGGCGTGGCCCGAGTTCGCGGTTCATCGCGCCCATCGCGCTCGACGCGCGTTCGAGTCCGGCGGCGACCGCCTCGAGCGGGCTGGCGCCAACGGGTGCATCGGCGATGCCCTCGGTCAACAGCCGGCTGAGGGTGTCCTGCCCGGCGACCAGGAGCTCGCGCTTGTCGGGGAAGTACCGGAAGAAGGTGCTTCGGGTGACTCCGGCCCGCTCCGCGATCTGCGCGACCGTCGTGGCGTCGTACCCCTGCTCGGTAAAGAGTTCGACCGCCGCGACGACGAGCCGCTCACGCGCTCCTGGTTCCCAGCGTGCCATGGCCCGATCCTACGTGATGGGACTAGTGTCCCATCACTCTGCTATGGTGATAGGACACTAGTCCCATCACTTTCAGGAGAGTTCTCATGCGCGTCTTTGTCACCGGCGGCACCGGACTGATCGGCTCCGCCGTCGTCGCCGAACTGCTCGCCAACGGCCATACCGTGCTGACGCTTGCTCGCTCCGAGGCATCCGCACTCGCTGCCGAAAAGGCCGGCGCCGAGGTGCTGCGAGGCAGTCTCGGCGACCTAGACACCCTCCGCGCCGGCGCGGCCCAGGCAGACGGGGTGATCCACTTGGCCTTCGGTCACGACTTCAGTAGCGCTGAGAGCGTCGCGCGGTCCGTCGCCGAGGAGAGTGCCGCCCTCGCGGCCTTGGGCGACGAACTCGTCGGCACCGACCGGCCGTTCGTCACCGTTTCCGGTACGCCGTGGGTGCCGGGCCGCGCCTCCACTGAGGCGGACCCAGTGCCGACCGACGGGCCGGTCGGCGGACGTGGTCGCGCGGTCACGGGTGTTCTGGAGTTGGCGGCCCGCGGCGTCCGCAGTACTGCGGTGCGTCTGCCACGCACGGTCCACAACGAAGGGAAGGGCGGATTCGCCGGTCTGCTGACGGATATCGCGCGCCGAACCGGTGTCTCCGGCTATCCAGGTGACGGGACCCAGCGTTGGCCGGCCGTCCATGCCCTCGACGCGGCTGTGCTCTTCCGGTTGGCGCTGGAGTCTGCGCCGGCCGGGTCTGCCTGGCATGCCGTTGCCGACGAGGGCGATGCCGTGCGTGACATCGCCGCGGTGATCGGCCGGCGGCTAGGGCTTCCGGTCTCGGCAGTGCCCCAGGAGACGTACGGGCCTCTCGGGGTGATCTTCGCGGCGGACCAGCCGTCGTCCAGCACCCGTACCCAGGAAGCACTCGGCTGGAAGCCCGTCCACCCCAGCCTCCTGGAGGATCTGCAGAACATCCAGCCCTGACCTCCGAGGGCATCGCCGCGTCCGGCCGCGGCGCGGGCTGAGAACAGGCCGGCTTCAGTCGGGTCGGGGCGTCAGGAGCCCTGGTCGTTTTCCTCGAGGAGGTCGGCGCGGCCCTGGTCCTCGCCGGCGTCGAGCAGGTTGTCGCGCGGTGCGCCGGAGTCGGCGTACTCCATCTTCGCGATGTCCGGGTGGTGCAGGTCGAAAGCGGGGCTCTCGGACCGGATCCGCGGCAACTGCAGGAAGTTGTGCCGTGGTGGCGGTGAACTGGTCGCCCACTCCAGCGAGCGGCCCCAGCCCCACGGGTCGTCGACACCGACCAGCGGTGTCTTGCGCGACTTGTAGACGTTGTACAGGAACGGCAACGTCGAAAGGCCGAGAATGAAGGCGCCGACACTCGACACGTCGTTCAAGGTGGTGAAGCCGTCGTGCGCGCCGTACGTCGCGATGCGCCGCGGCATCCCCTCGACGCCGAGCCAGTGCTGCACCAGGAACGTCGTGTGGAAGCCGATGAACAGCAGCCAGAAGTGCAGCTTGCCGAGCTTCTCGTCCAGCATCCGGCCGGTCATCTTGGGCCACCAGAAGTAGAAGCCCGCGAACATCGCGAACACCACCGTGCCGAACACGACGTAGTGGAAGTGCGCGACCACGAAGTACGTATCAGAGACCTGATAGTCGAGCGCGGGGGACGCGAGAATGACGCCGGTCAATCCGCCGAACAGGAAGGTGACGAGGAAGCCGATCGACCACAGCATCGGCGTGTCGAAGGAGACCCGGCCGCCCCACATCGTGCCGATCCAGTTGAAGAACTTCACCCCGGTCGGGACCGCGATCAGGAACGTCATGAACGAGAAGAACGGCAGGTTCACCGCGCCGGTGACGAACATGTGGTGCGCCCAGACCGCGATCGACAACGCGCCGATGCCGAGGGTGGCGGCGATCAGGCCGACGTACCCGAAGATCGGCTTGCGGCTGAAGACCGGCAGGATCTCGGTGATGATGCCGAAGAACGGCAGCGCGATGATGTAGACCTCGGGATGGCCGAAGAACCAGAACAGATGCTGCCAGAGCAGGGCTCCGCCGTTGGCCGCGTCGAAGACGTGCGCGCCGAGCCGGCGATCGGCTTCGAGCATGAGCAGCGCGCCGGCCAGGATCGGGAACGCGATCAGCACGAGGATCGACGTCACCAGGATGTTCCAGCAGAAGATGGGGAGCCGGAACATCGTCATGCCCGGCGCCCGCATCGTGATGATCGTGGTGACGAAGTTGACGCCGCCCAGGATCGTGCCCAGGCCGGCCATCCACAGCCCCATCGTCCACAGATCGCCGCCGATGTTCGGCGAACGATCCCCACCCGACAGCGGCGCGTACGCCGTCCAGCCGAAGTCGGCCGCGCCACCCGGGGTGAAGAACCCGGACAGCGTGATCAGACCGCCGAACAGGAACAACCAGTAGCTGAACATGTTGAGCCGCGGGAAGGCGACGTCGGGCGCGCCGATCTGGACCGGCATGATCACGTTCGCGAAGCCGACGAACAGCGGCGTCGCGAACAGCAGCAGCATGATCGTGCCGTGCATGGTGAAGAGCTGGTTGTAGACCTCTTCGTTCACGATCTGCAGCCCCGGCTTGGCCAGCTCGGCGCGGATCAGCAGCGCCATCACGCCGCCGATCAGGAAGAAGGCGAACGAGGTGACCAGGTACAGGTGGCCGATCAGCTTGTGGTCGGTGGTGGTCAGCCACTTGACCACGAGCTCGCCCTTGCGGCGCCGCTGTCGCCTCGGCAGCAGAGATTGCGGGACCTCTTCCGCTGTTCGCGGGCGGGTGGTGATCGCCATCGTCCACTCCTCAAGACACCCTGCCGCGGACCTCGTCGTCCGCGCGCACGGGAGCCACCTCCTTCCGCTATACCCGCTCAGCAGGGCGCCCGTCCAGTCGAAACCACCCGAAGTGTGCGTTCCGCACGTCCCCGGGATCGCGAAGGGGATCCGCTGCGGGCGCCGTACCGCGACAGCCGGCGCTGAAGGATTGCCCGCAGCTTTTCGCCGAAGTGGTGCGGAATATCGGCCGCGCTGCCAGCATCCCGGTAGCGAACAGTGACCGACTGATCGCTCTCCGCCCAGAGTGAGTAGTGAGGTTCCGTATGTCTTCACGCAGAATGCTGTCCATCGCCGTGTTCGCCGCGGTCGCCGTGGCCGTACCGGTCGCCGCCGCCGCGCCGAGCACCGCCGCCCCGGCTCCCGCGCATTCCGTCTCCGGGTACGTCGGCAGCCCGCAGGAAGCGGCCAACAACAAGGCGTTCTACGACGCGGTGATGAAGTCGGCCCAGGCCAAGCGGGCCAAGCTCGGCAACAAGACCGCCGCGGTCACCGTCGTCTACAGCACCAGCCGCGCACCCAGCTTCCGCACCCAGATCGCCCGGTCCGCGCAGATCTGGAACAACGCCACCAACAACGTGACCCTGGCCGAAGGCAGCAACTACGACTTCTACTACCGGGAAGGAAACGACTCGCGCGGCTCCTTCGCCAGCACCGACGGCCATGGCAGCGGCTACATCTTCCTGGACTACCGCCAGAACCAGCAGTACAACTCCACTCGCGTGACCGCACACGAGACCGGCCACGTGCTCGGCCTGCCGGATCACTACTCCGGCCCCTGCAGCGAACTGATGTCGGGCGGCGGACCTGGTACGTCGTGCACCAACCCCTACCCCAACAGCACCGAGGCCTCCCGCGTCGACCAACTGTGGGTCAACGGCCTCAACTGATTGCAGCCGCAGCCGCCCTGAGACATCGTCAGGGCGGCAGTTGCCGGTCAGAAGACGTAGAAGGCCGCGACAGCCATCGGCAGCACTCCGAGGACGAGCCAGGGGGACAGCAGCGAGCGTTGGTGGATCAGGAGTACGCCGGCTGTGGTGGCCAGGCCGACCACCCCCGACATGATCCACAGACCGACGCCAGTGGAATGCTTCGCCTGCTCCATGTGCGGGCTGTACGCCGCGAGCGCCAGCGCCGGAGAGCCGCCGATATGAATCAGGATCACCGCGAACACCCAGCGCTGCACCGTCTCGATGGGCACCTTCCGGCGCCTGGACGGATCACTTCGCAGGAAGCGGCGTGGCGCTGGATTCGTGGGCATGGCGCCGACTATCGCACTACTTCGACCCACGGAGTTCATCGGTTTCGGATTCGAGCGATGAGTTTCGGCTGTGGCAGGAGTCCTACTCCCGACATCAGACCGAATCTGCTGAGGAGAACCTCGATGAACCACACCCTGACCGTCCCCGGTGCCGACCTGTACTACGAACTGCGCGGAAGTGGGCCGCTGGTCGCGCTGGTCGGATCACCGATGGGCGCCAGGTCCTTCGCATCGGTGGCGGACCTGATCGCGTCCGACTACACCGTGCTGACCACGGACCCGCGCGGCATCGACCGCAGTACGGTCAGTGATCCGGACCAGGACTCGACACCGCAACTTCGCGCCGCTGATCTGTCCGCGCTGTTGACGAAGGTCGACGCCGGCCCGGCGATCGTGTTCGGATCGAGCGGTGGCGCCATCACGGCACTCGCGTTCGCGCAGGCGTACCCCGACCAGGCGCGCACGGTCATCGCGCACGAGCCGCCCTTGTGTGAGCTGCTCGAGGATCGCGACGAACTGCACGCCGGGACCGAGAAGCTGATCGCGACCTACCTCGACGGCGACATCCTCGGCGCGTGGGGCCAATTCATGGCGCAGGCGAACATCGACCTGCCGCCGGGCGTCCTGGAGCTGATGTTCGGCCCCGATCGGCCGGCAGCGCAGCTGGCCGACGAGCGCCGCTGGTTCGAACACGAACTGCGGTGGACCACCAGCTGGAAGCCCGACCTGCCCGTACTCCGTGCCGGCCGGCCCCGCATCATCGCGGCCATCGGCGAAGCATCGACCGGCCAGCTCTGCGACCGCACTACCCGAGCCCTGGCGAGTGCTCTGGACATCGAGCCGACCATGTTCCCAGGCGGCCACACCGCCTTCG
Organism: Kribbella voronezhensis; assembly: GCF_004365175.1. NCBI lineage: Bacteria > Bacillati > Actinomycetota > Actinomycetes > Propionibacteriales > Kribbellaceae > Kribbella > Kribbella voronezhensis. The sequence goes on along the minus strand of NZ_SOCE01000002.1, from coordinate 1,492,395 downwards.
CCGACAACCCACCCACCTTCGCCCCCCGCCTCCTCGAAGTACTGGCCACCGCCTGACACGTCTGCCGGGTCGGCTCGGAGGCTGGTGGTTGGTCGCACGCTGTCGGCTGACCTGCGTGGAGCAGCCCGGCTATGTGAGTTCGTCGAGGATCGTGGTCAGCTGGCGCTCCGCCTCCTGGGGGCGGGGGCCGGCGACCGCGAGGGTGTCCAGGATGTGGGTGTAGGCGTCGACGTCGTCGCGCTTGTCGAGGTACAGGGCGCTGGTGACGTGCTCCAGATAGACCACGTCGGGCAGATCGGCCTGCGGGAATCGCAGCACGCTGAACGCGCCACCGGTGGCCGAGTGTCCGGTCGTGGCGGTCGGGATGATCTGCAAGGTGACATTCGGCCGGCGGATCGCCTGGAGCAATGAGGTGAGCTGCTCCCGGAGTACTTCGACACCGCCGATTGGCCGCCACAGCATGGATTCCTCGATCACCGCCCACAGCCGCAGCGGTGGGTCCCGGTCGAGCACCGCCTGCCGGGACCGCCGCAGTGCGACGATCCGGTCGACCTCTTCCTCGGACCGCTCACCCGCGGGCGTCAGCCGGGCAACGGCTCTGGTGTACGCCGGGGTCTGCAGCAACCCGGGAACGAACTGGATCTCGTACGTCCGGATCAACTCGGCGGCCGCTTCGAGTCCGAGGTACGCATCGAACCAATCAGGTGTGACGTCCCCGTAGCGATGCCACCAGCCGCGATTGTTCGCATCGCGGGCCAACTGCAGCAGCTTCTCCCGCTCGGCTGGGTCGGCAACCTGGTACAAACCGAGCAGATCGGCGACGTCGCGCTCCTTGAACCCGACCCGGCCAAGCTCCATCCGGCTGATCTTCGACTCCGACGCCCGGATCGCCCACCCGGCATCGGATCGCGTCACCCCTGCCTGCTCGCGCAACCGCCTGAGCTGCGCACCCAACATGATCCGCAACGCCGTCGGCCCCGCCTCACTACGCCCCGCCATGCCCCAAGGCTACCTCATTTTCGAACACCTGTTCCCATAGAGTTCAGATTACTTCCGTGCGACTTCACGCCTCGTTGATTTCCGGGGGAGTGGGTATCGGGTGGCATGAGCAGCATCGAGACCTTGAGGATCGCCACGCTCAACATGTTCGGCCTACGGGAGAACTGGGCTGCCCGGCGGAAGCTGATCGCCGAGGGATTCGCAGAGTTCAGCCCGGATCTGGTGGCGTTGCAAGAGACCGCGACCAACGGCTCGGTGGATCAGGCGCGCGAGGTTCTCGGCGACGGTTACCAGTTCGTGCACCACACTGAACGCGAAGCTGACGGGCAGGGCATCTCCGTGGCGTCCCGCTGGCCTGTCACGGCTGTTCACGAAGTCGAGCTCCCGTCCGGGCCCCGACCTGCCGGCTTCGTCTGCTCAGCGCTGGTGACCGAGATCGAGGCGCCTGATCCGGTCGGCCGGTTGCTCTTCGTCAACCACCTGCCCGACTGGCAGCTCACCCACGAGGCCGAGAGAGAACGGCAGACCGTGGCCGTGGCCCGCGCGATCGAAGACCTCGTAGGCACTGCGCGCAGACATGTGATCGTCGCCGGTGACCTCGACGCGACACCGGATGCCGCCAGCATCCGCTTCTGGACCGGGAAGCAATCTCTGGAGGGCTTCAGTGTCTGCTACCGAGATGCGTGGGCGGCGACCCATGCGAACGAACCCGGCCACACCTTCACCCCGGAGAACACGCTCACCACCACGGCCGAGGTCGGTGACTGGGAACTCGAACTCGGACGGCGAATCGACTACATCTTCATCCGCTGCTCGGAGTACGGGCCCACGCTCGATGTCGCCCGTTGCCGAAGACTGTTCGACCAGCCGCGAGGCGGGACGTGGCCGAGTGACCATTTCGGTGTCGGAGCGGAGCTGGCGGCGGTGACGCCCAGCGGGAGGCCTGTCCCATGAGCACCCTCAGCCTTGCCACGCTCAATGTCTGGGGGACCCGCGGTGACTGGTCCGGTCGGCGCGACGTCCTCACTCGGGAGTTCGCGGAGCTTGCTCCCGACCTGATCACGTTGCAGGAGACCATCGTCACGGCCGACTACGACCAAACGGGGGAGTTCCTCGATCCGGCGTACCACGTGGTCCATCAAGCCGCGCGAGAATCCGACGGTCAGGGCATCACCACAGCGAGTCGCTGGCCGATCGGCTGGATCGAAGAGATCGACCTCCACCTCACCACCCGCGCCACCGACTTCGCCTGCACCGCGCTGATCACCGAAGTTCTCGCGCCGGAACCGATCGGCCGGATCTGGCTGGCGAACCACTTCCCCGACTGGCAACTCGACCACGAACAAGAACGACGCCTGCAAGCCGCTGCCACCGCGCACATCCTCGAGGACCTGGCCACCAAGGAACCGGGACATGTGCTGGTTGCGGGTGACTTCGACGCGGAGGCAGATGCCGACAGCATGCGGTTCTGGACCGGCAAGCACGTCGTCAACGACTTCAGCGTCTGCTACCGCGACGCGTGGGCCAGCGCCCATCCCACCGAACCGGGCCACACCTTCGTCCCCGGCAACCCGCACAGCAACGACTGGGACTGGCCGTACCGCCGCATCGACTACATCCTGATCCGCTGCGCTCCCCACGGCGGCCCCACCCTGGCAGTCACGGCCTGCCACCGCATCCTCGACCATCCCCACAACACCGTCAGCGACCACTACGGCCTCTTGGCCGAACTCGCCCTCCCACCAACTCCCACCCGATAAGCCGCACCCCGCACCGTCCCATCCACCGTCGCGCGCGACTCCGGACGCGCCCGTTCGCACGCCCGATCTCCGCCATGCCGAGCGCGTTCTGTCGGGCGCCCGGTTCGCACGCGCGGTCTCCGCCACGGCGAGCGCGTTCTGTCGGCGTCCTGGCAGGATGTCGGCATGGAACGTGTGCAAGGCATCGGCGGCTACTTCCTGCGATCCGCCGACCCCGCCGCCCTGAGCGCCTGGTACCGCGATTGCCTCGGCCTCGACACCGACGAGAACGGCCTGTGGCAGCAACCGTCCGGCCCGACAGTCTTCGCGACCTTCGAATCCGACACCGAGTACTTCGGATCACGCACCCAGCAGACGATGCTCAACTTCCGCGTCCGTGACCTCGACGCGATGCTCGCCCAACTCCGCGCCAAGGGCGCCGACCTCGCCGACGCCCCCCAAGACCTCGAAGGCGTCGGCCGCTTCGCCTGGGTCACCGACCCCGAAGGCAACCGAATAGAACTCTGGCAACCCGCCTAACCCCGCTCCGGCAATCAAGGGCCTGAAGCTGTTTCGCCAGTGTTCCCAGGGCGTTCGGGGGAGTGTCGGCTGTGGAGAGTCAGTCGCGGAGGTATTCGGCTCGCCAGCGGAGGTTGGTGGGGGCGGTGGGGCTGGGTTGTTTGTCGAGGTCGATCAGGCGGACGTCGCCGGTGGCGAAGGCGTCGATGGCGGCTCGGGTGAGGGGCCAGGGTGGGCCCTCGACCTGGTCGTCCGGGATCTCCTTGCCGTCGAGCTCGTCGCGGGCGGCGGCGATGACGACGAGGGTGCCGCCGACGCGGACCTGGGCGGTCACCTGCTTGGTCGCGGCGGGCTGCAAATCGATGGGCAGCGCCTGCACGGTGTAGATCTCGACGACGAGGTCGAAAGCACCTTGCCATTCAGCCGGCGGATTGAGGAGATCAGCGACCACGTAGTCGACCTTGGTCGCCGGGTGCGCTTCTCGCGCGGCTTCGACGGCGGACGGGGAGATGTCGAAGGCGATCGTGTCGAAGCCGAGATCGGCAATGAGTTCGGCATCCCAGCCGGTCCCCGCACCGACGACCAGTGCCCGCTTGCCTTCCCCCTGCGGATCCGCCGTCTCGGCCCACTCGGTGAGCATCGCGTGCGCACCCCCGCGGTCCCACGGCACAACAGCCCGGCCTTCGCCGGCCGCGGCGTACAGCTTCTCGAACCATCCGGTCGGATCGTTCTCGGCCAGCGATTCCGCAGCCAGTCGCCGCGAGGCGAGATCAGGATCCGGCGTCTGCTCGTCAGTCATACCGGCGATTCTTCCCCCTCGCCGGTTCCTTGCGCCGAACGACCACCCCCGCCCGCCGAACGACCTTCGTCCGCGGAAGGCTGGGCCTCGGTGGCCGGGCGATCATCGGACGGAGGGCTCGCGAGGTCTGGCGGATCGACGTCTTCGGGCTGTTGGCTTTCCGTGGGTTGGTGGATGGCACGGACCGCCTGGACCGTGTCGACCTGGTCGGGCGTCTTGTCCTCGCGGTACCGCACCACCCGGGCGAACCGCAGCGCCATCCCGCCCGGATACCGGGTCGAGGTCTGTACTCCGTCGAACGCGATCTCGACCACCACCTCGGGCCGCAGATAGACCGTGTAGTCGTCCCGACGCACCTCGAGCTGCTGGAACTTCTCCGTCTGCCACCGCAACAACTCGTCGGTCAGTCCCTTGAACGTCTTGCCCAGCATCACGAACTCGCCGGTCTCCTCGTCCCGCGCACCCAGATGGAGATTGGACAACCAGCCGGTACGCCGACCGTGTCCCCATTCCGCCGCGAGCACGACCAGGTCGAGTGTGTGCGTCTGTTTGACCTTCACCCACCCGGACCCTCGCCGGCCCGCTTCGTACGGCACCGACAGCGACTTCACCATCACGCCCTCGTGTCCGCGCTTCACGGCGTCGGTGAAGAACGCCTCGCCGGCGTCCGCGTTGTCGGTGACGAGCCGGGGGATCCGCCGCTCCTCCGGGATGACCTTGCTCAGCCACTCGTGCCGCTCGGTGCTGTCGAGGCCGAGCAGATCGTTGCCGTCCAGGTGCAGGATGTCGAAGAAGTACGGCGTCAGAGGAACCGTCTCCGGGCCGGTCGCGGCGCGCGTCGCAGTACGGGAACCGGTCACCTGGAAGGCTTCCGGGCGGCCGTCGGGGCGGAGCGCGATCAGCTCGCCGTCGAGGACGATCTTGTCGACCTTCAACTCGCGGACGGCCGTGACGACCTCGGGGACGCGGCCGGTGATGTCGTCCAGCGTGCGGGTGTAGACGACGACCTCGTCACCGTCGCGGTGCACCTGGATGCGGATGCCGTCGAGCTTCCACTCGATCGCCGCCGGGGTGCCGGTCTTGCCCATCGCCTCGGCGATGCTGGTCGCGGACTGGGCGAGCATCGGCTGCACACCGCGCCCGACCTCCAGCTTGAACTGGTCGAGCCCGGCTTCCCCCTCGGTCAGTACGGCGACCGCGACCGGCGCGGCGGCACCGCGCAGCATGGTCGCCGCGCGGATCTTCGCCAGCGGGACGCCGGTCGCCTTGCCGACCGCGTCGGCCATCACACCGTCAAGGGCGCCTTGACGCAGCTCCCCGCCGACCAGCAGGCGCAGAAACTTCTGCTCCTCGGCCGTCGCGCGCTCGAACAGCGCGTCGACTGCGGCCCGCCGCTTGGCTTGTGAGCCGGCTCCGGCGATCTCAGCCAGCTCGGCGAACGCCTGGTCGACCTCCTCGACCGTGAGCGAGGCCGACTCGGCGGGCGCCGGCGCGTCCATCAGCGTCCGCCAGCCGACGCCCGTACGCCGTTGGCGCAGCTCGCCGGACAGGTACGTGACGACGATCGCCGTCTCCTCCGGGTCGGTGGCGCTGACCAGCAGGGTCGCGATCAGATCCGCCTTGGCCCGGCGGGACCGGGTCTGGCTCAACGCGGTGGAGGTGGCGACCACATCGGCTAACAACATGGTCCCAGTCTCACCCACGCCACCGACAATTTGCGGCTATTGGCGGTCGGCGTACCGCGGTCAGGGCGCCGGTGGGAGGTCGTCCAGGAAGTCGGCGGTCGGAGTGAAGAAGAGCGTGCCGGTGGTCGCCGTGGAGAAGTCGAGGATGCGGTCGTAGTTGCCCTCCGGCTCGCCCAGGAACATCCGCCGCAGCATCAGTTCGGTGACGCCGGGGTCCTTGGCGTAGCCGATGAAGTACGTGCCGAACTCCTCGGAGCCGATCGAGCCGAACGGCATGTTGTCGCGCAGGATCTGCAGTTCGTTGCCGTCGGTGTCCTCGATGACGTTCAGCGCGATGTGCGCGTTCGACGGCTTCACGTCGTCGGTCAGCTCGATGTCCTCCAGCTTGGTGCGGCCGATGACGTGTTCCTGCTGCTCGACCGTCAACGCCTCCCAGGCCTTCATATCGTGCACGTACTTCTGCACGATCACATAGCTGCCGCCGGCGTACTGCGGATCCTCGGACCCGATAAGCACAGCCTGCTCCGCCTCGACACCGGCCGGGTTCTCGGTGCCGTCGACGAAGCCGAGCAGGTCGCGCATCTCGAAGTACTTGAAGCCGTGCACCTCGTCGATCACCGTCGCGGCGCCGTCGAGTTCCTTCATCACCTGCCGGGCGAGCTCGAAGCACAGGTCGAGCTGGCCGGCCCGGAGGTGGAACAGCAGATCGCCCGGCGTCGAGACAGCCCGGTGCTTGCCGCCGTTCAGCTCCACGAACGGGTGCAGCTTGGCCGGGCGCGGAGCGTCGAACAGCCGGTCCCACGCCTGCGAGCCGATGCTCGTCACGCACGACAGCCCACCGTCCGGCACCCGGAAACCGATGCCACGGGTCAGCCCGGTGATCCGCTCGAGCAGTGCCCGGGTGGTCTCCTCGCCGCCCGGCTCGATCCGGACCACGAGGAAGATCGCCGCCCCGGTCAGCGGCATCAGCACGGACTGCGGCAGCGCGCGCGTCGACGCGGCCGGACCTGCGGTCGGATCGGTCACCATCGGCATACTCCTTCGCACGGCTTCACAAGTCGGCACCCTCGCCGGCACAGACACTCGCGCCAGCATGCAACAGCGGCCGCCGGTCGGGGCAGGTGGGTCGAACCTGACGGGATTCAGGTCGGTCGGGAGGGGATCAGGTGGGTCGCATCAGGCGATCGAGAAAGGCGATCAACAGCGCCTCCCGTAGCCGTGGTGGGGCGACGTTGAGCAGTGCGTTCACGGGCGCCATCCGTTCCGGCAGCGCGCCGGCGTCTCCCAGCCCGGCAAGCGCGAGCAGTCCGTCGAACGCTGCATCGTCCAATGTCGCCGGATCGAGCCCGCCCGCCGCAGCCGCCAACTCCGGAGCAACCTGCACAGGCCCGGCGACCTGCGCTTTCTGTACTGCGGTACGCAGCGCCGCGATGAGTTCGTCGATCCGATCGGCGGTCGCCGCGCTCACGGTCAGATGCAGGGAGGGTGGTTGATCCCGGAAGCTCAGTTGCGGCTGCACGAACCACCCGAGCGCGGCCATCTCGTCGGCAATCGTGAACACATCCGCCCGCTCGTCGCTGCGTAAAGCCACCAGCGTGGTGGCGGGCGGCGCCAGCACGGTCAGCCCGTCAACCTCGTCTGCCATATCGGCGAGCCGCACCGCGCCGTCGTAAGCGATCCGCGCGAGTCGTTGGTAACCGGCATCGCCGATGTGCTGGACGACAGCCCAGGCTGCTGCCAGCGGAGCACCCGACTTCGTGGACTGGGTGGTCGAGTTGAGCATCGTGTACCCGGGCCAGTCGGCGTGAGCGAAGAACTGCGGCCGCCGCAGCTCAGCCGACCGATGCAGCAGGATCGACGCGCCCTTCGGTGTGTACGCGTACTTGTGCAGGTCCACCGAAATGCTCGTCACACCCGGCACCGCGAAGTCGAAGTCGGGCACCCGGATTCCGTCGGCCCGCAGATACGGGAGCACCCAGCCGCCGATGCACGCGTCCACATGGCACCGGATTCCCCGCTCCGCCGCCAGCGCCGCGATCTCCGGCACCGGATCAACCACGCCGTGCGCGTACGACGGAGCGCTGGCCACGACGAGCACGGTGCTGTCGTCGCAGGCAGCCGCGAGCGCTTCGGGTCGCGCTTTGAACGTCACCGGATCCACGTCGACAACAACCGGCCGCACACCGAAGTAGTGCGCCGCCTTGAAGAACGCCGCATGAGCCGTCGCCGGCAACACCATGCTGGGCGATCCGCCGCTGGGCGGTGCGCTCGTGGGCGGCCGGCTGCTCGGCGACCCGGCGCTCACGCTCGGCGACCTGGTGTCGGCTGACGGCGTACCTGCGCCGCTTCGCGCTGCGTCTCGGGCTGTTTGTACGGCGAGCAGGATCGACTCGGTGCCGCCCGACGTCACCGTGCCGACCGCACCCGATCCACCTTGGAGCAGCCGAGCCGCCCACCCCACCAGGTCGTTCTCGAGTGTGCGCAGACTCGGGAACACTGTCGGATCGAGGCCGTTCGTAGCGCCGTACAAAGCCAGTGCCTGTCGACCGATCTCGTCCGCCTCCGCGAGGCCCGAGTCGTAGACATAGGCGAGCGTGCTGCCGCCATGTGTCGGCAGATCGCCTTCCTGCAAGGCCTTCAATCGGGCCAGGACGTCACTCATCGTGCCTCCAGTACTTCGTCCGCCGTCAACCTGTACCGCTGCAAGGTGAAGAAGCTGGCAACCGTCAATGCCACTGGCACCACGGACATCCCGGCGACGATCGCGGTGACGGCCGAGTCGGGCTGAACGGCATCCCGCCCGGTCGACGACACATAGCCTCCCGCGGCCAGCACCAACGCATACAGCCCTGGCCCCAACGCGAGCCCGAGCGTTTCGCCTGCCGTCCAGATGCCGGTGAACACGCCGGCCCGGCGTACGCCGCTCCGCGCCGCGTCCACCGCCGCCACATCCGGCAGCATCGCCAGCGGAAAGACCTGCACGCCGGTGAACCCGATCCCGACCACACCCGTCGCGAGGTACACACACCAGGCCGGCACGTGTTCAGCAGGTAGCAGCGCCAGCGCACCCAGGGCGAGCACGGCCGAAGCCGCTTGGAAGCCGGCCTTCTTGCCGAACCTGTTGCCCACGGCAAGCCAAACTGGGCTGACCACCAACGCCGGACCGACCACGCAGATGAAGGCGATCGACGCGCCGCCGGGATCTCGAAGGACGTAGCGCGCGAGGTAGTCGATCCCCGCCAGCATCGAGCCGATCGCCAGCGCCTGCAGCATCAACGTCAGCAGCAGCCATCGGAAGTTGGCGGCCTGCGCTACCACCCGAAGCTGCTCGCGGAGCGTTCCTGTGGCCTCACCCGGCCGACCGACGGGCGCCCGCCGCGTCCCGTAGTACGCGCCGACTGTGCCGATCGTCAGCAACAATGCGACGACCAGGCCCATCACCCGGTAGCCGTCGCGGCCGCCGATCGCGTCGCGGATCGCCGGCGAACTGCCGCCGCTGATCAGGATCGCGACGGTCAGCACGGCCACCCGCCACGACATCAGGCTGGTGCGCTCGCGATAGTCGTCGGTGATCTCGGCCGGCATCGCAATGTACGGAACCTGGAAGAACGCGTACGCCGTCGCGCAACCCACGAATGCCAGCAGCACCCACGCCGCGTCGACCAGCTGCGAGTCGAGATCCGGTCCGGCGAAGAGCACGGCGAAGCAGGCCGCGAGGGACAAACCTCCGCGGAGCAGGAACGGCCGGCGGGGGCCGAGTGCGGAGCGATACCGGTCGCTGATCCTGCCCGCGACCGGGTTGAGCACCACATCGAGGGCCTTGGGCAACAACACGATCGCGCCGGCCACCGCGGCCGCGATACCGAGAGTGTCGGTGAGATAGGGGAGCAGCAACAGGCCCGGCACCGTCGCGAACGAGCCGGTCGCGACGGACCCCAGGGCATAGCCGATCCGGACGGAACGCGGCAGCGGCTGATCGGACATGGCGGAAGCATGCCAGCAGAACGCCACCCCGTGCAGAACGTTGTCCACAGGCACTTGGCCCGATCTCATAGAGTCACGCCATGGACGCGCACCAAGGCCCGCCACCACCGCCCGACCAGCCCGCCGCGGGTTCCCCACCCGATCCGCCGGATCGGCGGGGAGCCGACGAGGCCGGCGCTGGTGAGGTGCGAGCTGTGGACGGTGGGTCGGCGGGGGAGCGCCCGCCGGGTTTCTGGTCGCCGGAGCAGCCGCCGCCGTGGGGCAGCCCACCGCAGCAACCGGCTGCGTATCCGATGAACCCACACCAGCAGTCCAATCCCTATCAACACCCCGGCCCACCACCTTGGCCCCAACAGAACCCGTCGCAATACGACCAACCCCCGGGTCAACCGCAGTACAGCCCTGAGCAGGGGCAACCGGGGCACGGCCAACCACCGGCGCAACCGGGGTACGGGCAGGCGCCGGGGCAACCCGGGTACGGGCAGGCGCCGGGGCAACCCGGGTACGGGCAACCGCCTTACGGGCAGGCATCGGGGCAACCGGGATATTGGCAACCGCCGTACGGGCTGGCGCCGGGGCAACCGCCGTACGGGCAGCCGCAGTACGGGCCGCAGTACGGGCAGGTGGGGTTCGGGGTGCGGGGGCCGGTGGAGCCTCGGATTGTGGCGGCGCCGGCGGGGGAGCCGTTTCATCGGTTGGCGCGGACTGCGAAGTTCAGGTGGTGGCGGCCGCTGGCCGGTACTGCGCTGCTGGTTGTCATCGCGCTGTTTCTCACTGTCGCCGTCCTCATCGCCTGGGAGGTCGTGCACCGCATCGTGGCGGGCGACTTCACCGTGCCCGAGGGCAACACGCTGTTCCCGAACACGACCGAGGATCTCGCCGCCCAGTTGGTGATGCTCGGCATCCTCACGCCCGCTGTGCTGCTGGTCGTGTGGGTAGTTCAGCGCCGCCCTGCCTGGAGTGTCGCCTCCGTACAGAACCGGCTGAGATTGCGCTGGCTCGCGCTCTGCTGCCTGCCCGCACTCGGCTACCTCGCGCTCTCGTACGTGCTGAGCCTGGCGACCGACGCGATCTTCCCGGGCGCCGATACCGACACCTCGGACTCCGGTTCCTGGGTCGGATTGAGCGCGTTCCTCGTCTCGGCCGTGCTGATCCTCTTGCTGGTGCCGTTCCAGTCCGCGGCCGAGGAGTTCTTGTTCCGCGGGTGGCTGGTGCAGGCAGTGGGCTCGTACGGACCGGCCGGCGACAGCGTGGTGAAGCGGATCCTGCGCTCGCCCTGGCCGGCACTGGTGATCAGCAGCGCGGCGTTCGTCTCCGCGCACGGGTACACCGGATGGGCGATGGCCGACATCTTCCTGTTCGCGATGACGGCCGGCTGGCTGGCGATCCGCACCGGGGGACTGGAGGCGGGGATCGCGTTGCACACGATGAACAACCTGTTCGCGTTTTTGTTGCCTGCGGCAATGGGTCAGCTGGACGGCTGGTCGAACCAGGGCGGCGCCCCGTGGACGTTGCTGGTCAGCGACATCCCGTCCCTGGTGTTCTACGCGTACGCCGTCCTGTGGCTGGCCAAGCGGCAGAAGATCGCCACGGTGAGCGGATAACCGGAGGAGATTGTCGGCGCCGTCTGGCAATCTATCCGCCGTGACGAACGTGAAGAACGAACCGATCGAGGCCGTGCTGTTCGACTGGGGCGGGACGCTGGCGACCTGGCACGACATCGACCTGCACGATGTCTGGCGGTCCGTGGCGACGGTGATCGACGAGACCCGGGCCGAGGAGCTGGCGAAGCGACTCGTCGAGGCCGAGGGATCGATCTGGCTGCGGTCCCGGGACGAGCACCTGAGCAGCACCCTGGAGGAGGTGTGCCTGCTGGCCGAGGTGGAGCTGACGCCGGCCGCGCTGGCGGAGTACGAGCGTCAGTGGCAGCCGCACACGGAGCTGGAGCCCGACGCGATCGAGACGCTGCAGGCGCTGCGGGATCGCGGACTGAAGATCGGCATCCTGTCGAACACGATCTGGTCCCGGCAGCGACACGAGGACATCTTCGCGCGCGACGGCGTCCTGGAGTTGATCGACGGGGCCGTCTACACCAGCGAGGTGCCGTGGACGAAGCCGCACCCGGAGGCGTTCCGCGCGGCGATGCAGGCGGTCGAGATGGCCGAGCCCGCCCGGTGCCTGTTCGTGGGCGACAGGCTGTTCGACGATGTCTGGGGTGCGCAGAACGTCGGCATGCGAGCCGCTCACATCCCGCACAGTGCGATCCCCACCAACCAGATCGGCCACACCGAGGGCGTCCCGGACGCCACCGTCCACCGCCTCGCCGAACTCCCCACCTTGATCGACACCTGGAACAACCACGCCGCCTGAAACCGGCGATCTTGCCGCAGGTGAGGTGCTAGGGCGGATCGGTCAACGACGCGTCCGATAGCGCAGGTGAAGCACCCGGTTGCCCTGAATGACCACGTCCGGATCCTCCAGCAGGTGCTGCGCGTCGACCGCCCCGAAGTAGCGCTTGCCGGACCCGAACACGACCGGTACGACGTCCATGCGCACCTCGTCGACCAGACCCGCGGCAAGCACCTGGCCACCGACGTCGCCGGCGGCGACCTCGACGACGCGGTCACCGGCAAGCTCCTGGGCCTTGGCCACGGCTGCCTCGACGCCGTCGACGAAGTGGAACGGCGCCTGGGGGTCCCACCCCTCGGGCGCCGGTCGGTGCGTCACGACGACCATATGGTCCATCCCGCCCGGAGGCTTCCCGTCCCAGCCGTCGGTCAGGTCGAAGACGTGCCGCCCGACGACTGTCACGCCGATTTCGTCCCAGTACGGCCGGATGTAGTCGTAGGACGTCTGCGACACCTTCAGCACGCCGCTGTCGTCCAACGGGACGTCACCGCTGGTCAGCCAGTCGAACAGCGGTCCGGGCTGGTCGTTCCCGTCCGCGACGAAGCCGTCGACCGACACCGAGCTGTACATGACCACCTTGCCCACCGGGCTCTCCTCTGTTCGGGGTCACTCAAATTAGCGGGTTGTGGGCTGTCGTTCTTGTAAGAAATCAATCGACCGGCAGTGGCCAGCCGTCCATCGCGTGGCCGGGATGTTCGCGCAGGAACCGACGCCGGACTTCGACGTACCGGGTCGGCGTAAGTCCGGTGAAGTCCCGGAACTCGTGGCCGAAGTGGGCTTGGTCGAAGTAGCCCGCGCCGCCGGCGAGGTCGCCCCAGTCGATCGGGCCGGCGGGGTTGATCGCGAAGACGGTGGTGGCGAAGCGGTAGGTGCGAGCGAGCCGCTTCGGCGTAACGCCGATGAGCTCCTTGAACCGTTGTGCCAGGTGAGTACTGCTGACACCGGCTGCCACGCTCAGGTCGCGGATCGCCACCGCGCCGCGGGTCGCCGCGATGACTCTGCTCGTCTGGCGAACCAGGCCCAGGCCGGCGGTCTCGCACAGCCGTCGCATCAGCTCCTCCTCGAGCAGCGTCAGCATCTCGTGCGGTCCGTCCGCCGAGGCCAGTCGATCTTGCAGCTCAGCAATGGCGGGTCTGCCCCAAACCTGCTCTATCGTCACCGGCCGGTCGCACAGCTCGGCCGCGGGCATCGGCAAGAACTGCGCCGGCCCCCACGGCTTGAAGTGGATGCCGACGGACCGGGTCCGAGGTGGGTAGCCGAACTCCAGCGCGCGGGTGGGCGTGGTGACCACGCATCCGTCGGCGTACTCGGCCGTCTCGATGTCGCCGCCGGCGCGGATGCGGAACGGCGCCCCGAGGTTGACGATGAGCAGCGCCCCAGGCATCGGCGGAAGCATCAGACGGGCGTACGGCGGAGAACCCTCCAGGTAGTAGAGGTCGTCGATCAGCCTGTCCAGCGGGGGTCGCGGCACCCTCGACACGTACTCCACGCCCACAGCATCGCCGACAACGCACGCCGGGATCCAGATCGACGGCCTGGAACGCCTTGGACATCCGGCTTTCGCGCGAGTTCGGCGTACGAGGCGGTCCGGCTTGAGGGTCCGGATACGAGCGAACCCCCGGGCCGCTGGTGCGGCTCGGGGGTCCTGTGGGGTTCAGTGGCTGGCGCCGGGGCTCGGGATCAGGCGGCCAGGGTCGGGTCGGCGAGTCGGCGCAAGCGGCCGAGGGCCTCTCGCTCGATCTGCCGCACCCGCTCGGCCGAGATGCCGTGCACCGCGCCGATGTCGGCGAGCTTCGCCTGCCGGCCGTCGTGCAGCCCGTACCGGCGCCGGATGACGTCGGCCGACCTCGGGTCGAGCTGGTCGACCAGGCTGAACAGTCCGGACCGGTCGGAGGCGTCGGCCACCAGCTGGTCGGGCCCGGGCGCGGTCTCGGCCGCGATCAGGTCGCCCAGCGAGGTCTCACCCTCGTCGTCGATCGGGTTGTCCAGGCTGATGTGGTCCCGGCCGATCCGGATCAGGTCGGTGACCCGCTCCACGTCCAGGTCCAGCTCGGCCGCGATCTCGTCGAGCTCCGGCTCCCGCCCGAGCTTGCGCTCCAGCGTGCGCCGGGCGGACCCGATCTGGTTCAGCTGCTCCACCACGTGCACCGGCAGCCGGACCACTCGGGCCTGCTGCGCGATACCGCGGGTGATCGCCTGCCGCACCCACCAGGTCGCGTACGTCGAGAACTTGAATCCCTTGCGGTAGTCGAACTTCTCCACCGCGCGGATCAGGCCCGTGTTGCCTTCCTGGACCAGGTCCAGGAGCGGCATCTGGGACCGTCCGTAGCGGCGGGCGATCGAGACCACCAGCCGGAGGTTCGCGGTCACGAACCGCTGCTGCGCGCGCTGGCCCTCTTCGGCCAGCCACTCCAGCTCTTCCTCCGTCGCATATTTGGGCGCTCCGCCCTTCTTGCGTCCAACCCGCCCCTCGGCCAGCAGTTGCTCCGCGAGGAGACCTGCCTCGACCGTCTCAGCGAGCTCGACTTCTTCTTCAGCGGTCAGCAAAGGAGTGCGAGCGATCTCTTCGAGGTAGAGACCGACGCTGTCCTTGCCGTCGATACCGTCGTCCGTTGACCGGACACGAGCCATGCGAGCCACCGAAACTCCCTTCGTCGTTACATGGAGAGCAACGCTCGAGTGAGGTTCAAGATTCCACGATGAGTGTGTAAACAGCCTGAACGTTCCCTGAGATTTCCCGGCACCGTTCTTCAGTGGCAACTCAGCGTGGATCCCACGAGCGAACCGGGTTTGCGCGCCTGCGCCGCCTGCTGCGCGGATTCGGCTTCATCTGCTGGGTTTCCGCCCCGAGGACGCCGAAGCCGCATCATTGGTTGACTCCCGGCGACCATTGTTCTGTCAGCGATTCGGCTGCCGAAATGTGTTGCAGCACACACCAGCAAGACGTCCCGCCGTGGACAACGCATCCGGTACCCGGGACCTTCCCGGGAAAACGGAACTTGTGCAAGGCAGCGCAAAGCCCCGAGAGGCCGACAGACCTTTCGGGGCTTTCGCTGGATTTGCGGTGGTCAGGCCAGCCCGAGAACGTCCAGTTCCCAGGCGTACTGGAACGCCAGCTCCCGCCAGGCGTCGTACCGGCCGCTGCGGCCGCCGTGCCCGGCTTCCATCTCGGTCTTCAGCAGTACGTCGACGTCGCCGGTCGCCGTCGCTCGCAGCTTGGCCACCCACTTGGCCGGTTCGACGAAGAAGACCCGGGTGTCGTTCAGGCTGGTGATCGCGAGGATCCGCGGGTACTGCTGGGCGGTCACGTTCTCGTACGGCGAGTAGGACTTCATGTACTCGTAGACCTCGCGGTCCTCGAGCGGGTTACCCCACTCCTCCCACTCGATCACCGTCAACGGCAGCGACGGGTCCAGGATCGTCGTCAGCGCGTCCACGAACGGCACCTGGGCGATCACCCCACCGAACGCCTGCGGTGCCAGGTTCGCCACCGCGCCCATCAGCAGGCCGCCGGCGCTGCCGCCGTGGGCCACCAGTCGCTCGGGCCGGGTCCAGCCGTCCTTGACCAGGTGCTCGGCACACGCGATGAAGTCGGTGAAGGTGTTGCGCTTGGTCAGCGTCTTCCCGTTGTCGTACCAGTGCCGGCCCATCTCCCCGCCACCACGGATGTGTGCGATCGCGAACACCACGCCGCGATCGAGCAAGGACAGCCGCGCGATCGAGAACCACGGGTCGATCGACGACTCGTACGAGCCGTAGCCGTACAGCTCGACCGGCGCGTTGCCGTCCTTCGCGACGTCCTTGCGCGCCACGATCGAGATCGGCACCTGCGTCCCGTCGGGTGCCGTCGCCCATTCCCTGTACTGCGTGTAGTCGCTCAGGTCGACCCCGCCGAGCACGGGCTGCTGCTTGAGCAACCGGCGTTCCCCGGTCAGCACGTCCACGTCGTACGTCGTGGACGGTGTCACCAGCGACGTGTAGCCGAACCGGTAGCGGGTGTCGTGCCACTCGTCGTTGCGGCCGGGGGAGACCGTGTAGATCGGCTCGCCGAACGTGAGAGCCTCCGGAGCACTGAAGACCGACCCGTCGCGGCGCATGATCGCGAGCTCGGTGAGTGCGTTCCGGCGGCGGTACAGGATCACGTGGTCGGCGAACGCGTCGACGCCGAGCAGCCGGCTCGACTCGTCGCCCTCGATCAGGGTGGTCCAGTCACCGGGTGCGTCCAGGGAGGCGGTCGCGAGGGAGAAGTTCGCCGCGTCGGCGTTGTGCGTGATCAGCAACTGGTCGCCCGCGTGCTCGACGTCGTACTCGACACCTTCGCGCCGGGGCGCGACGACGACCAGGTCGCCGGTCGGGTCGTTGGCGTCGAGCAGCCAGACCTCGCTGGTCAGCTTGCTCCCCAGGCTGATCATGATCGCCTGCTCGTTGCGGGTCAGGTCGACGCCGACCCAGAACCGCTCGTCCGGCTCCTCCAGCACCAGCACGTCGTCGGACTCGCCGAGGGTGTGACGCCAGATCTGGTGCGGCCGCCACGCGTCGTCGACCTTCGTGTAGAAGATGGTCGAGCCGTCGGCGGACCAGGCCGAGCCGTAGTGCACCTCGGGCAGCTCGTCCGGCAGCAGTTCGCCGGTGCTCAGGTCCTTGATCCGCAAGGTGAAACGCTCGTCGCCGGTCAGGTCGGTCGAGTAGGCGAGCAGCCGGCCGTCCGGGGACACGTCGACGGTGCCGAGCGAGAAGAACTCCGAGTCGCCCGCGACCTCGTTCCCGTCGAGCAGCACCTCTTCGCCGGGGATCTCCCCCTCGGTCGCCGGCGGTTCGTCGCCGTCCACCTTCACCCGGCAGCTGATCGCGTACTGCTTCCCCTCGACCGTGCGGGTGTAGTACCAGTACCCGCCGCGCCGGGCCGGCACGCTCAGGTCGGTCTGCAGGGTGCGGTCGGAGATCTCGGTGAAGATTGCCTCGCGCAACGATTCGAGATGCGCGGTCCGGGCCTCGGTGTAGGCGTTCTCGGCGCGCAGGTAGTCCAGTACCTCGTCGTCGCTCTTGTCCCGCAGCCACTCGTAGTCGTCGACGAACGTGTCGCCGTGGTGGGTGCGTTCAACAGGCTTCTTCGCCGCGACCGGCGGCTTCAACTCGGACATGCGAGCGACATTACAGCGTCACCGCGGGCACCCGCGCGACTCCTGCTGACCGCCGAATATGAGTGGAGGGTTCTCCTCGATCGGTTCAGCATGGGGAGATGCTCAGTGACAGTCAGCTGGAGGAATTCACCCGGGACGGGATCGTGCGGATCCCCGCCGCGTTCTCGGCGGAGGACGCGAACCGGATGCGGAACGTGCTGTGGCGGGAACTCGGCGAGCTGTACGGGATGCGGCGCGACAATCGCAGTACGTGGGCCCCGGTACGACCGACGAATCTCGTCGCCAGCAAGAAGGACTCCGCGGCCAACGCGATCCTTGGGCCGCCGCTCCGGTCGGCGCTCGACCAACTGCTGGGTCCGGCCGGCTGGTCCGAGCCTCCTCATCAGGGCCAGGTCCTGGTGACACTGCCGACCGACGAGCCCTGGTCGTTACCGCATCGGCAGTGGCACACGGATGTCGGCTTCGAGATTCCGCAGGACGAACTGATCGGCGTCAAGGTCTGGGCGCTCCTGGGCGACCTCGAACCGGGTGGCGGTGGTACGCCGCAGGTCGCCGGCTCCCATCGGGTGATCGCCCGCTACCTGACCACCACCGAAGAACGCGACTTCAAGGCTGTCCGCGATCAGGTGCTGGCATCTCACCCGTGGTTCCGCCAGTTGACTCGCAAGGACAGGGCTGCCGACCTGGTGAGCGAGACGGACCTGGACGGGATCCCGGTCCGCGTGGTCGAGCTCGTCGGACAGGCAGGCGATGTCTACCTAACCCATCCTTGGGTGCTCCACTCGATCGCACCGAACGCCCGCGACACCCCACGGATGATGCGCAGCCGGATGATGTGGCGCAACGGGTGGCCGCGCTAGCGCCGCTCAGATCTCGTACGTCGCCACGACGGGCGCGTGGTCGCTCCAGCGTTCGGCGTACGTCGGGGCGCGGTGGATCACGCAGTCGGTCGCGCTCGCGGCCAACTGCGGTGAAGCGATCTGGTAGTCGATCCGCCAGCCGGCGTCGTTGTCGAAGGCCTTGCCGCGCCAGGACCACCAGGAGTACGGGCCGGGGCCCTCGCCCCCGAAGCGGCGGCCGAGGTCGACCCAGCCGGACTCGAAGAGCGAGTCGAGCCAGGCGCGTTCCTCGGGCAGGAAACCGCTCTTCTTCCGGTTCGCCTTCCAGGCCTTCAGGTCGACCTCGCGGTGGGCGATGTTCAGGTCGCCGCACATCAGCACGTGCCGTCCGTCGGCGCGGAGGGCGGTCAGCCGGTTCGTGATCGCGTCCAGGAACGCGTACTTCTCGGCCTGCCGCGGCGGAGTCTCGAACTCGCCGGTGAAGACATAGGTACTGATCGCCGAGAGCGTGTTCCCGTCGTCCAGGACGATCTCGGCCTCGACCCAGCGGCCGCAGCCCGCGAACCGCTCGGGCCCGGGGTCGACGGTCTCCAGTTTGATCGGCCGGCGACTCGCGATCGCGACGCCCGCGCGGCCCTTGCTGCCCTCGATCACCGGCTCGGCGTGCGCGATGTGCCAGTCGCCGCCGAGGTGATCCCGCAGTACTTCGTCGGTCGCCCGGACCTCCTGCATCAGCAGGATTTCCGGATCGGTCTGCTCGAGCCAGGCCGCCATCCCGCGCCGGTAGGCGGCCCGAATCCCGTTCACGTTCACCGTCGCAACCTTCAGCACGCGAGAACCCTAGCGGTCGGTCGCCGCCCTCAGCGCCAGGGAGCCGCCGGCGAACGCCTCGAAGACGTCCTGAGCGCCGAAACCACCGCTGGAGGTAGGACTGCCGGGAGAGCTGGAGGTACGACGGCCGGGAGATCAGACGGTGGTCAGGAGAGCCGCGAGGGAGCCTTCGCAGAGGTGTTCGAGGGTGTCGGGGGAGACGGTGGGGTTCTCGATCCAGGTGAGGAGGGTCTGCTCGACGTACCCCTGCCAGCCGTGGCACAGGAGTTCGACGGCCGGCGTCACCTCGGTTCCGGAGGCGGCGACGGCGTCGATGACCCAGCGGCTGAAAACCTGCCGGAGTTCCGTGTGGAGAGCGCGTACTGCGGGATCGCCGGCCGCCGACATCAGCAGGGTCGCCCGGTAGAGCTGGGGTGCCTCGAGGACCGCTCGGACGAAGGCCCGGATCCCGCTTCGCAGTTGCTCCTCGGGTGGCAGCGACAGGTCCGGCGCGGTCCGGAGCATGACTTCCGCGGCGGCTTCCTCGATCACGGCGTACTGGAACTTCTTCTTCGAGCCGAAGTAGTGGAACAGCAGAGCGGGGGAGACCTGCGCCTCGGCGGCGACCAGCTCGACCGTGAGTTCCCGATGCGGATCCGCTTCCAGCACCCGCCGCGCCGCATCCAGGATCTGACTCCGCCGCTCCTCCGGCCGCAACCGCGAAGACCGCTCCCCACCCTTCCCGCCAACCCCCAAATCGCCGGTCGCGGTAGCGGCGACCCCGGTCGCCTTTCTCCGCGGAGACCTAGCACCGTCCGCGCCTGCGGCTGTTCCGCCTGCGGCTGTTTCGCCTGGGGGGCTGCCGGCGGATTGCGGGGTGGCGTGGGTCATGGGAGCAGTCTATTGAGTAATAGCTCAATAAGCACTTACTGTTGAGTATCCACTCAACAGTCGGAGGTCGGCGATGGCGGGCAAGGTCGTACTCATCACAGGCGCGTCCCGGGGGATCGGTGCCGCCGTGGCCCGGAAACTGGCGAGCGAGGGCGCGACGCCGGCCCTGGTCGGGCTCGAACCGGACGAGCTGAAGAAGGTCGCCGAGGACTGTGGCCCCGACGCCGGCTGGTGGGAGGCCGACGTCACCGACCTGGAGTCTCTTCGGACCGCCGTCGAGGCGATTGCGGAGCGCTACGGGCGGATCGACGTGGTGATGGCGAACGCCGGGATCGCCGCGCCCGGCTTCACCCGCAGCATGGACCCGGCCGTCTGGGAGCGCGTTCTCGACGTCGACCTGTACGGCGTCTGGCGGACCGTCCACCTGACTCTTCCGCACCTGCTCGAGAGCAAGGGCTACCTGCTGCTGGTCTCGTCGCTGGCCGCGGTCGTGCACATTCCCGGCCTCGCGTCGTACAACGTCGCCAAGGCAGGCGTCGAGGCGATGGGCAACACCCTGCGAGCCGAGCTCAAGCACCTCGGCGTCGATGTCGGCGTCGCGCACATGACCTTCGTCGACACCGACATGGTGCGTGGCGTCGACGAGCACCCCGTCTTCGGCCGGGTCCGGACCGGCATCCCGCTGGCCAGCCGCGTCTACCCGCTGGACTTCGCCGTCGACAAGTTCGTCCAGGGCATCAAGAAGCGCTCGCGCGTCGTGCACGTACCGGGCTGGATCGGGCCGATGAAGATCTTCCGGTCCCTGATCCCGCACCTGGTCGAACTCGGCGCGCGCTTCAACGTGCCGAAGGCCGACCGCGCCGCACTGGCCGACATCGAGGCGCGTGGCGCCGCCGAATCCTCCCGCGCCTCGGGCGCCGGCGGCCGCGCCGACTCGGAGAAGGCCACCCGCCGATGACCGACGACCGCCAGTACGACGTCGTGCTGCTCGGCGCGACCGGCTTCACCGGCGAGCTCACCGCCGCCTACCTGGCCAAGCACGCGCCGGCCGAGTTGAAGTGGGCCCTGGCCGGCCGGAACAAGGCGAAACTCGAGGCGGTCCGCGAGAAGCTCGGCATCGATGTCGAGCTCGTCCTCGCCGACGTAGGCGACCCAGAAACGCTGAGAGCGCTCGCTGTGTCCACCCGGATCGTCGTGACGACGGTCGGCCCCTACGTCCGGTACGGCGAACCGCTGGTCGCCGCCTGCGCCGAGGCCGGTACCGACTACCTGGACCTGACCGGTGAGTCCGAGTTCGTCGACAAGATGTACGTCGCCTACCACGCGAAGGCGGTCGAAACGGGCGCGCGACTCATCCACTGCTGCGGCTTCGACTCGATCCCGTACGACCTGGGCGTCCAGTTCACCGTCGAGCAGTTGCCGGCCCGGGTGCCGATCCAGGTCGACGGTCTGCTCCGCGCCGGCGGCAAGCCGTCGAGTGGAACCTTCCACACCGCGATCACCGCGTTCTCCCGAGGCAAGCAGAACCTCGACGCCCACCGCGCCCGCCGCAAGGCCCAACCTCGTCCGGAAGGGCGTTCGGTGAAGCTGACGACCGGCACGATCCACCGGGCACAGGGTTTCTGGGCCGTCCCACTGCCGACCGTCGACCCGCAGATCGTTGCCTACTCCGCGAGTCTGCTCGACAGCTACGGACCCGACTTCCGGTACTCGCACTACGCCGCGGTCAAGCGTCTGCCGGTCGTTGCCGGCGGCATCGCGGGGCTCGGGTTGCTGGTGGCCGCCGCGCAGATCCCACCGGCCCGGAACGCCTTGCTGGCAAGGTTCAAAGCGGGTGACGGACCGAGCCCTGAGCGGCGCGCCAAGTCCTGGTTCAAGGCGCGCTTCGTCGGTTCCGGTGGCGGCAGGCGGGTGATCACCGAGGTGGCCGGTGGCGATCCCGGCTATGACGAGACCGCCAAGATGCTCGGTGAATGCGCTCTCTCGCTGGCGCTGGACGATCTCCCAGCGACTTCGGGCCAGACCACCACGGCGGCCGCGATGGGCCCAGCTCTGCGCGACCGGCTGGTCCGTGCCGGAATCACCTTCCGGGTGATCTCCACCGAGGAGTACTGAGTTCGTGCGGGTCACCTCGGCCGACGGCACCCGGATCGCGGTCTACGAGTACGGCGATCCGGCCGCGCCCGTCCTGATCTGCGTCCACGGCTACCCCGACAACGCCAACCTGTGGCAGCCCGTGGCGCGGCAACTCGCCGAACACTTCCACGTGATCACGTACGACGTCCGCGGCGCGGGGGAGTCGGATCATCCGCGTGGCCGGGCGGCGTACAAGCTCGATCGGCTCGAAGAGGACTTCGCGGCCGTGCTGGCCGCCGTGTCCCCGGACCAGCCGGTGCAGGTGCTCGCGCACGACTGGGGTTCGATCCAGTCGTGGCACTTCGTGACCAGCGAACGGCTGCGCGGGCGGATCACCTCGTACGTCTCGATCTCGGGGCCGTCGCTGGATCACGCCGGGTTCTTCCTGCGGAGCCGCCGGCCGGCCCGCGAGGTCATCGGACAGCTCCTGCATTCCTGGTACATCTTCTACTTCCAGTTGCCCTGGTTGCCCGAACACGGCTGGCGTAAGGGCTGGGCGGATCGGATCTTCAGCCGCCTGGAGTCCAGCGCCGGCGGAATGCCACCGGAACGCGGAGAGCGCTCCCTGGGAGACTTCGTGAACGGCCTGAATCTGTACCGCGCGAACGTCGTCCCGCGGCTGCTCCGGCCGGAGCAACGGCGAACCGACGTACCGGTGCTGGCCGTTTCTCCCGATCGGGATGCCTTCGTGACGACGCCGTTGCAGACCGACGTGTCCCGCTGGGCCCCGAACCTGAGCACGCAGGTGGTCAGGGGTGGCCACTGGTTGCCCCGGAACGATCCCGGACTCGTCGCCCGATTGACGCTGGAACACACCCGGCGGGTGGCAGGCTGGCAGGTATGAGAACGATCCTGAACCTGATCTGGCTGGTGCTCGCCGGTTTCTGGCTGGCGCTGGGCTATGTCGCCGCGGGGCTGATCTGCTGCGTCCTGATCATCACCATTCCCTTCGGCATCGCGTCCTTCCGGATCGCCGGGTTCGCGCTCTGGCCGTTCGGCCGGACCGTGGTCGACAAGCCGAGCGCCGGCGCCGGCTCCGTGCTGGGTAACGTGATCTGGGTGCTCGTCGCGGGCTGGTGGCTGGCGCTCGGTCACCTGGTCAGCGGCATCGCCTTGTGCGTCACCGTCATCGGCATCCCGCTCGGCCTGGCGAACTTCAAGCTGATCCCGATCTCGCTGCTGCCGCTGGGCAAGGACATCGTCTCCACCGACGAGGCGTTCGGCGCTCGATGAGATCGCTCACCGTCCTCGGCTCCTGCGGCGCGTGGCCCGAGCCGGGACGCGCTTGTGCCGGTTTCCTGCTCGAGTACGACGGGTTCAGGCTGGTCCTCGATCTCGGCTATGCGGCGCTGCCGCAGTTGCTGAAGTACTGCCCTGACGGCGAGGTCGACGCCGTCGTGGTCACTCATCAGCATCCGGATCACTGCGTCGACGTGAGCGCTCTCGCCCGCGTCCGCTACTACTCGGCCCCCGAGGAAGCCGCGATCCCGCTCTACTGCCCACCCGGAGTCCTGGACGTACTACGGGCGCTCGAGCCGCGTCCGGATCCGGCGACCGTGTTCGACGTGCACGATCTCGCCACGACCGAGGAGATCGGGCCGTTCCGCCTGGAGAGCGTGCTCTTGCCGCACTACGTCACCAACCTCGGCGTACGGCTGAGTGCGCCCGGACTCACCGTCGCCTACACCGGCGACAGCGGTCCGGCTCCCGAGCTGGGTCAGTTGTCCGCGGGCGCCGACCTTTACATCTCGGACGCAACCCTGCAAGGGGATTCGCCGACGACGACACCGCGTTACGTGATGACCGCAACCGAAGCCGGCGCAGGTGCGACTGCTGCGAAACGCCTTCTCCTGACCCATTTCTGGCCCGGCTCGGATCGCGCTCTCTCCGTTGCAGAGGCGCAGCAGACCTTCCCCGGCGAAGTCATCGCCGCCGAAGAAGGTCTCGTCATCCCGCTCTGACTTTCCTGCGACTTTGGGCGCGGGTCAGCCGCACTCACGCCGATTCCGGCGACTGACCCGCGCGCAGAGTCGCAGGACCAATCGCGACCGGACGTACGCAGTACAGCTCAGTTCTTCTGTGCAGTTTTCTTCTGTTCACTCTTCTTCTGGGCGGCTTCGACCAGTTTGCGGACGTTCTCGATCGAGCCGCAGCCGGCGTCGATCTGCCGGGCGCGTTCGGTAGCGAAGTCGGTACCGAGGCGAAGCCGGACCTCCTCGTCCACCTCGGTGCGGGCCGGATTGAGGATGTCGCGCTCTTCCTCGTCGAGGTGATGCGACAGCGCTTCGGACAGCTCGTGCGTCTTCTCGCTGAACTCCTCCGAACTGCTGTCCGTGACCTCCATCAACGCCAGCAGAGCCTCGTTGCCCTCGTCGTGTTCGTGCTCGGAGTGCTCGACCTCGTCGGAATCGATCGCCTGCTTCTTCCGCAGAGCGGGATACACCTTGGATTCCTCAGCTTCGGCGTGCGCGATCAGCACCGTCGCGAGATCGGCGAGCACCGCGTCGCGGTCGCTCCCGACGTCGCGGAGCTCGCGCATCGCTTCCTCGAACCAGCGGTGATCGGCAAGGATGACCTCGACCACGTCGCCACCGGTCTGCTGCAGGATCTTCGGCATTTCCACGTCCTTGTCTGTCGGGCCTGTTCGATCCAGGTACCCGCGATCCGCCCCCACATGCACGCAGAATTCGTCCGCGGCGACGGCTACTGTGCGCCCATGGCAACTATTCGTGCACTCGTCCGCCGTCCCGGCCCCCGCCTCGCCGAGGGCCTGATCACCCACATCGAACGCGTGCCGGTGGACGTCGGCCTGGCGGCCGGGCAATGGCAGGAGTACGTCGACGCGCTGACCGCCGCCGGCTGGGAATGTGTCGAGGTACCGCCGATCGACGACTGCTCGGACGGCGTGTTCGTCGAGGACACGATGGTCGTCTTCGGCGACCTCGCGGTGATCGCCAGAGCCGGTGCGGACGAGCGACGCCCGGAAGCGGCCGAAGCCGAGCGCGCCGTCGCCGCCCAGGGGTACCGGATCGAGCACATCAGCGAGCCCGGCACACTCGACGGTGGCGATGTGCTCAAGATCGGCTCGACCGTGTATGCCGGACTGGGCGGCCGGACGAACCAGGCGGGGATCGATCAACTCCGCACCTTCCTGGAACCCCTCGGCGCGCAGGTCGTCGCCGTACCGGTCAGCAAGGTGCTGCACCTCAAGTCGGCCGTGACCGCGCTTCCGGACGGCACGGTCATCGGGTACGAACCTCTGGTCGACGACCCGGCCGCGTTCCCGAAGTACCTGGCCGTCCCCGAAGAGGCCGGTGCCCACGTCGTGCTGCTGGGGGAGAACCGGCTGCTGATGGCAGCCTCGGCGCCGAGATCCGCCGACCTCTTCACCGAGCTGGGCTATCAGGTCCACGTCGTCGACATCAGCGAGTTCGAGAAACTCGAAGGCTGCGTGACCTGTCTGTCAGTCCGCCTGCGCGGCTGAGATCTCCGGACCTGAGATCTCCGGCTCCGGCGTCTCCGGCACCGGCGTCTCCGGGGCTGAATCCTTCGCGGCTACATCGTCCGGCGGCCTCCGCTCGAGCCGGCGGAGCTCAGGGTCCTCGATCGCGAAGCTCCGCACCGGGCCGGCCGGCGTCTCGGCGGTCTCGAAGCGGACCGTCACCACACCGCGGCCCGACCCCCAGACCCAGCCTTCGCCGTACGTCGTGTGCACGACGTCCTGCCCCGGGTAGTACCCCGACAGCCGCTCGCGCGGGCGCTCCGGCAGCTCGACGAGCTCGAGCGGGACCTCCTCGTTCTCGCTTTCGGTGAAGAGATCGTCCTGGATCCAGTCGGCCAGCGACGAGACCCCGACACCGAGCAGCCGGATGCCGCCGGAGACGTCACTGTCGTCCAGCAGCCGCCGTGCGACGCGGGCGATCACTCGCGGGTCGTCGGTCGGCCCGGCCAGCGTCGACGAACGGGTGTGCGTGGTGAAGTCGTGCATCCGGGTCTTGACCGTCACCGTGCGCCCTGACAGTTGCGCCTTCTGCAGCCGCTCGGAGACCCGGTGCGCCATCCGGTCACTGATTGCCGTCAGCAACGATCTGTCCAGCAGGTCGGTCTCGAAGGTGTCCTCGACGCTGACCGACTTGGTCTCCCGGTCGCTCACCACCGCCCGGTCGTCCGCCGCGACCGCCAGCCGATGCAGGCTGCTGCCGTGCGCCGAGCCGACCTGCCGGATCAGCTCGTCCTCGCCCAGCTGCTGCAGCTCGGCCACGGTCCGCACTCCGGCCATGCTGAGCCGCTGCGCGGTCGCCGGGCCGACTCCCGGGATCACCGTCACCTGCATCGGCGCGAGAAACTCCGCTTCGGTCCCCGGTGGGACGACGACGACACCGTCGGGCTTGTCCAGATCGCTCGCGATCTTCGCGATCAGCTTCGACGTCCCCGCACCGACGGACGCGGTCAGGCCGCCGCTCGCCTCCTTGATCGCCGCCTTCAGGTCGTTCGCGATCGCCGTCACGTCCTCGACGGTCAGGCCGGTCAGCCCGGAAGCGGTCAGATCGACGAACGCCTCGTCCAGCGAGAGCGGCTCCACCAGCGGGGACAGCGCCCGCATCTGCGCCATCACGGCCTGGCTGGTCTCCCGGTACACCTCGAAGCGGGGTCCCAGGTACGCCGCGTGCGGGCACCGCGATCGCGCCTCCGCGGTCGACATCGCCGACCGTACGCCGTACTTGCGCGCCTCGTAGGACGCGGTCGAGACGACGCCGCGCAGGCCGATGCCGCCGACCACGACGGGTTTGCCGCGTAGCGAGGGTTTGTCCCGCTGCTCGACCGCCGCGAAGAAGGCGTCGAGGTCGACGTGAAGGATGGACGGATCATGACGCACGTGCCAAGTGTCCCCGGCGTCACCGACAATTCGGAGATGACCAGCTTTCCGCCGCAGTGGGACGACGGCACGACTGCCGACAGCGCCGAGCACCAGGTCCACTGGTACGACGAACGCACGGTGATCATCCGGCAGGCGCTGCGGACCAACTTCGAAGGTCCGTTCATCTATCTGTTGCTCGGCTCGGAGCGCGCTCTCCTGCTCGACACCGGCACCGGCCACGCCGACCTCCGCAAGGTGGTCGACGAGTTGCTCGACGGCCGCGACCTGGAGCTGGTGGTCGCGCACACCCACGGCCACGGCGATCACGTCGGCGGCGACAACCAGTTCGCAACACCTGGAAGTGAAGGCAAGGAAGGCAAGCGGCGCATTCGCGTGGTGGGGAAGTCGGCGGAGGAGGTGGCGGAGTACTTCGGGATCTCGGCCTGGCCCGACGAGGTGGTGGAGTTCGATCTCGGTGATCGCGTGCTGGACGTCGTACCGATTCCTGGGCATCACCCTTCGCACCTGGCGTTCTACGACCGTTCGACGCAGTTGCTGCTGACCGGGGACTCGCTCTATCCGGGCCGGCTCTACGTCTTCGACTGGCCGGCGTACCGGGCGAGCATCGCGCGACTGGCCGCATTCGTTGCCGCCGGCAAACCGGTCCGCCTCGTCCTCGGCACGCACATCGAGATGAGTCAGGAGCCGGGTGTCGATTTCGGGTTCGGGTCGGACCGCCACCCGGGTGAACACCAGCTACAGCTGGCGCCGGAGGCGCTGACCGAGCTCGCCGAGGCGCTCGAACAGGCCGGCGACACCCCGCGCCGGATCGTCCGCGACGACTTCATCGTCTTCCCGCTCTCACCGGCCGGTGAGCCGCTGTAGAACGCGGGGGCGCCGGCGGACGGCGTACCACCTGGTGAACGGCGACGCGATCCAGGTCACACGAAAGGCAGGGTTCAGGCAGACTGAGGCCAGGTACCGGAGGCGCAGTAACCGACAGCGGAGGCGCAGATGGGCGAGGAAGTCGACCGGGTCGAATTCACCCGGGCGGATCGGACCGCGTTCCGCGATCAGGTCCATCGCAATCTGGACGCGTTCGCCCGGATGTTGCGCGAGGCGCGATTCGACGCCGAGCGGCCGATGACCGGGATCGAGATCGAGCTGAACCTGGTCGACGAGAACTGCGACCCGGCGTTCAAGAACGCCGAGGTGCTGAACGCGATCGAGGACGACGCGTTCCAGACCGAGCTCGGCCGGTTCAACATCGAGATCAACGTCCCGCCGGGCCAGATCGACGGCACCGGCCTGGAGGTGATGGAGAAGTCCATCCGCGACAGCCTCAACGCGGCCGAGGACAAGGCCGCCCGCACCGGTTCGAAGATGGTGGTCGTCGGGATCCTGCCGACGCTGATGCTGCAGCACATCTCGCGCGAGGCGATCAGCGCCAACCCGCGGTACACGCTGCTGAACGACCAGGTCTTCCAGGCCCGCGGCGAGGACGTGCAGATCGCGATCGACGGGATCGAGCGGCTGCAGGTGACCGCGGACAGCATCCTGCCCGAAGCCGCCTGTACGTCGACGCAGTTCCATCTCCAGGTGACGCCCGAGGCCTTCCCGCGGTACTGGAACGCCGCGCAGGCGATCTCCGGCGTGCAACTCGCGGTCGGCGCCAACTCGCCGTTCCTGTTCGGCAAGGAATTGATGCGGGAGACCCGGATCGCTCTGTTCGAGCAGGCCGCCGACACCCGCACGCACGAGTTGAAGACGCAGGGGGTCCGGCCGCGGGTGTGGTTCGGCGAACGCTGGATCACCTCGATCTTCGACCTGTTCGAGGAGAACTCGCGGTACTACCCGGCACTGTTGCCGGTGACCTCGGACGAGGACCCGATCGCCGTCCTGGATCGCGGCGACACCCCGGCTCTTTCGGAGCTTCGCCTGCACAACGGGACGATCTACCGCTGGAACCGCCCGGTGTACGACGTTGTCCGGGAGAAGCCGCATCTGCGGGTGGAGAACCGGGTGCTGCCCGCCGGGCCGACGGTCGTCGACACGATGGCCAACGGCGCCTTCTACTTCGGCCTGGTTCGCGCACTGGCCGACGACGAACGGCCGATCTGGTCGCAGATGTCGTTCAGCGCCGCGGAGGAGAACTTCCACGAGGCGGCCCGCCAGGGCATCGACGCCGAGGTCTTCTGGCCCGGCGTCGGTACGGCGCGCGCGACCGAGCTCGTACTGCGGCGCCTGCTGCCGTTGGCGTCGCAGGGGCTGGACTCCTGGGGTGTCGACGCGGCGGTCCGCGATCGCCTGCTCGGCATCATCGAACAGCGCTGCCTGACCAACCGCAACGGCGCTTCCTGGCAGGCCGACGAGTTCCACCGCTTGTATACCAAGGGATCGCACGGTCGGCGCGACGCGCTGCGCGGCATGCTCAGCCGCTATCGCGAGCACATGCACGAGAACACGCCGGTGCACGAATGGCCGATCGACTGAACCGGTTAGCCAACCAGACAACGTAGGACACCGCGACGCTTGCGCAACTTGCCTTCGGCAACGGGGTTAGAACCCGGCGACGGGGGTATGCAGGGGTGAACCAGACGGCGTGCCGCGCCTCGTGTTTCGGGCACAACTGCCGGAGGGTCACGGATGCGACACAGGTGGTGCATTTCCACAGATGCCGACGCGGGTTCAGGGCAGTATCGTTCGGAACGGGTCGACCGTGTGGTGGAAGACACCCGGAGGTGAGGCAAGTCGATGACGACCATCGTCGTGGGGTATGTCCCGAAGTCCGAGGGGCGCGCCGCGCTCAGACGGGCGGCGGAGGAGGCGAAGCTACGCGACGCCAAGCTGGTGGTGGTGAACTCGCACCGGGGCGGACGCAGCTTCGACAGCGACGAGGCCGCGGCGAGTGACGCCGCGTTGACGGAGGTACGGGAGCAGCTCGACTCGACCGGCGTGCCGTACGAGGTACGGCAACTGGTGCGTGGACTCGACCCGGCGGAGGACCTGGTGGCCGTCGCCGAGCAGGTGCACGCGGAGTTCATCGTGATCGGCCTGCGGCGCCGGTCCCCGGTCGGCAAGCTCATCCTCGGCAGCAACGCGCAACGGGTGCTGCTCGACGCTCCGTGTCCGGTGCTGGCCGTCAAGGCCGAGCCTGAGTTGTCTGATGGGGAGGAGGACTGAGGTGACTTCGACACGCAGCAAGAAGCTGTGCCTCGCGCAGCAGCCCGACGCCGACGAGATGCTGAGCCGGGACCCTTTCGCGTTGCTGGTCGGGATGCTGCTGGACCAGCAGATCCCGATGGAGCGGGCATTCGCCGGTCCGGTCGCGATCGCCCAGCGGATGGATGGCCCGTTCGACCCGTCCACGGTCGCCGCCTACGACCCGGACGGTTTCGTCGAGGTGGTGGCCGGTCCGCCGGCCGTGCACCGGTTCCCGACCGCGATGGCGGCCCGGATCCAGACGCTGGCCAAGCACCTGGACGAGGAGTACGGCGGTAACGCCTCGGCCGTCTGGGCCGACGTGAAGTCCGGCGACGACCTGCTCGCCAGGCTGTCCGCGCTGCCCGGCTTCGGCGCGCAGAAGGCCAAGATCTTCGTCGCGCTGCTCGGCAAACAACTGAAGGTGCGGCCGCGGGGCTGGCGGGAGGCGTCCGAGCCGTACGGCGAGGACGGCGCCTACAAGTCCGTCGCGGACGTCATCGACGTGGCCTCCCTGGTGAAGGTGCGTCAGTTCAAGATGGAGCAGAAGGTCGAGAAGCGCGTGGTGGCGCGGCCGATGCGGCAGACCAGGAACAGTTGAACCCTGAAGTACAAGCCGGCTGAACCGGCGCGCCCAGGCGTCGGTTCGGTAACGGATCTCCTGCCTGCAGGCCGTTTCGCAGCGTTTCGCAGCGTGATGACGCGCCAGCACGGGGGGCGTGGAACGGTTGGGCTTGGCTCGCGGATTACAATGGAGTGTTGCTGCCGCCTGACCAGCGAGCCGCCACCAAAATCATGGCATGACAACGCTGTATTAGTAGTACCAGTAACCCTGCAGACTGCACATCGTCAGACGAGAGGTAATTCGTGTCGTCCAGCTCGTCCGAGAACCTTCCCGCCGAGTCCGGCCGGGCCGTGGCCGCCACCGCCCGCAGCACGGCTCCGAGGACCAGCGCCAGAGTAACCGAACCTGCCGCCAAGAAGGCCCCCGTGAAGAAGGCCGCTGCCGCGGCCACCAAGGCTGCTGTGTCCACCAAGGAGGACGGTATTCCCGCCGCGAAGAAGGCCGCCGCCAAGAAGGCGCCGGCGAAGAAGGCCGTGTCCGAGGCGGGTCTGGCTGTCGACCCGAAGACCGGTAAGCCGCGTGCGCTCGACGAGGTCGACGAGTCGGACTTCTCCCCGGAGGCTGTGAAGCCGCTGGAGAAGGAGCTCAGCGAGAGCGAGGGCTTCGTCGTCTCCGAGGCCGACGAGACCGACGAGCCCGAGCAGCAGGTGATGGTCGCCGGTGCGACGGCCGACCCGGTCAAGGACTACCTGAAGCAGATCGGCAAGGTCCCGCTGCTGAACGCCGAGCAGGAGGTCGAGCTCGCCAAGCGGATCGAGGCCGGCCTGTTCGCCGAGGAGCAGATCGGCGACGAGGCCACCAAGCTCAAGGACAAGGTCAAGGACGAGTACGAGTGGATCTCGGAGGACGGCCGCCGGGCGAAGAACCACCTGCTCGAGGCCAACCTGCGACTGGTCGTCTCGCTGGCCAAGCGCTACACCGGCCGCGGCATGCTGTTCCTGGACCTGATCCAGGAGGGCAACCTCGGTCTGATCCGTGCGGTCGAGAAGTTCGACTACACCAAGGGCTACAAGTTCTCCACCTACGCGACCTGGTGGATCCGGCAGGCGATCACCCGGGCGATGGCCGACCAGGCCCGCACCATCCGGATCCCGGTGCACATGGTCGAGGTCATCAACAAGCTGGCCCGGGTGCAGCGTCAGATGCTGCAGGACCTCGGTCGCGAACCCACTCCGGAAGAGCTCGCCAAGGAGCTCGACATGACCCCGGAGAAGGTCATCGAGGTGCAGAAGTACGGTCGCGAGCCGATCTCCCTGCACACCCCGCTTGGCGAGGACGGTGACTCCGAGTTCGGTGACCTGATCGAGGACTCCGAGGCGATCGTGCCGGCCGAGGCCGTCTCGTTCACCTTGCTCCAGGAGCAGCTGCACGCCGTACTGGACACGCTGTCCGAGCGGGAGGCCGGCGTCGTCTCGATGCGCTTCGGTCTGACCGACGGCCAGCCGAAGACCCTGGACGAGATCGGCAAGGTGTACGGCGTGACGCGCGAGCGGATCCGCCAGATCGAGTCCAAGACGATGTCGAAGCTGCGGCACCCGTCGCGCTCGCAGGTGCTGCGGGACTACCTCGACTGATGGCGCTCTGATGGGCAGGGGCTTCGCCGGCGTCTGGACGCTGGTGATCCCTGCCCTCGGACCCGACACGGGTCTCCTGGCCGCCGCCGTGCTCACGGCGGCGGCCGCTTTGTTCGCCGTACTGCTCGTCTCCCGCGCCGCCGCGAGCCGCCCGACGGCCGCACCACTGCTCGCCCGCGCCACCGCTTTGCGTGAGTCCACCCGCAAGGCCGCGTACCTCCCACTCCGCGACCCCGACGCGCCCGGCCGGCCGCGCCCACGAGCACCGGGAAGGTAGCCGAGTTCTCTCGCTACCTCATCCCTTTCTCACTCGTGGAGCTTCGTCATGCCTGCTTTCCTCGACGTGCCCGTCAGCGGCGCGTACCACCTGGTCCTCTGGATCGCCCAGACCTTCGAACCCCTCACCGGCCCGTACTCCGCCGCGCTGGCGATCGTGGCCTGCACAGTGGCCGTCCGTCTCGCCCTCCTCCCACTCAGCATCCGCGCTGCTCACGGGACGAAGTCCCGCACAGCCCTCCTTCCGCAACTGAAGGAGATCTCCGAGCGGCACAAGGGCGATCCGGAGCGGCTGAATCGGGAGATCGCCGCGCTCCAGGCGGAGTCCGGCTCGGTGTTCGCCGGCTGCCTGCCGACGCTTGCTCAGCTGCCGTTCTTCTGGGTGATGTACCGCTTGTTCTCCACTGCAGTCGTGGCTGGTCAGTCGAACCAGTTGCTCAGCGGCACCTTGTTCGGTGCGCCGCTCGGCGTGCACTGGCCGCTGCTCACCTCGACGCCCGTGTACCTCGGCCTCGCCGTACTGCTTGCTGTGGTTGCCTACTTCTCGGCTCGCTGGCAGGCTCGGTCGGCTGATACTCAGCCGAGCGGACTTGTGGGGCAGCTGACCCGAGTACTGCCGTACGGCACGCTCGCCACCGCCGCCTTCATCCCGCTGGCCGCAGGACTTTACCTGCTCACCACGACGACCTGGACGGTTGCCGAGCGCGCGATCTTGTCGCGGTAGCAGTCGGTTCCTGGGACTCGATGGCTGATCAGGTGCGTCAAGGCGCGAGGGGGAGGTGGACGGTGAAGGTGGCGCCGCCGCCGGGGGTGTCGGTGACGGTGACGTGGCCGTTGTGGGCGGCGACGAGAGCCGCCACGATCGACAGGCCCAGGCCCGAGCCGCCGGTGGCTCGGGTGCGGGCCGAGTCGGCGCGGTAGAAGCGTTCGAACACCTTGGCCTTCTGTTCCTCGGACAGGCCGGGGCCGGTGTCCGCGACTTCGAGGACGGCCTCGTTGTCGCGGGTACCGACCGAGACCGTGATCGGGGCCTCGACCGGTGTGTGGTGGAGCGCGTTGCTGACCAGGTTTCCGAGCACCTGCCGTAGCCGCGCCTCGTCGCCGTCGACGACAGGCGCGGCCGAACCGGGCAGGATCTGGAACTTCACCGAGCGGTCCGGTTGCAGCGCCTGGACGTCGTGCACCGAGTCGCCGGCCAGCGTGAGCAGGTCCACCGGCTGATGCTGGAGCGGCCGCTGCTGATCGAGTCGCGCCAGCAGCAGCAGGTCGTCGACGAGCAGCCCCATCCGCTTCGCCTCGTCCTCGATCCGCTTCATCGTGGCCGGGTCGATGCTGCCGCGTTGCCTGGTCAGCTCGGCGAACCCTCTGATCGAGGTCAGCGGCGTGCGCAACTCGTGCGAGGCGTCGGCGATGAACCGCCGCATCCGCTCCTCCGACTGCCGCGCGTTGTCCTCGGACTCCCGCGCCACCTCGGCCGAGCGCCGAGCGGCGTCCTCGGATCTGCGCGCCGCGAACTCCGAGGCGGTCCGCTGCGCGAACGCGGTCTCGATCTGCCCGAGCATCTGGTTCAGCGCGAGCGACAACCGCCCGACCTCGGTCCGCGGATCCCGCTGCGGCACCCGCCGGCTCAGATCCCCACCCGCGATCGCCACCGCGGTGTGCTCGACATCCTCCAGCCCGCGCAGACTACGCCGTACGACATACGTCCCCACCCCGGCCAGCAGCACGAGCAGAATCACACCGGTGGCGACCTGTACGCCGACCAGCCGGTCGAGCGTCTTGTCCATGTCCGCAAGGCTTTGCGCGATCATCACGTAGCCGTCGCCGTTGCGGCTCGGGCTGGCAATGACGCGGAAGGTCGCGCTACCGCTGACCGCCGGCACGTTGAAGGCCTTGTTGTTCATCGCCACGACCTGGTCGAGGGTCAGAGTCGGCAGTTTCGGCTGCGCTGCGGACTCGTTCAACGGCTCCTGGAACGGCCCTTCGAGCTGGGTGCCGTCGTTGGCGAAGCGCTGCAGGATGAAGACACTCGGCAGTCGCGGACGCTCGCCCCTGGAGACCGGTGGAGGCTGCCCTGGACCGAAGTCGCGGTTCGCGAACTGCTTGCTGGTGTCGAGGAGTTGCCTGTCGATCCTGTCCACCAGGTAACCGCGCATGATGGTGGTGGCGATGACGCCTGATGCCAGCAGGGCGGCGGTGACCAGGGCCAGCAGCACCAGGACGATGGTGATGCGGAGCGGGTAGCGCTCGGCCAGCCGGCGGTGGGGCATCAGTTCGTGCCTCTTGGGGTGCGCAGGACGTAGCCGACTCCGCGGACGGTGTGGAGGAGCTTCTGGTCGCCGGTGTCGACCTTGCGGCGCAGGTAGGACATGTACGACTCGACCACGCCGGCGTCGCCCGCGAAGTCGTAGTTCCAGACCGCCGAGAGGATCTGGCCCTTCGACATCACCCGCTCGGCGTTCTCCAGCAGGCAGCGCAGCAGCTTGAACTCGGTGAGGGAGAGTTGCACCGCCTCACCGGCCTTGAACACCTCGTAGCTGTCCTCGTTCAGCTCCAGGTCGGCGTACCGCAGGATGGCCGCCTCGGTGGTGGTCTGCTCGCGATGCCCGGAGCGGCGCAGCAGCGCGCGGACGCGGGCGACCAGTTCGTCGAGGCTGAACGGCTTGGTGACGTAGTCGTCGGCGCCGGTGTGCAGGCCGAGCACCTTGTCCTCGACGGCGTCGCGCGCGGTGAGGAACAGCACCGGTACGTGCCGGTCCTCACCGCGCAGGCGGCGGACCACCTCGAAACCGTCCAGGCCGGGCATCATCACGTCCAGCACGACCAGGTCCGGTTCGACCTCGCGCGCCTTGCGGAGGGCCTCGGCGCCGTGGGTCGCCGTGGACACGTCGTACCCGGCGAAGCGCAGACTCGCGGAGAGCAGTTCGACGATGTTCGGCTCGTCGTCGACCACCAGCAGATGCGGGCTCATGACGACAGTCTGACGCCCGCACCCGTGCTCTTCCTGGAAGGTTCCTGGCAATCGGCTGTGAGTGTCAGTCCGCGGTCAGCGCGGGCCGTGCTTGAAGCCCCACTTCTGGCCGGCCGCGTCGCGGACCGTGCCGTCGTCCACGCTGGCGGCCGTGGCCTTGCCGTCGGCGACGATCGCCCTGACCGAGACCTGGTTCCCGGTCTTCACGCTGTCGATCCCGTCGCGCGCCGCGTTGACGAGGGTGTCGGCCGTCAGGGTGTAGGTCCTGCTGTACCCGTCGGCGCTCTTGACCGTGATCGAGTCCTTGCTGACCGCGGTCACCTCGCCGCGCTGGGTGGCGACGGTCTGGTAGCCGCCGCCTTGCTTCTCGACGACGAACTCGCCGTGCAGCGCACCCATCATCCCGAACTCGCCGTGCCGGCCCATGCCGCCCGGGCCCTTGCCGGGGTCGGGCACGGCAGGCGCCGACGGTGACGTGGACGGCGAGGGAGTCGGGTCGGCGCCGGTGGTGGCCCAGGCGACGCCGCCGGCCGCCGTGGTGACCGCGACCGCGGCGACCGTGCCGGCTACCCGCCAGCGCTTCTCGGTGAGCTTCTGGAACGACGCCATACTGAACTGCCTCCCGGTACTACGCACCAGGCAGTGCACCTGATGCTGGTCGTCCCACCCTGCGTCGCGTTCCTGAGACCAACCTCCGGCCAACCTGGCAACCGGCTGGCAATCGCCGGACCGGGAACAGGTCGTCAGACCAGGAACAGGACGGCGACCAGCCAGACGGCCGCGGCCAGCGAAGTACCGATGAACTCGATCAGGATGGACAGGCCGGTCGCGCGCAGGGCGTGTTTCGT
Organism: Kribbella voronezhensis; assembly: GCF_004365175.1. Lineage (NCBI taxonomy): Bacteria > Bacillati > Actinomycetota > Actinomycetes > Propionibacteriales > Kribbellaceae > Kribbella > Kribbella voronezhensis. The sequence goes on along the minus strand of NZ_SOCE01000002.1, from coordinate 1,456,091 downwards.
GGAGACCCAGGCCTGGTCGTGTGTGCCGAGTCGCTGCCGCTCGGACAGATAGACACCGAGCGGGAACCCGACGAACAGGCCGACCACCGGGATCAGGAAGAACCCGACGATGCCGAGCAGGATCCCGATCAGCATCGATCGTCGCGGTACGCCGGACTCGCGCAGCCGCCGCTCGGGCACGATGTACTTGACCACCTGGCTGGCCCCGATCAGCACCACCGCGGCGGACAGCACGACCCAGCCGGTGGCGCTCTGCTCCTCCAGGGCCCAGATCAGGATCGCGGCCAGACTGAGGATCGCGCCGGGCAGCACCGGGATCACGATGCCGATGATGCCGACGAAGATCGCTACTCCGACCAGGAATGTCGCGACGCTGTTCACACCGCCACTGTGCCGCAAATCGCCCGGCTTAGGGTGGAGACATGGCTCAGCTCCACGAACTCGTGACCGCGATCGCCGCTCCCTGGGTGGTGCTGTCCCCGCCCTCCGGACAGCTCACCGGCGGATCCGACGAAGGCGAGGGTGTCTACGCCCGCGACCGGCGCATCCTGTCGCGCCTGGCCGTCACGGTCGACGGCCGGCCACCGCTACCACTCCATGTCGACGAGCAGAACGCCTGCACCCACCAATTCGTCGCCGTCCTCGAGGGGCTGGGCGATCCGGGCCACGACCCGACCGTCACGCTGCGGCGCACCCGGACGGTCGACGGCGACGGCCTCACCGAGCAGCTCACCGTCGTCAACCGCTCCCGCACCGAGATCACGCCGCGGCTGGAAGTTGCCTTGGGCACCGATCTCGCCGGGATCGCGGCCATCCGCAGTGGCGCCGCGGCCGGCCTGCCCGATCTCACCGCGACCTCGTCAGCCGATGCGCTGACCTGGGAGTCGGACGGTATCCGGGTCAGCGCCCGGTTCGAGCCGAGCGCCTCCGAGGGCCTGGTCTGGGAGCCCAAGATCGCCGCGGGTGACGAGTTCACCCTGGCACTGCGGGTCTCCGCGACCTTCCCGGAGCCGGACGGTTTCAGCATCGATCCGCCCGCCGACCGACCGGCGTACGAGCAGGTGGCTGTCGATTGCGACGACAGCCGGGTCGCCCGGTGGGTCCGCAGATCGCTCGACGACGTCGCGGGACTGCAACTCGCCGTGAACGGCACAGGGCGCTATCTCGGCGCCGGCCCACCGTGGTACCTGACGCTCTTCGGGCGTGACTCGCTGATCTCGTCGGGCATGCTGATCCCGGTCGATCCGGGTCTCGCCGCCGGGACCTTGCGTGCGCTCGCCGCTTGGCAGGGCACCAAGGTGGACCCGGATTCAGCGGAGCAGCCGGGCAAGATCCCGCACGAGCTCCGCACCAGCGTCACGGATCACGGCGGCGGTCTCGTGCTCCCCGCGACGTACTACGGAACCCACGACGCCACCCAGCTCTGGGTCATCACCCTGCACAAGGCCTGGCGCTGGGGGATGCCGGTCGACGAGGTCCGCGAACTGGTTCCCGCGCTGCGCAAGGCACTCAGCTGGATGAGCGACTACGCCGACCCGGACGGCGACGGCTTCCTCGAGTACATCGACGAGTCCGGCCACGGCCTGGCGAACCAGGGCTGGAAGGATTCGTCGGACTCGGTCCAATGGCCTGACGGCACCATCGCCACCGCACCGATCGCACTCTGTGAGGTCCAGGCGTACGCCTACTCGGCCGCCACGAAGGGAGCCGAACTCCTCGAAGCTCTCGGTGAGGACGGCGCGGCGCACTGGCGCGACTGGGCGGCTACCTTGAAAACCAAGTTCCGCGACAGCTTCTGGGTCGACGGCTACCCGGCCATCGCCCTCGACGGCGCGAAGAACCCGGTCGCCGGTCCCCACTCGAACCTCGGTCACCTCCTCGGCACCGGCTTGCTCGATCCCGAAGAAGAACAACGAGTCGTCGACGTTCTCTCGTCCGACGAGCTGAACAGCGGCTTCGGCCTGAGAACGTTGTCCAAGGCAATGACTCGCTTCAACCCACTCGGCTACCACACCGGCAGCGTCTGGCCGCACGACACCGCAATGGCCATCGAAGGCCTGTACGCCGCCGCCCGCTCAGCCGGTACGCCGTCCACCACCGCCACCTCGTACGTCGAAGGGCTCCTGCGTGCAGCCGAGTCGTTCGGCTACCGCCTACCCGAGCTGTACGGCGGCCGCGGCCTCACGGAGGAGACGACCCCCACGCCGTACCCACTGTCCTGCCGCCCGCAAGCCTGGGCCGCCGCCTCCGCAATCGCCGTACTTGTCGCGGCGCTCGGCATCAGCCCGGATGTCGCCAACGGCACAGTGACGGTGACACCCGCCGACGGCCTGCCCTGGCGGCAGCTCACGATGAAGGGTCTCACCGTCGGCGGCGAGACCCTCTCGGTTCAGTGGAAGGACGGCGCGATCGCGGTGGTCAAGGCGAACAGCGCGAGTCCCAGATAGACGATGGCAACGAGCCTGTTGCGGGCGCGGCTTGTCGTGCGGAGGGAGCGGAAGCGCCGGCCGAGGGCGTCGGCGCCGAGGGCGTAGGAGAGATCGAGTGCCAGGCCGATCACCATCACGGCCAGGCCGAGCACGAGCATCTCTGTGCGCAGGCGGTCCGGTCCGGCGCCGCGGGTGGTGAACTGGGGGAGAAAGGCAAGGAAGAACAGAGCTGCCTTCGGGTTGAGCAGGTTCACCAGAACACCTTCGCGGAAGACGCGGCCGAGCGGAGCGATTCGGATGCTGCCGGGGCCGTCCGTGATCGGTGCCCTGAGCAACTTGATGCCGAGGAACGCCAGGTAGAGCCCGCCGGCGACGGTGATCGCCGTGAAGAGAGCCGGTGAGGCCTGCACCAGGGCGACGAGGCCCAGGGAGGTGACGACGACGTACACCAGTGAGCCGGTCTCGATCGCGAGGGCGGACACGACGCCGGCCCGGCGACCCTGCGTGAGGCTGCGCAGTGAGATGTAGATGTTGTTGGGCCCTGGCATCCCGACCAGCACCACCGTCGCGCCGACCATCCCGAGCGCCCGCCCGATCCCCATCCAATTCCTCACTCTCCGAGCCGTTGTGGACTTGCCGGGTCTAGCCTGGCTGGGTTCGAAGCAGTCCACCCGAGCCAATACGAGGAGAAGTGGACCGTTCTGGAGAAGCTGCCGCTCTCGGCGAGCTGATCGGCCGGCACCTCCCCGGACCAGGAGGCCTCTACCGGCGGCTGGCCGACGCGATCGCCGCCCTGATCGGCTCTGACGAACTCCCGGTCGGTGCCCGGCTCCCTGCCGAACGACCGCTCGCGGAGGCCTTGGCGATCAGCCGGTCGACCGTCGTCGCGGCGTACGACGAACTGCGCGCCCGCGGCCTGGTCGAGAGCCGCCGCGGCAGCGGTACGACGGTGGCCGCGTCGGCCGGGCGAGGCCGTTCCGGCGCGGACAAACGGATCCCGACGGGGTACGGCGAGTCGTTGTTCCACCGGATCACCGTCGACCCCGGCGAGGTGATCGCGATGACGTACGCGGTCGATCCGGGGATGCCTGAGCTGGCCCGTGAGCTGGAAGATCTCGCTCGCACGGATCTGCCGGTGCTCCTGCAAGGCGTCGGCTATCACCCGCGCGGCTTGCAGGTCCTGCGGGAACGGATCGCTGATCACTTCAGCGGGTCCGGGCTGCCGACGACGGCAGACGAGATCGTGGTGACCAGCGGCGCGCACCAGGCGATCGCGCTGGCGACCCAGATGTACCTGCGGACCGGCGCGACTGTGGTGATCGAGCAACCGAGCTGGCCGGGTTGCTTCGATCTGTTCGGCGCAGCGGGTGGCCGCGTTGTCGGCGTACCGCTGGACGACGCGGGCATCAGGCCCGACCTGCTGGCCGCGGCGCTGGCCGAGCATCAGCCGGCGATGCTGTTCGTGATGCCGACCTTCCACAACCCGACCGGCCGGTTGATGTCGGCGAGCCGGCGGCGCCAGGTGGCCGAACTGGCCGCGAAGTACGGCGTGGTCGTTGTCGAGGACAACGCCTACTCGGCGTGGGACCCGGCCGGCCCGGATGTTCCGCCGCCGCTGGCCGCCTTCGCGCCGAGGAACGCCGAGGTGTTCACGATCGGCTCGGTGTCGAAGGCGGTCTGGGGCGGTTTGCGGATCGGCTGGATCCGCGCGCCGAAGCCGCTCGCCGAACGGCTCGCCCGGCACAAGGCGCTGGCGGATCTGGGCAGCCCGGTGATCGACCAGGCACTCACCGCGAGATTGTTGCCCCGGCTGCACGAGATGACCGCTGAGCGCGCCAGGCTGGCCACCGGACGACGGAAGCTGATGGGGCAGTTGCTGACGGAGCGACTACCGGAATGGACCTGGCAGGAACCCGACGGCGGCTCCGCGCTGTGGATCAGGCTGACGGACACCGACGCGCGGATGTTCGCGCAGGTCGCGTTGCGGCACGGGGTCGAGGTGGTGGCCGGGCGCGCCATGGATCCGACAGGGCAGCATGACGATCATCTCCGGGTGCCGTTCAGCTATCCGGCCGAGGTGATGAGCGACGCCGTGGACCGGCTGGCCGCGGCCTGGCGGGAACTTCGCCGCCACGGGCCCGCGCCCGGCGTACCGATGATCTAGTGGCTCCGGAGTTGGTTGCCGGGGGCAGAGATGACGGATGGTGGCCACCCGCAAGGGTGACCACCATCGATGAAATCAGCGGGGAAGCGCCTTGGGCGCTGCGAGGCCGGTTACCGCTCGTCCTCCGTGGAGGAGACGGATGCGGGCTCAGCGTCGAGCCGTCCCGTCTCGTCGTGAATGGTGATCGCGATGTTGCGCAGCTTCTCCGAGTGCTCCCGGCCGTGGTGGGCGCAGAACAGAAGCTCCCCACCGCTGGTCAGGGTGACACGGACGTAGGCCTGCGCGCCGCAGCGGTCACAACGGTCCGCAGCCGACAGGGTCGAGCTCGGGGCGAGTGCTGTAGTCACTTGAGGCCTCATCTCATCTAGTTCCGTACTCACCAGATAGCAACATCCTGACATGCGGATCGCTTCCCGGTTGGTGCAGCGTGTCCGTATGTGAGACGAACCACCTGTTCCGTTATGACGCATATTGACGGGCAATCGTTTCGGATTCGGGCGAATTGCTGTTTCCGGCGAGTGTCGGGCGTGTCTTCTCTCACTGTGCGCGATGAGACGGCTACGCCGCGCTGATCGACGGAGTGTCGTACACCACTCGCGATCGAGTCCGGATCGATACCTGCCGAAACACCTTTCTCTGCTGTGATTGCCTGTTCCCGTTCGGTACCCCGTGCTCTCGGCGGTTACACCGGCGCCACCCAGCCGGGCCTGCCGGAAATTGGGGGAGGGGCTGCGTAGGCTGTCAGCGTGCGAAGGCCGCGGGCCGGAGCACGTTGTCTGTTGGTGAACCAGTGAAGGAGCCCAGTGGCCGCCCCGACGCCTCGCAGTGCCGAGCTCGACCCGACGTACAACGCACGCAACCTGCTGGTCCTGGAGGGCCTGGAGGCGGTGCGTAAGCGGCCGGGGATGTACATCGGCTCGACCGACAGCCGCGGGCTGATGCACTGCTTGTGGGAGATCATCGACAACGCCGTCGACGAGGCGCTGGCCGGGCACGGTGACCGGATCGACATCGTGCTGTACAAGGACGGTTCGGTCGAGGTGCGTGACCGGGCCCGCGGTATCCCGGTCGACATCGAGCCGAAGACCAAGCTCAGCGGTGTCGAGGTCGTCTTCACCAAACTGCACGCCGGCGGCAAGTTCGGCGGCGGGTCGTACAACGCCTCCGGTGGTCTGCACGGGGTCGGCGCCTCCGTCGTGAACGCGCTGTCCGCGCGGCTCGACGTCGAGGTCGACCGCGGTGGCACGATCTGGACGACGTCCTTCCGTCGGGGCGTGGCCGGCGAGTTCGACGGCGAGGGCGCTGCGGCGGGTTTCACGGCGGCCAAGGGGCTGCGCAAGGCCGGCCGGGCCAAGAAGGGCATGACCGGCACCCGGATCCGGTACTGGGCGGATCGCCAGATCTTCACCCGCGACGCCGCCTTCAACTACGACGAGTTGGTCACCCGCGCCCGGCAGACCTCGTTCCTGGTGCCGGGCCTCGAGCTCGTCGTGCGGGACGAGCGCGGTGACGAGCCGACCGAGGAGTCGTTCAAGCACGACGGCGGGATCAGCGAGTTCTGCGAGTTCCTGGCCACCGACCAGAAGGTCACCGACGTCATCCGGCTGACCGGAACCGGTCACTTCACCGAGACCGTGCCGATGCTGGACGACGCCGGGCACATGACGCCGACCGATGTCGAGCGCGATCTCGACGTCGACATCGCGATCCGCTGGGGCGACGGTTACGAGACCGAGCTCCGCTCGTTCGTGAACATCGTGGCGACGCCGAAGGGCGGCACCCATGTGGCCGGCTTCGAGCGGGCATTGCCGAAGGTCTTCACCAGTGCGCTGAACGGCACCCGGCTGCTGAAGAGCGGCGAGGAGCTGATCAAGGACGACGTACTGGAAGGCATGACGGCCGTCGTGACGGTCCGGCTGTCCGAGCCGCAGTTCGACGGGCAGACCAAGGAAGTGCTCGGTACTCCGGCCGCTTCGCGGATCGTCGCGAAGGTGGTGCAGACCGAGCTGGAGGCGTTCCTCACCTCGACCAAGGGTGCCACCAAGGCCCAGGCGCGCGCGGTGCTGGAGAAGGTCGTCGCGGCGTCGCGGACGCGGGTCGCTGCACGGCAGCATCGTGAGTTGCAGCGGCGGAAGACGGCGCTGGAGTCGTCGGCGTTGCCGGCCAAGCTGGCGGACTGCCGCAGCAACGACGTGGACCGCTCCGAGCTGTTCATCGTCGAGGGTGATTCGGCGCTCGGGACGGCGAAGCTGGCGCGCAGCTCGGAGTTCCAGGCGCTGCTGCCGATCCGGGGCAAGATCCTGAACGTGCAGAAGGCGTCGGTCGCCGACATGCTGAAGAACGCCGAGTGCGCCTCGATCATCCAGGTGGTCGGTGCCGGCTCAGGTCGCAGCTTCGACATCGAGCAGGCGCGGTACGGCAAGATCATCTTCATGGCCGACGCCGATTCCGACGGCGCGCACATCCGCTGCCTGCTGGCGACGCTGTTTTTCCGCTACATGCGGCCGCTGGTCGACGCCGGTCGCGTCTACACCGCCGTACCGCCGCTGCACCGCTTCGAGCTGACCAACCCGAAGAAGGGTCAGGAGAAGTACATCTACACCTACAGCGACGCGGAGTACCAGCGGAAGACGGCCGAGCTGATGAAGAAGGGCGTCAAGTGGAAGGAGCCCCCGCAGCGCTACAAGGGTCTCGGTGAGATGGACGCGGACCAGTTGGCGGAGACCACGATGGACCCCCGGCACCGGACCCTGCGGCGCATCACCGTCGACGACGGCGAGGCCGCCGCGAACGTCTTCGACCTGCTGATGGGCAACGACGTGGCGCCGCGCAAGGAATTCCTGGTCCAAGGCGCCTACGAGCTCGACGAGACCCGCATCGACGTCTAGGCGATTCCGGCCGGAAGCTCGTCTTTCGGCCGGAATGTCGAGATCTGTCCAGGCGTCCCGATGTCCTTCCCGAAGACCCATGGCCGCCATCGGCCCTGACGTAGCAGGAGAGACATCATGACCAACGACCACCCGACGAGCACCGGCCCGATCAAAGGTCTGGACGAACTCGAAGTCATCACGTTGCTCGTCGACGACGTGGCGGCCTGCCGGGAGTTCTACACGGGCGTGTTCGGGCTGAAGATCATCTTCGAGGACGCCAACTCCGCCCTGCTGAAGATGCGCAACCTGATGCTCAACCTCGTCACGATCGACGAGGAGCCGCTGCTGATCGGCGCCGGCGCCGCGCCGACCCCGGGTGGGCGGGTGCTGTACACCATCAGGGTCGACGACATCGACGCGACCGCTGCCGCGCTGCAGGCGCACGGCGGCACGCTCCTCAACGGCCCGATCGACCGCCCCTGGGGCCGCCGCACCGCAGCCTTCCCCGACCCAGCCGGCAACCTCTGGGAAATCGCCCAAACCATCGACTGAGAGTCGACCAGCCGGCACCGGTCCGTCGGCGGCCACGACGGACAGGTGCCCACCCGCCACCTCCGAAAGACCACCCGATGACACCCATCGCCTGCTTCGACCTGGACAACACCTTGATCGACCGGGACGCGGCGTTCGCGGCCTGGGCATCTTGGTGGGCCGGAAACGAGCGGCTTGAGGCGGACGCCGTCTCGTGGTTGCTGGCGAAGGACGAGGGCGGCTTTCGTCCACGCGCCGAGCTGTTCGCCGAGGTCAAGGAGCAGTTCGGGTTGACCGCCTCGGTCGAGGACCTGGTGGCTGCCTACGACCGCGAGCATCCGCTGTTCACCTCGGTCGATCAAGCCGTCCTGGACGGCCTGACTTCACTCCGTACTGCCGGGTGGCGGGTCGCCGTGGTGACGAATGGTGGCACCGTCCAACAGACCCTGAAGCTCGAGCACACGGGGATCGGTCCGGCGGTCGATTGCTGCTGCATCTCCGAAGAAGTCGGGGTGCGGAAACCCGACCGGGCGATCTTCGGGCTCGCGGCCGACCGATGCGGGGCGACGCTGGTGGGCGGGTGGATGGTGGGGGACCATCCGGCGTACGACATCGCGGGTGGGATCGCGGCGGGGCTGCGGACGATCCTCGTCGGTGATCGGCGGCCTGCGGCGGGCGGACTGGCGCCTGACCATCACCTCTCCTCGGTGCTGGGAGCATTTCCGGTGATCTTGGCCGGTTGAGTGTCCCCTGTGGGGTGCAAGATGTCCTCACGCCTAATCGAGTGTGGGGGAGTCAGCGTGACCGACAAGTCTTATGTGCCGCCGATCGGGCGGGTGTTGACGCCGTATCTGTGTTGCCGCGATGCGGCCAAGGCGATCGAGTGGTACGGCGAGGTGTTCGGGGCGACGTTGGTGTGGGATCCGTTCGTGGGTGCCGACGGGCGGATCGGGCATGCCGAGTTGGAGGTGGACGGCGCTGTCTTCATGGTGTCCGACGCCTACCCGGAGCAAGGCGTGCACGCGCCGCCGGTGGATCAGCCGCCGACGTACGGGATGAATCTCTACGTGCCGGACGTCGACGCGACTACCGCCGCCGCGGAGAAGGGCGGGGCGAAGGTGGAGAAGCCGCCGGTGGACATGTTCCACGGGTCGCGGCAGTCGACCGTGCTGGATCCGTTCGGGATTCGCTGGGTGCTCGCTACGCATCTGCGCGAGGTCGGGATGGAGACCTTCGACGCCGCGCGGGCGGGTTTCGCCGGGAAGTGAGAACGCGGGGTGCACTCGTGAAGCTGCACCCCGCGGTCCCGGCTGAAAGCAGGCGGTCAGCCGAGGGCGGCTCGCAGTACGGCGTGCGCCCCTTGGACGATCTGGTCGCGGTTGGTCTCGTACGTCGGGTCGGTGATCGCCGTCTTGTTCGCGGGGTCGAACTGGAGCACCGGGACGTGCAGGTGCCCGGCCGGCATCGACGGGTCGAGCAGGTCGCGTTGCAACGTGTTGCGGTAGGCGACCTCGTTGGAGAGGTAGCCGCCGCCGGTGCCCTCGGAGGCGATCGATCCAGGAGTGGGCCCGTCCGGCCGGCGGACCGGCAGTGTCTCGCCGGCCGGGATCTCCAGCACCGACGTGTTCACGCGGGTGCGGAACTGCGCCGGGACGGTCGCGCCGGACATCCGGGCCAGCGGCAGGCTCGAGGTGAGCCACTCGGGGCCGGGCGGCATGCTCGGTGAGACGACGGGTGCGTAGATCGTGCCGCCGCCCCACAGGTTGTTGTTGTCGCCGATCGAGCTGACCGAGCGGCGGCGGCCGTTGAAGACCTCGAGGTCGAAGATGCCGACCCGGCCCTGGCTGGCGGTCATCACCAGGTCGGCGTGCTGCGGGCCGCCGCGGTAGTGCGGGGCGAGTGCGTTCTCGACCATGTTCTCGTCGAAGTCGGTGTAGCGGACCGGGAACATCACGGTCTGGATCTCGTACGTCTTCCCGTTCACCGTCCAGCGCTGCCCGTCGAGGGTCAGCGCGTTGGCGCCGGACGGGTTCCCGATCCGGATGTCGGCATCGAGCGTGAACGGGTCGAAGCCGGTCACCAGGAGCTTGTGGACGCCGGGGGAGAACCGGCTGCTGGTGATACCGCGGGAGGAGTACTCGAAGGAGCGGATGAGTTCGGCGCGGTCCGCCGTACCGAGGGTGAAGTGCGGTTGCCATTGACGGAGCGCGAGGGCCATCGAGATCCGGGCCCAGTAGAGACCGCGGTCGTCGGTCGACGGCAGAGCAGGCGCTGTCTGCGGATGCTGGGCCCGGTACGTCGCCGTACGCCAAAGCAGCTCGCCTTGGACGCGGACCAGAGTCGTCGCGACCGCTCGGTTCGGCACGGCGCAGAGCAGGTGGCTGAACAAGCGGACCTGGCGATCGAAGCCGGACCGGGCCAGGATCTCGGCCGGCACCGACGGGCCGCCTGCGACACCGTTGTCGAGGCGCTGCTCCTCGACCGTCCCGGTGACGCTCTGGTCGAAGCAGGCGGTCGACGGCGCTGCGGCTGGGGCAGCGGTCGCTGTGGGGAGCGTGGTCAGGGCGGAGGTCAGCGCGAGGGCGCCGGCCAGAACGGCGGGAAGAAGAGAGCTTGGGCGGAGTCTCATAAAGGTTGTCTATCAGATCTGACAGGCCGGCCGAGAGATCCGGATGTCGGACCTCTCGGCGGGCGAGGCCGTCAGTTGATCTGGGTGAGGTGACCGGTGTCCACGTCGTACATGAAGCCGCCGACCAGGATGTCGTCACCGATCAGCGGGTGTTCGCGGACGGCGGAGACGTCGTGCCGCAGGGCTTCGAGCTGGTCGGGGATGACGTTGAGCGGCAGGTAGCCGGCCGGCTTGCCGGCGGCCAGTTCGACCTTGGCGCGCATGGCGTCCTCGGTCATCGAGGCCATCGCGCACCGGGTGTGCGGGATGATCATGATCCGGCGTACGCCGAGCAGCTGGACGCCGAGGACGAGGCCCGTCAGGGTCAGCTCGGTGACCCGGGCACCGGCGCTGCGCAGGACCTTCGCGTCGCCGGGCTTCAGGCCGAGCATCTCCAGCGGGGGGATGCGCGAGTCCATGCAGGTGACCACGCCGATCCCGGCGTGGGCGATGCCGTCGAATCCGCTGTAGGCGAAGTTCGCGGCGTAGTCGGCGTTCGCGGCGAGCAGGTCCTCGAAGCCGCTGGGCAGCACTGGGTTGGTCATCCGAGCTCTCCCCCGATGATGGTTCCGGCACGCAGGATCGACATGGTGAACGGCTCCTTTCCACAGGACTCCGGGCGGGGAGGGTCTACGGATTCGCTGGTGACGGGGACCGTCCAGGTCCGGCCGTCGGTGTGGCTGACCGTGACGGTCTCCAGGTCTTCCGCGATGACGCCGAGACTGTCCAGGCCGGCCTCGCCGATGAGGTGGCGGACAGCGATCTCGGCGACCTGGCCGCGCTTGGACCAGGTGGTCCGGCCGCGCAGGTTGGTCACTATCGTCTCACCACGGTCGGACGCGGCGAGCACGGCGGTGGCTGTTTCGAGGTCGAGCCGCCCGTGCATGGTTCCGGACGGCAGCAAGGTGGCGGTCGGTGCGAACCGGTGACCGCCGAGGTGGTCGGCCTCCCAGACCCGGCCGGGCGCCAGAGCGGAGAGCGCGTTGACGATCGGGCGGCCGAGCAGCGCGCAGCACTCGTCGCGCTTGCCGTTCGTACAGACCAGCAGGACGCTTTGCGTCACCGGGGCCAGGTCGGGGAGGGATGCCAGTACGGCGTCCGCGTCACCTCGGCGTACGGCTTCCAGGTCCAGCGCCGACAGCTCCACTGGGTCGGCCACGCGGCCGCCGAGCAGCCAACTGCGTCCGGGGATGGTGCAGGCCACGTAGACCTGGTGAGCGCGAGGCGTTGCGTCGGCATGCTTGCCGGGGGAGCGGATCAGTCCGAACCGTAGGTCGGCCTTCTTGCACGCGTCGTCGAACCGGCCGCCGAACTCCGGGTCGAGATGACTCTGGGTGGCGGCCTTGGCGCCCCACGGACCGGGCTGCTCGACGACGACCCACCCGGTGGCGACGACCGCCGTACCGGGAAGTGGTTCGTTCAGCTGCCGGCAGATGGTCGAGCACAGGCCCGGCCGACCGGTGGCGTCGGTTGTCGCACTCACGGGCCTCACGGTACGCGAGCCGTCCATACGATCGCATGACTGTCGTCACCCGTGGACAGTTGGCTGCCTCACGCCGCCGTACTGCGTGCGTCGACCGGCCGCCGCCCGAGCAGCAGGACGGCCAGTACCGCGGCCGCGAACGCGCAGACCGCCGCTCCGGCGAAGATCGTGTGCACTTGTGAAATCCCCGCCTCGCGGAGCGCGTCCACGTATGGGCGGCAGGAGCCCGGAGCATTCGGGCAGAGCTCGTTCGGCGACGGTATGTCGTTTACCACTGTGTAGTAGCGGCGCAGGCCGAGCGCAGTCAGCACGGAGACGCCGACGAGCATGCCGACCATCCGGGCGACCACCACGAGTGCACTGACCAGTCCGTGGCTGTCGGCGCGAGTGACGGCCAGCATGGCCGTGTTGACCGGCGACAGCGCCAAGCCGAAGCCGAAGCCGCAGCCCAGCAGCACGATCGTGGCCGGGGCGTGCTTGAGTGCCCCGCGCTCCCAGAAGGCCATCAGGACGAACATCGCGCCGGCCAAGGCGAGCCCGACGCCAGTGATCAGCCCGAGGCCGTACCGACGGGTCAGCCAGCCGCCGATGACAGCACCCAATGGCAGGGCGATGAGGAAGCGCAGCAGCACCAGTGCGGCGGCCAGTTGGCCGCCACTCTGAGTGGTGCGCGCGAAGACCGGTACGTCGACCAGCGCTGCGATCAGTGCGGCGCCGACGAGAAAGCTGACCAGTAGCGATCCCCAGGCAGGCCTGGCGCCGAGTAGCCCGCTCGGGATGATGGCCGTCGCGCTGCGGCGCTGCCAGAGCGCGAAGGCGATCGCGAAGACCGCGGCGGCGACCAGCAGCCACGGCCCGGCGGGCGCCATCACCTCACGCTCGGGATCGGCGGTGGCGAAGGCCAGCACTACTCCCGCGAGCGCCAAGGCCAGGAGGAGAGCGCCGATGGCGTCGACCTGGCTGGTGACGTCGGCGAGCGTCTTGCGGTTCTTCACCAGCACAAGGACGAGCCAGAGCACGGCCAGTACGAGTGTGGCGACACCGATCGGGGTCAGTAGCCGGGAGTCGCCGGCGAACGGTACGAACGGCAGGCCGAGCGTCACACCGGTTGCTAGTCGCTCTGGAGCAGTCAAGGTGAGACCGAGGGCGATACAAGCCAGCACGCCGACCGCAGCCGACAGCGGCGGTCTCTGCCGGCCGCGCAGCAACAGGGCGAGCACAACGGCGACAGTGAGGTTCAGCCAGAAGATGTAGCGCCAGTCGGCGATCGCCAGCACCACAGCGCCGAGCAGCGGGCCGAGCACCGAGCCGAGTTCCTGTACTGCGCCGACCACGCCTAGCGGCAGTCCACGTTTGTCGGCCGGCCAGAGGTCGGCCACGAGAGCCAGTGTGGCCGGGATCAGACCGCCCCCGCCTACACCCTGGAGGAATCTGCCGATGACGATCAGCGAGAGGTCGTAGGCCCCTGCGGTGATCAGTGACCCCACTGCGAACAACAGCAGAGCGCCCACGAGCACAGGGGTCCTGCCGACCACGTCGGCGATCCGGCCGATCAGTGGCAGTACGGCGATGTAGCCCAGCAGGAAGCCGGACAGAATCGGTGCGGCCCTTTGCAACTCGTCCGCGGACAGCCCGACACCGGACATCATGTCGGGCAACGCCAGTACGACGACGTAGGTGTCCGCGGCAGCGAAGGCGACAGCAACCGAGGCGAGGCTCAACCGCGCCCTGGGACTGCTCACGGCTTGGTGATCTCTACCTGTTCGCCGTACTTGTCCAGGGTGATGTCGTAGCTGCTGGTGGCGCCGTCGTAGAACGGGCCGCTGATCGTCGCCGACACCAGTTGCTTGCTGTCCTTGTCGATCTTGAAGCTGCTCGGGAAGTCCTGGTCGGCCGGCACCTTCGGGAAGATGCCCTGCAGCGACTTGCCGGTCACCTTGCCGGTCACCTCGGTGAGCACCTTCGAGCCGTCCCGGGTGTCGCCCTTGATGGCCGCGTCCTTCAGACCGGGCAGTACGGCGGTCAGGCCCTTGTTCGGGTCCAGCAGGATCGACGGGTCCGGTGCACCCAGACCCGCCAGCTGCGACGGCGGCAACTCGATGAACTTCGGCGTGAACGACAGCTTGGCGTACACCTTGCTGCCCACGGCAACGACCTGGGCGTCGATGGGTGAACCGGCCGCGCGAACGGTCAGCTTCCCCTTGAACGCCGGCGCGTGCGTCGCCACACCGTCGCCACTGGCCAGCGTCTGCGAGGAATCCGGCAGATCCTTGCCGGTCAGCACGATGTGCACGCTTGCCGCGTCGTCGATGGTCTTCTTGGCCGCGGTCAGCAGCGCGACCGGATCGTCGCCGGACTTGCCGCCGCCGTTGTCCTTCTTGCCACTGCAACCGGTGACGACGAGCAACAGCACCGCGCCGAGCGCGACGAGTCTCTTCATGGGCTCAGCCTGCCAGGTCCGAAGCGCACGCGGCGATCGGCTGCGCCACCGCCACGCCGGAACCGTCGCGACGCGGGTCGATCGGCGGCAGGTCGACCGGCGCCCCGCTGTTCGCGCTGGCCCGGACGGGCGCCGTACCGGCGAACGCCAGCAGCAGGCCGTCCTCGCCCTTGAGCAGACGGTGGCAGCGGACACCGCCGGTACCACGGCCCTTGCCGGGGTACTCGCTGAACGGTGTCACCTTGACCGCGCCGACCTCCGTCCCCGGCAGGGCCGAGGAGGAGCCGGAGATGGTGACGACGTGCGCCTCCTTGTCCGGCGTGAGTGCGCCGAAGAACACCACCTTCGCGCCGCTGCTCAGGCGGACGCCGGCCATGCCGCCCGCAGTACGGCCTTGTGGACGGACCACCGAGGCACCGAAGTGCAGAAGTTGCGCGTCGGAGGTGATGAAGCAGAGTTCCTCTTCACCTGTGCTCAGTTCGACCGCGCCGACGACCTGGTCGCCGTCGTTGAGC
This sequence comes from Kribbella voronezhensis, assembly GCF_004365175.1. Lineage (NCBI taxonomy): Bacteria > Bacillati > Actinomycetota > Actinomycetes > Propionibacteriales > Kribbellaceae > Kribbella > Kribbella voronezhensis. Next base: position 1,440,991 of record NZ_SOCE01000002.1, on the reverse strand, counting down.
CGGATGATCTCCCACGAGTCGCGGTTGCTCAGGTGGTCGGGAACGACCCGCTTCACCACGCCGCCCGCGGTACCGAGGGCTACGCCGACCGAGTCGGGGTCCATCGTGGTCAGCGCGAGGGCCTTCTCTCCCGGTTCGAGCGAGACGAACTCGGCGACCGGAGCGCCACCCTGCAGGTTCGGTGCGTTCGCCGTGGTCGGTACGGCGGGCAGGTCCAGCGACTCGAGCCGGATCAACCGGCCGGTGCTGGTGATGAGCCCGTACTGACCACGGGCCGTGCTCTTGATCGCCGACACGATCGCGTCGTGCTTGGCCCGGCCGTCACCCTCGCCGAACGGCTCGACACCGTTGGTGCGGGCCAGCAGGCCGGTGGAGCTCATCAGCACCCAGCACGGGTCGTCGGTGACCTCCAGCGGTACGGCGGCGGTCTTGGTGGCGCCGGAAGACTCCAGCAGCACCGTCCGGCGCGGCGTGCCGTAGGTCTTGGCGACCTCGGCGAGCTCCTCCGAGACGATCTTCTTCAGCAGCGTCTCGTCCTCGAGGATCGCGGTCAGCTTCTCGATCTCGCGCTCGAGCTCGCCCTTCTCGGTCTCCAGTTCGAGCTTGGAGAACTTGGTCAGCCGGCGCAGCGGCATGTCCAGGATGTAGTTGGTCTGGACCTCGGTCAGGTCGTAGATGTCCATCAACCGGGTCCGGGCGGCGGCCGCGTCGTCGCTGGTCCGGATGATCTGGATGACCTCGTCGATGTCCAGGATCGCGATCAGCAGGCCGTCGACGATGTGCAGCCGGTCCTGCGCCTTCTTCCGGCGGAACTCGCTGCGCCGGCGCGTCACGTCGTAGCGGTGTTGCAGGTAGACGTCGAGCAGTTCGCGCAGGCCGAGCGTGCGGGGCTGGCCGTCGACCAGGCAGACCGCGTTGATGGAGAACGAGTCCTCCAGCGGGGTCAGCTTGTAGAGCTGCTCCAGCAGGGCCTCGGGGACGAAACCGTTCTTGACCTCGATCACCAGCTGGGTGCCGTGCGCGCGGTCGGTCAGGTCCTTGACGTCGGAGATGCCCTGCAGCTTCTTCGCCTGGACCAGGGCCTTGATCTTCTCGATCACCTTCTCCGGGCCGACCGTGTACGGCAGCTCGGTGACCACGATGCCCTTGCGGCGCGGGGTGATGTTCTCGATCCGGGCGGTGGCGCGCATCTTGAAGCTGCCCCGGCCGGTCAGGTAGGCGTCCTTGATGCCTTCCAGGCCGACGATCTTGCCGCCGGTCGGCAGGTCGGGGCCGGGGATGAAGCGCATCAGGTCGTCGAGGTCGGCGTTCGGCGTCTTGATCAGGTGCCGCAGCGCCTGTATCACCTCGACGAGGTTGTGCGGGGCCATGTTGGTGGCCATCCCGACCGCGATCCCGGCGGCGCCGTTGACCAGCAGGTTCGGGAAGGCGGCCGGCAGCACCGACGGCTCTTCCTCGCGGCCGTCGTAGTTGGGCTTGAAGTCGACGACGTTCTCGTCCAGCCCGTTCGTCATCGCCAGCGACGACGGGGCCATCCGGCACTCCGTGTACCGCATCGCGGCCGGGCCGTCGTCGAGGGAGCCGAAGTTTCCGTGCCCGTCGATCAGCGGCAGCCGCATCGACCACGGCTGCGCGGTCCGGACCAGGGCGTCGTAGATCGCGCCGTCACCGTGCGGGTGGTACTTACCCATCACTTCACCGACGACGCGGGCGCTCTTCACATGGCCGCGGTCGGGGCGGATGTTGTTCTCCGCCATCGAGAACAGGATCCGCCGCTGGACCGGTTTCAGCCCGTCCCGGGCATCCGGCAGCGCCCGGGAGTAGATCACCGAGTAGGCGTACTCCAGGAAGCTGCTGCGCATCTCGTCGGAGACGTCGACGTCGAGGATGCGCTCCTCGAAGTCTTCCGGTTCGGCGGTGGTGTTGGTACGGCGTGCCATGCGGTTCTGCGAACTCCTCGATGCCAGCAACTCTTACGAGACGCGCCGCGGCGGTCCGGCGGCAGCGCCATTGTCGCTGCTGCCTCGTCCGGAGCCCAGCACCGACCCACCCTAGTCGCCCACCGCGTCGGCCGGGCTGGTCCTCCGGAGGATGAACGCGGTGGGTGCGGTGGCGGCACCGGTGGCCAGAAGGAGGCACAGAGCGCCGATTCCGAGCAGTAGTGTCCACGGAATCGTGGTCGGAACGTCTCGCAGCCCCTCGGTCATCGCGTGCCGGAGCAGGATTCCGACCGTCGCGGTGATCACGGTGCCGAGCGTCAGGGCGGCGGCGCCGACCAGGGACGACTCCCACAGGACCATCCGGCGGATCTGGGCCGGGGTCGCGCCGAGCAGGCGCGAGGTGACGAACTCGTGGCGGCGCTGGAGGCTGCCCATCAACAGGGTGTTCGCGATCGCGATCCCGCTGTAGAGCCCGGCCGGACCGATCAGCAGTACCAACCCCAACTGGTTTCCCTTCCGGAGCCCCTCGCCTTGTTCTTGTTCCCACGCCTCAGCCCGTACTACGTGCGCTCCGGTGCCGGTCAGTTGCCGGTCGAGCGCGCCGATGAGCTGAGCGGGCTCGACACCGTCGGCCGGCTGCACGAACCAGTGCTCCGGCACGGCCTTGGGCGCGTGCTGCCGGGCGAGGTCGAGCGGGACCAGCAGGGAACCGTTCACGCCGGGCGCATCCGGAAGGACGGCGACGACTCGCAGGCTGCCCTTCGTCCGATCGGCGAAGACGACGCTGATCTCGCTGCCGACCTTGTAGTGCTCGAGACCGGCCATTTCCTTGCCGACAGCAACGGTTTTTCCTTCGAGTTCCACCAGGTCGCCGCTGATCGGCGTCAGGACCCGGGTGCGGGCTGCGACGGCCGGATCGATGCCCTCGCCGTCCTCGAGTTCCGCGGAGTCGCCGTCGGCGCGGATGATCCCGACGCTGATCCCGCCGTCGGCAGCAGCAACGCCCGGCGTCGCGAGAATGCGCTCTCTCAGGTCTCCCGAGTTCTCCGAGGCGGTGATCACGATCGGAGCGGTCAGCGTGTCGCGAATGGTCGCGGTGGCCGCGTCGGCGGCGAAGCTCAGGCTGAGCACCATCGACCCGGCGATCGCCGAGATCGACAGGATCGGCGCCGCCAGCGAGGCGCTCCGGCGCGGGGCCGCGACCACGTTGCTGCGGGCCAGCCGGCCGGACACCTGGGTCCAGCGGACCAGCGGGAGCGCCCAGAGCCGGCCGATCCACGGCACCACCAGCGGCGCGAGCAAGGTCAGCGACACGACGAGGACCATCGGCGTGAACATGGCCAGCGGCACCACCCCTTCACCGGTCCCCGGCTGGATCAGGGCCAGCATCGCGATCGCCCCGGCCAGGAACACCAGCCCGAACAGCACCCGGACCACGCCGATCTGCGGCGGCTCGAGTGCGGCCTCGCGCAGTGCCTCGACCGGTCCGACCCGACCGGCCCGGCGCGCGGCCGAGCGGGCACCCAGCAGTGCCACCACCAGCCCCACGACGATCGCGATGCCGAGCGGGATCCACGGGCTCGCCGGTTCGAGCTTCACCGGGGCGAGCTCGGTGTACGACGCCTTCGCCAACAGGAACGGGGTGACCAACTGAGCCAGCACCGCTCCCGTGAGCGAAGCGGCCAGGGCAACCACCAGCGCTTCGCCGAACACCATCCGGCGAACCTGCCGAGGCGTGGCGCCGATCAGCCGGAGCAACCCGACCTCCCGGCGGCGCGATGCCACCGCGAACGCGAACGTGCTGGCGATGACGAAGATCGTGATGAAGCCGCTGATCACTCCGACCAGCGAAAGAACCACCTGCAGGCCGGAGGCGTCCGCGCCCGACAGCACGACCCGTTCGGAATGGGGCTCGGCACCGTCCGTGCCGGGAAGGTTCACGAGAACGCTGTCGGCCTCCGGCCCGTGGTACGCGATGGTGGCTGCCGTCGCGGTGGCGGCGAGGCCGAGCATGAACACTCCGACGGCGAGTGCGACGAACGAACCGGCGTACAGGGGGAGGTGACGGCGTACCGTTTGACGGCTGAGGGCGAACATCAGCGCTCCAGGTCGCTCATCGCGGCCGCGATCTGAGCCGGGGTCCCGTGGTCGAGAGAGCCCGCGACGAGGCCGTCGGACAGGAACAGCACGCGTGAGGCGTAGGCAGCGGCGACCGGGTCGTGGGTGACCATCACCACCGTCTGTCCCGCCCGATCGGTTGCCTCGCGCAACAAACCCAGGATCTGCCGGCTGGTCTGGCTGTCCAGCGCACCCGTCGGCTCGTCGGCGAAGAAGACAGCCGGCCGGGTGATCAGCGCACGGGCGATCGCGACCCGCTGCTGCTGACCACCGGACAGTTCCGCGGGGCGCCGTTTGGCCTTGTCCGCCAGGCCGACCTGGTCCAGGACCGCGAGCACATCCTGGCGGCCGGGCCGGAGTCCGGTCAGGCGCAGGGGGAGCGCGACGTTGTCGAAGACGGTCAGTGAGGGCAACAGGTTGTACGCCTGGAAGACGAACCCCATCTGCTTGCGGCGCAGCTTGGTGAGTTCGACCTCACCGAGTCCCTGCAGCCTGATGCCGCCGAGCAGCACCGTCCCGGCCGTGGGCTGATCCAGCCCGGCCGCGCACTGCAGCAAGGTGGACTTCCCCGAGCCCGACGGACCCATCACAGCGGTGAACGATCCCTGCTGGAAGTGGTACGTCACGCCCCGCAGGGCTTGAACAGCGCCGGCCTTGGACTCGTAGGTCTTGGTGACCCCGTCGAGCAGCAGGGCAGGCGGTTCACTCGGTACGACGGTGTGGCGCGTCGGCGCGGTGCTGGTCATGGTTCCAGCCAACCGCCGCGCACCTGGTTTCACCCTGGTCTACAGGGGAGTACCGCGGTAGCGCGCACGCTACCGCGCTGGAGCCAGGTGCGGCCCTAGGGTTGGGGAAATGAACACGGCCTGGGCAGCGCTCACTTCGAGGCGGTACCTCGTCTCCTCTTGGCCCTGGCGCAGCTATGCCTATCTCCTGAGCTCGGTCCCGGCCGGTGCTGCGACGATCACCGTGCTGATCGGTGCGGCGGCAGTCAGCGCACTCCTGAGCCCCATCCTGGTCGGCGTACTGCTGCTGACCGGGTTTCCGCTCCTCGGAGTGCTGGTCGGCATCATGGAGCGCTACCGAGCCCGGTTGATGATGCCGGCGGGGATCAGCAGCCCTCACGCGCAGATGCCGCAGTCGACAAGGCTGCGGGAGCGGCTGCGGTTCCGGCGCCGCGAGCAGGCGTCGGTGCGGGCTCTCGGCTACGGGTTCCTCTTCGGCGTCTTCCTCTGGCCGCTCAACGCACTGTTCGCCGGTGTCAGCCTGTCGGTGCTGGGCATCACGCTGGTGGCGCCGTTCATCGCCGACGGCGACGAGATCGGCATGGGGCCGTGGACGCTGACCACCTTCTGGGAGGGCCTGCTGTTCCTGGTCCTCTTCGGGCCGATCTGGTTCACGGTCAGTTCGTACCTGCTGGGCTGGCTCGCGGCCGGCCAGGCCGAGCTCGCCAAGGTGATGCTCGGACCACGTGAGGACGAACTCCGTCGCAACCTCGCCGATCTACGTCGGTCCCGGCTGGACCTCGTCGACGCGTTCGAGACCGAGCGGGCCAGGATCGAACGGCACCTGCACGACGGCGTCCAGCAGCGGCTGGTCGGCCTGACGATGACCCTCGGCCTGGCCGAACTCGACCTGCCCGAGGGGGAGGGGCGCCGGTTGGTGGTGAAGGCGCACGGTGAGGCCGAGGCCGCTCTCGCCGACCTGCGGGAGGCCGTGCGTGGCATTCATCCGCGGGTACTGATCGACCACGGGCTGGAGGCCGCCGTACGGGAGGTCGCGGATCGCAGTCCGCTGCCGGTGACCGTTCGGATGGAGCTGCCGCGGCGGTTGCCCGCGCCGATCGAGGCCGCGGCGTACTTCGTCGTCAGCGAGGCACTCGGCAACGTGGCGAAGCATGCGCAGGCGAGCCGGTGTGAGGTGGACGGCTGGATCGTCGACGACCAATTGGTCGTCACGATCACCGACGACGGCATCGGCGGCGCGAATCCCGCGGGTGGGACCGGACTCACCGGGCTGGTGACCAGGCTGGACGCGTTGGGAGGCACACTCGACCTGACCAGCCCACCCGGTGGGCCGACCCGATTGAGGATGGAGAGCCCGTGCCGGCTCGACGACTGAGCATCGTCCTGGCTGAGGATTCGCTGCTGTTGCGGGAAGGTCTGGCGAGCATCCTGGATCGCGCCGGCCACGAAGTGCGGGATGCGGTGGGTGACGCGGACACGTTGCTGGCCGTGGTGCGCAAGGAGCCGCCCGACGTGGTGATCACCGACGTACGGATGCCGCCCGGGCACAGCGACGAGGGTCTGCGCGCGGCCGCGGCGATCCGGTCCGAGCTGCCCGGCATCGGGATCCTGGTGCTTTCGCAGTACGTCGCGGACGCGTACCTGTCGTCGCTGCTGGAGTCGACGACCGGCGGGATCGGGTACCTGCTGAAGGACCGGGTCGGGCATGTGACCGAGTTCCTGGCTTCGTTGGACCGGGTCGCCGACGGCGGCACGGTGGTTGATCCCGAGGTGGTTCGTCAACTGCTGGCCCGGCGGCGCGACGACGGGCCGCTCGCGGCATTGACGCCGCGTGAGCTGGAGGTGCTCGCGTTGATGGCCGAGGGGCGGGTGAACTCGTCGATCGCCGAGCAGTTGGTGGTGAGCGAGGCGGCGGTCCGCAAACACGTCGGCAACATCTTCGCCAAGCTGCACCTCGACGACGGCCGCGACCGCCGCGTCTCGGCTGTGCTGACTTATCTGCGTGGCTGATCTTGGCTGGTGATAGAGGATGGGCGCATGGCATGGGCCGATGAGAGTGACATCCGCCAGATCCTCGCCGACTGCCAGACGTGGGCAGTGGTGGGGCTGTCGAACAACACCAGCCGGGCGGCGTACGGCGTGGCACGGTTCCTGCAGGGACACGGGAAACGCATCGTGCCGGTGCATCCGTCGGCGGAGACGGTGCACGGCGAGCCGGGGTACGCGTCGCTGGCGGACATCCCGTTCGCCGTGGACTGTGTCGACGTGTTCGTCCGGTCCGAGCTGGCCGGGGCGATCGCGGACGAGGCGGTCGGAATCAACGCCCGGGCGGTGTGGTTCCAACTGGATGTCATGGATGCGGACGCCTACACCCGAACGACGGCAGCGGGCTTGACGATGGTGATGAACCGCTGCCCGGCGATCGAGTGGGGACGCCTGGGTCCGTCCTGAGCTGTCTACGGAAGGTCGTCTCCGATGTTCTCGATCGACACCAGCACCTCCTTCGGCGCACGGATCGCTCGTCAGCTCGACGACGAGCTGGTGATCTGGCTGACCACGGTCGCCCCGTCCGGTACGCCGGCGCCGACGCCGGTGTGGTTCCTCTGGAACGACGGCCAACTCCTGATCGCCAGTCAGCCGAACACGGCCAAGCTCCGCAACATCGGCGCCGGCGCACGCGTCTCCGCGAACTTCAACGCGACCTTCTACGGCGGCGAGGTCGGCGTACTCACCGGCTCCGCGGTGATCGCCGACGCCGGATTCACCGACGAAGAACGAGCCGCTTACACCACGAAGTACGCCGAACGCATCGCCAACCTGGGCATGTCAGCCGACGAGTTCCACGACAGCTACTCGGTCCTCATCCGCGTCACCCCGGACAAACTCCGCGGCTTCTGACCTGACGCGCTCGGGTCAGCTTCCTGCAACGAGCTCAGCCAGCCGCTTCTCGATCTCCTCGACCGACACCTCGCGAAGCTGCTGATCGAACGCCCACCGATGTCCCGACGGGTCGAGGATCTCCCCGGTCCGAACACCCCAGAACGCGTCGTGAACCTCGGCGCTGACGGTCGACCCAGCGGCGACAGCCTGCCGCATCGCCGCGTCAGCATCCGCGACCACCAGCCGATAAGCGGCCACCGACGTACCGGTTGCCGACGGCGTAGCGAGCTTGGTGCCAGGAACGGGCGCCGCCAGAGCCACGGCCAAACCGTGTACGTCGAGCTCGGCGGTCGCGACCGCACCGCCAGGCATCCGAAGAACCCGGGTCACGGTCGCCCCCAACGCCGCCTGATACCAGCTGACGCTCTTGTCCACATCCTCAACCACCAGGTGCAACGCAAACCCGCGCACGATCTCGGACGATTGACTCATCTGTTTCCTCCACCCACTCGAACAGTTCCACCGCTACGACGGCACAGCAGACGAGAATGTGAGCGCCGTGCGCCCGAACGTTGTCCGAGCCGTGACGGAGGAGACGCGAAAGGGTGCGTCGTACGGGGTCAGATCAGTTCAGGTAGCCCTCGACGACGTCGGCCGGGCGGGGTTGGGCGGTCTCGGGGTCGTCGCCGAACTCGCGCTTGGCGCGGCGCTGGCGGAGGAGGTCCCAGCACTGGTCGAGTTCGACCTCGAGCTTGTGCAGGCGGGCCTTCTCCTCGTCGTCGGCGACCTGGCCGGCGGCGTGCTTGGTACGGAGTTCGTGCTCTTCGGCAACGAGTTCGTCGATCCGGCTGAAGAGGCTCTTGTCGTCGCTCATGAGGAAACGGTACGCCCGTCGGGCAACGACGAGCGCGCCAGGAGCTCGGTGGTGACCAGGATGGCGATCGACCCCGCGGCGAGCAGACCGATCAGTACGACGAGTTGCAGCGCGGCCGCCGCCGTCGGTGAAGCTCCACCGAGCACCATGCCGACGAACGCCCCCGGCAGCGTCACGAGCCCGACCGTCCGCGTCTGGTCGAGCGCCGGCAGCAGCGCGTCCCCCGCCACCGGCCCGGCCACCAGCTTGAACGCATCCGGCTGCAGGAGCCCGATCGACAACCCGGCCTCGAACTCGCCGAACCGCCCGCCGTACTCCGACAACAGCCGTCGCCCGGCGAGCGTGGTCGCGTTCATCGCGCCGCCGACCACGATGCCGCCCATCGGAAGGATGCTCCCCGGATTGCGCGGCACAACGCCGGGAAGCACCAGGAGCAGCAACACCACAGCGGCCCCGCCGCCGATCGCGGCCGCGCAGTACGCGTACTGACCCGGCACCACCGCGACGTGCCGGATGCGGCGCGCACTGGTGATGGTCGCGATGGTCATCATCATCAGGATGAAGGCGAGCGTGCCCCAGATCGACTTCAGCGCAAAGCCGACCACGGCCCCGACCACGGCCAGCTGAACCAGGGCGCGCAGGGCGGCGGTGACGATGCCCTTGTCGTGCCGCAGCGACGCCAGCCGCGATCCCACGACAGCGATGGCGACCAGCAGTGGCAGTACTACGACGGCCGCGATTCCCAGTCCGGTGTCGTGCGACATCCGCCTATTGCAGCACGCTCACCGCGTCCGGCAGCGGATCTCGTCAGGCGTCGCGGAAGTCGGCTTCGTCATAGGTGTACTGGGTGGACTCGCCGCTGCTGACCTTGGCCGCCTCGTCCGCCCGCAGTTCGACGCGACGGATCTTGCCGGAGATCGTCTTCGGCAGCTCGGCGAACTCGATCCGCCGGATGCGCTTGTACGGCGCCAGGTGGTCCCGGCAGAACTGCAAGATCTCCTCCGCCAGCTCCCGCGACGGCTCCCGCCCAGCAGCCAGTACGACGTACGCCTTGGGCACGGCCAGCCGCACAGGATCAGGCGACGGGACCACCGCTGCTTCGGCGACGGCCGGGTGCTCGATCAGCACGGACTCCAGCTCGAACGGCGAGATCCGGTAGTCGCTGGCCTTGAACACGTCGTCCGACCGCCCGACGTAGGTGATGTAGCCGTCCTCGTCGCGGCTCGCGACGTCTCCGGTGTGGTAGAAACCGCCGCGCATCGCCTCGTCGGTCATGTCCTTGGCGTCGCGGTAGCCACGCATCAGCGGCACCGGCGGGGGAGCGAGCTCGATACAGATCTCGCCGTCGTCGCCGACCTCGTCGGTCGCCGGGTCGACCAGCGCGATCGAGTACCCCGGCAGCGGCCGGCCCATCGAGCCGAGCTTCACCGGCTGACCGGGCGGGTTGCCGATCTGGGCCGTGGTCTCGGTCTGGCCGTAGCCGTCGCGGATGGTGATGCCCCAGGCGTTGCGGACCTGCTCGATCACCTCGGGATTGAGCGGCTCGCCCGCCGAGATGCACTCGCGGATCTGGACCTCGACCGCGGACAGTTCGGCCTGGATGAGCATCCGCCAAACGGTCGGCGGCGCACAGAACGTCGTCACGCCGTAGGTCTGCAGGACCTGGAGCATCTTCTCGGCGTCGAAGCGGGTGTAGTTGTAGAGGAAGACGGTCGCGCCGGCGTTCCAGGGCGCGAACACGTTGCTCCAGGAGTGCTTGGCCCAGCCCGGCGAGGACACGTTGAGGTGGACGTCGCCCGGTTGCAGGCCGATCCAGTACATCGTGGAGAGGTGACCGACCGGGTAGCTCACCTGGGTGTGCTCGACCAGCTTGGGCTGACTCGTCGTACCGGAGGTGAAGTAGAGCAGCAGGGAGTCGTCGGCGGCTGTGTCCACGTCGGGAACTGGCCCGTCGTACGAGCGTGAGTCGTCGTAGTCGAGCCAGTTGTCCACAGGTCCGCCGACGGCGACGCGGATGCAGTGATCGGCGATACCTTCATAGCGAGGAGCATCGGAGGAGGCGGTGACGACGGCCCGTACGCCGCCGCGGCTGATCCGGTCGGCCAGGTCGGCGTCGGTGAGCAGCGTGGTCGCCGGGATCATCACCGCGCCGGCCCGGATGCAGCCGAGCATGACCTCCCACAGCGGCACGGTGTTGCCGAGCACGATGAGCACCCGGTCGCCCGGGAGAAGGCCGGCGTGGGTGAGCCACCCGGCGACCTGCCGCGACCGCTCGGCCATCTCCCCGTAGGTCAGGGAGTTCACCTCGCCGTCCTCCTCGACGATGGTGAGCGCCGCGACGTCCGGCTGCTCGACCGCGAGCGCGTCGAACCAGTCGCGGGCCCAGTTGAACCTGTCGAAGGACGGCCAGCTGAAGTCGCGGTACGCGGTGTCGTAGTCCTCGCGGTGCGCGATCAGGAAGTCCCGCGCGTCGCGAAAGGCCCGGGTGTTGTCCGAGGTGCTCTGTTCCTCGCTCATGGACCGCACTATTACCCAGTCGGATGCAGGAGGCAATCGCCCTCGCGCAACGGCGCGCGATCGGCTCACCGGACCGCCGTCGCGGCCGTCTTCGAGGGGCTGGAACCGAGTTGGACATCATGAATGGATCGGACTACAGTCGAACACATGTTCGATCACTGGTCCATTCCGTGGGTCCGCTGGCCTCGCCGCCGGCGGGCTGCCTCGACCTCGGCCGACGGTCCGTCTTCGGAGTCAGCCGAGGTTGAGGGCCAGGACCGTCCCGATCAGGACGATCGGGGTCAGCACGAGACCACGCCAGAGGAACGACCACCAGGAGATCCGCACGCCCGCGGCGAGGCAGCGATCCCGCCAGAGCAGGGTGGCCAGCGAGCCCCAGAGGGTGAGCAGGCAGCCGCAGTTCACCCCGATCAGCAGCAGCATCATCCGGTGGCCGTTCGCCGCGGCCACCGGTTCCATCGCGAGGTAGGCCGGCAGGTTGTCGACCGCATTCGCGCCGAAAGCCGCTGTTCCGGTCAGCCGCAGGTCGGCCGCCAGGCCCTGGCCGTGGGTGCCCGCGATGGACCCGAGTAGGCCTTCCAGCCCGTGCGCGGTGAGTGCGCCGACGACGAGGAACAGCCCGACCACCGTGATGACCAACTGCCACGGGATGAGGGCCCAGGTGAGCTCGGAACGTCGGCGTACGGCGAACAGGACGACCAGAGCGACCGCGCCGATGCTCGCCGGGATCGCGACCTGGATCCCCGTGACGAACGCCGGTCCGAGCGCGATGCAGACTCCGGCCGACCCCCAGAACAGGACCTTGTCGTCGAGCCCGGGCGTCTCCGGTACGACATACGTGCGGCGCAGGTCGCGGTGGAACAGCAAGGCGAGCACGACCACGGTGATGACGACGGCCGCGATCGCCGGTCGCCAGCTCAGGCCGAGGTAGTCCCGAAGTCCCAGCCCGAGCTGGTCGAAGCGGTGCAGGGCCAGCAGATTCGTGAGATTCGACACCGGAAGGAGCAGTGACGCCGTGCCGGCCAGCCAGACGGTGGTGAAGGCGAACAGCTTCGGCGGGATGTCGAGTTGCCGCGCCATCGCCAGGACCACCGGAGTCAGCAGGACGGCGCAGGTGTCGAGCGAGAGCACCACGGTCAACGCCGTGGCCAAGATCACCACCAGCAGCCAGAGTCGCCAGGTCCTGCCCCGGCCGAGGTGGGCCGCTTCGCGCGCAGCGACCTCGAACACCTTGGCGGCGTCGGCAAGCCCGGCGATCACGGTGACAGCGACCAGGAAGACCAGCACAGGGGCGATCCGCTCGATCACGTCCAGTGCGTCGCCGGGCCTCAGCAACCCGGTGGCGACCGCGACAAGGCCCCCGAGCGCACTCAACCACCACATGAAATTGCGTCCTCCGAATCCGTTGCTTGAGTACGCTGGCCGAGTGACGACGCCGGAGCAGCAGCCGCAGCGACCGGCCCAGTATGGCCCGAGCCGCCCCGTCGACCTGCCGCCCGGCTATCCGGCGGAGTACGAGGCGGACGTGGTACTGCGGGACGGGGCGACCGCCCATCTGCGGCCCATCACCCCCGACGACGCCGACCTGCTCGTCGCGTTCTACGCACGGGTCTCCGAGCAGTCGAAGTACTACCGCTTCTTCGCGCCGTATCCGGAGCTGTCCGATCGCGATGTCGCCAGGTTCACCCAGGTGGACTACTCCGATCGGCTCGCGCTGATCGTCACGGTCGGCGACGCGATGATCGGCGTCGGCAGGTACGAGCGGACCGGCCGGCGGACCGCGGAGGTCGCGTTCCTGATCGAGGACGCCCACCAGGGCCGGGGCCTCGGGCAACTGTTGCTCGAGCATCTGGCCCAGGCGGCCCGCGAGCACGGCATCGCCCGGTTCGTCGCCGAGGTGCTGCCGGACAACCGCAAGATGATCACGGTTTTCACCGAGGCCGGCTACAAGGTGGCCCGCGAGTTCGAGGACGGCGTGATCGTGGTCGAGTTCGACATCGCGCCGACCGACACGTCGTTCGGGGTCATGCAGGCTCGCGAGCAGCGGTCCGAGGCGCTCTCGATCGCCCGGTTGCTGACACCGGCGAGTGTCGCGGTGATCGGGGCGAGCCGGCGTGAGGGCACGATCGGCAACGCGCTCCTGCGCAACATGCGCGACAGCGGCTTCCCGGGCCGGCTGTATGCGGTGAACGCGGAGACGACCGAGGACGAGATCGAGGGCGTACCGGCGTACCGGACGATTCGGGAGGTCAGCGAGAAGGTCGACCTCGCCGTCGTGGCCGTCCGGGCCGAGATGGCGGTCGATGTGGTGCTGGACTGTGCCGCCAAAGGCGTTCGCGGGCTGGTGGTGGTGTCGAGCGGCTTCGCCGAGATCGGCGACGAGGGCCGCAAGCGCCAGCGGCAACTGGTCGGCCTCGCCCGGTCGTACGGGATGCGCGTGATCGGGCCGAACGCGCTCGGCGTCATCAACACCGCGCCAGGCGTCAGCTTGAACGCGACCCTTTCGCCGGTGATGCCGAGCCGCGGCCGCGTCGCCTTCTTCTGCCAGTCGGGCGCATTGGGGGTCTCGATCCTCGCGGACATGACGGGCCGTGGCCTCGGCCTGTCGAGCTTCGTCTCCGCCGGCAACCGGGCGGATGTCTCCGGCAACGACCTGATGCAGTACTGGTACTCCGACGAGGCGACCGAGGTCGTCCTGCTCTACCTGGAGTCCCTCGGCAACCCGCGCAAGTTCAGTCGGGTCGCCCGCCGGCTGGCCGGGCGCAAGCCGGTGATCGCGCTGAAGTCCGGCCGGGCCACCCAGGGCGTCCCGCTCGGGCACACGGTCCGCCGCAGTTCGTTGCCGCCAGCAACCGTCGACTCGCTGTTCCGGCAGAGCGGGCTGATCGGCGTGGACACCAACGGCGAGTTGTTCGACGTCGCCCAGTTGATGGCCCACCAGCCGCTGCCGAAGGGGCGCCGGGTCGCGATCGTGAGCAACTCCGACGCGCTGACGCTGCTCGCTCTCGACACGGTCGCCAGCACCGGCCTCGACGTAGCGGGGGAGCCGCGCACACTCAGCGCCGAGGCGACCGCCGCCGACTTCGGCGCCGCGCTCAGCGAGGTGTTCGCCGACGACCGCGTGCACTCGGTCGTCGTCATCTTCACCCCGCCGGTCCAGTCGAACGGAGCCGAAGTCGCTCAGGTCCTGGCAGCGGCCGCCGCCGGCTCCGACAAGCCGGTCGTCTCCACCTTCCTCGCCTCCCGCAGCGTCCCCGAGCAACTGCGCGTCCCCGACGAGTACGGCGGCGCCGCGCGCGGCTCGATCCCGTCGTACTCCTCACCCCAGTACGCCGTCGGCGCGCTCGCGAAGGTCACGCAGTACGCCGAGTGGCGGCGTCGCGCCGACAGCAGCATCCCGGACCTGCCGGATATCGACACGTCCGGTGCCGAGGCGTTCGTGACGGAGTTCCTGCAGCGGTATCCGAGCGGGGCCGAGCTGGGGGATGAGGATCGGCAGCGGCTGCTCAGTTTCTACGGCATCAGCGTGTTGCCGGCGTTCCCGGTGCTGTCGGCGGACGAGGCGGTCGCGCGGGCCGCGGATCTCGGCTTCGAGGTGATCTTGAAGGCGACCGCTGATCAATGGCGGATGCGGCCCGACCTCGCCGACATCTGGCGGCACATCCACGACGAGGACGACATGCGCAAGGCGTGGGCGGAGATGACGAGCACCTTCGGGGTCGCGTCGGATCCGGGGCGCGCGCAGTTCGTCGTCCAGAAGATGGCGCCGCCGGGGGTGCCGGTGGTGATCTCGGCGCAGGAGGACGTGTCGTTCGGTCCGGTGGTGTCGTTCGGGCTGTCCGGGGTGGCGACGGATCTGCTCGGCGATCGCGCGTACCGGATGCCGCCGCTGACGACGGCCGACGCGGCCGAGATGGTCCGCGAGGTGCGCGCCGCGCCGCTGCTGTACGGCTACCGCGGCTCGGACCCCGTCGACATCGCCGCGATCGAGAACCTCCTGCACCGCGTCGCCCGGCTCACCCTCGAACTCGAAGAGGTCGTCCGCCTCGACCTGCGCTCGGTCCTCGTCTCAGCCGACTCCGCCACCGTCCTCGACACCTCCATTCGGATAGCGCCCAACGAAAAGCCACGACAAGACACTCCAGCCCGTCGTTTGACCTGACGTGCTCTTGGACCAGCTACGAGGTGTGCGGACGGGTGTAGTGGTTGGTGGTGCGGGTGAGGAGACCGGCGTCGACGAGTTGGCGGCGGAGGGTGGCGTGGTCGGGGTGGAAGGTGTTGAGGATCGCGTTGACCTCGGGTTCGGCGTAGGTGCGACCCGGTTCGAACGACTGGACGAGGTACTCGAGGACGATCAGCGTCTTGCTGTAGACGGTCGGCATGATCACCAGGCGACCGTCGCGGAGAAAGGCGCGCAGTACAGCGTCGCGCGCGGGGTCGGCGTCGAGCGGTTCGGGCTCCGGCCGGCTCGACCGGACAGCGTCCTTGAACGCCGTCTCGTCGGCAACCAGGCCGTCCGCGGCAGAGCTGAGCAGACCGTTCTTGCTCAACCGCTGCACCGACTTCAGGACAACCGGCAGCGGCAGCCCGGTCGAGCCCGCGATCTCCTCCGGTCCGCGCGCGCCGAGGACGACCGCGGAGTACGTCCGCAGCCTCGACGGTTCGGCCAGCAACCCACAGAGCACATCAGCGTCCATGCGTTCCAAACTAATCTCGCCCGCAACCGGGTTTCTGCTAGACAGGACCCATGCCAAAACCTGGTCCCCACAACGCGATCACCGATGTTCCCGGCGTGCGGGTCGGTCAGGTGGAGCGCACCGACGCGCCGTACCTGACCGGTACGACAGTCCTCCACTTCCCCGGTACGGCGATCGCCGGTGTCGACGTCCGCGGGGGAGCACCGGGCACCCGGGAGACCGACCTGCTCGATCCGGTCAACTCCAACCCCGGCGTGAACGCCATCGTCCTCACCGGCGGCAGCGCGTACGGCCTCGACGCGGCCGGTGGCGTGATGGGCTGGCTCGAAGAACAAGGCCAAGGCGTCCGAGTCGGCGCCGGCGAGCACGACGTCGTACCGATCGTGCCCACCGCGGTGCTCTTCGATCTCGGCAGAGGCGGCGGCTTCCAAGCCAGGCCGACGGCCGACTGGGGGCGACGGGCGATCGAGGCAGCCACCGACGAAGTAGTTGCGCAGGGCAACTACGGTGCCGGCGCCGGAGCCCGCACCGGCCGACTCAAAGGCGGCGTCGGATCGGCGAGCGTCCGGTTCGACGACGGGACCACCGTCGGCGCGCTGGTGGTCGTCAACGCGGTCGGCTCGACCGTCGACAGCCAGGGCCGCCTGTACGGCGAACGCTTCGCCGTCGACAACGAGTTCGGCCGGCTCCAGACCCCGACCGAGCCGCCCCCAGAAGGCCCGGCAGGCCCCCTGCCCGGCATGAACACGGTGATCGCCGTCATCGCCACCGACGTCCCGCTCGACAAGGCGGCCGCCAAACGGATGGCCATGGTCGCCCACGACGGACTGGCCCGCGCCATCGATCCCATCCACACCCTCGTCGACGGTGACGCCATCTTCGCCGTCTCGACGACCATCGGCATACCCCGGCTGTCCGTCACCGATCCGGCCGCGCTGATCCAGCTCGAGACCGTCTTCGCCGCCGGCGCCCAGGCGCTGGCGCGAGCCATCGTCCACGGCGTACTCGCTGCCGAGTCGGTGGACACACCGGCCGGCCGACTGCCCAGCTATCGCGACGCCTACCCCTCGGCGTTCGGCGAAGGACGTACGACCTGAGTACTACGCGGCCCCGCCGCAAGACCACTGAAAGACGGTAGGAGAACCGGACCGCGGGCCGACGATCCGAAGCGCCATCCGCGAAAGCCTTCGGATATGAGCTACCCGAGTCCCCACACCACGTACCAGCAGCCCGTCCAGCAGGTCCCCGGCGAGGGCACCGTCCTCGCCGGTCGCGGCCTGGTCAAGTTCTACGGCGAGGTCGTCGGCCTGGCCGGTGTCGACGTCGCGGTCCGAGCCGGCGAAGCCCTCGCCGTGATGGGGCCGAGCGGCAACGGCAAGACCACCCTGCTGCACGTCCTGGCCGGCATCCTCAGCCCGGACCAGGGCGAGGTCTGGCTCGGCGGCGACCGCGTCGACCAACTGAACGACGCGGCCAGGACCGTACTGCGACGTCGCCGCCTCGGCTTCGTCTTCCAGGACAACCAGTTGCTCGCCGAGCTCCCCGCGGACGAGAACGTCGCGCTGCCCCTGATGGTCGACGGCGTCTCCCGGCGGGACGCGATCGGCCGAGCCCGCGCAGTACTGGCCCAAGTAGGCCTGGCGAACGAGGTCAACCGCAGGCCCGGTGAACTGTCCGGCGGCCAGGCCCAACGCGTCGCCATCGCGCGTGCGCTCGTCGGCGAGCCGCAGGCTGTGTTCGCGGACGAGCCGACCGGTGCCCTCGACGCGGCGACCGGAGCACAGGTGATCGATCTGCTGGTCGGCGCGGCCACCCATCGAGGCGCGGCGGTGGTCGTCGTCACTCACGACGACGCTGTAGCCGCCCGCTGCCACCGCGTCGTACGGATCGTCGACGGCCGGGTGAGCGACCGATGAATCCGATGACCGATCTCGGGCTGCGCTTCGTGCGCCGTCCGGGTCCCGGCGGCCGCGCTGCGAATCTCGCGGCGCTGGGAGCGACCGCGGTGGTCGCCCTGCTGCTCACCTTCCTGATCGCCGGAACGCTCGGCCTCACCCACAGGGCCGACCGGATCGGCTGGCGCACGACGGACGACGCGGACGCGAAGACGGCGGTCGGCGTGACCCACGAGGTGAAGGACATGGTCGCGGGCAAGCCCGTACTGCGGTACGACCTCGCCGTCACCGACGAGCAGCGCAACGCCCGGCTCGCGCCTCCACCGGGTCTGCCGCATGCTCCGAAACCGGGCGAGGTCTTCGTCTCGCAGGCTGTCGCCAAGCTGTGGTCGGGTGGTGCCGGCAACGATCTGAGCAAGCGGTTCGGTATCGCCAAGCCGACCGGCGTGATCTCGGCGGACGGGTTGTCCTCCAAGGACGAGCTGGTGATCGTCCGGGGAGCCACCCCGGACCTGCCGGGCTTGGGCGAGAAGTACCACCCGAAGTACCTGGCGAGCTGGCACGGCTCGGCCTTCCCGGAGCGGATCGCGATTCTGCTCGCACTCGTCGCCTTCGGCGTCGCGCTCGTCCTCTTTCCACTGCTCAGCCTCGTCGGCCAAGCCGCCGGGGTGGCAGCCAAGCGCCGCGAACGCAGGCTCGCGGCTCTTCGCCTGGCCGGCGCGACCAGAAGCCAAGTACTCCGGCTGAGTGCTGTCGAGCAGGCCGTGATCGGGTTCGCCGGTGCAGTCGCCGGTTTGATCGGGTACACCGTGCTGAGTCCGCTGATCGCCCGGATCCCGATCGGCGGAGGTCAGTGGTACCTGCACGATCTGACCGCGAGCTGGTGGGTCGTCCTTGTCGTACTGGCCGCAGTACCGCTTCTCTCGGTGATCAGCGCGCTCATCGGTCTGGGCCGGGTCAGCATCACGCCGCTCGGCGTCGTTCGCGGGCAGACGCGCAAGGCAACCAGCGCGCTGCGCCTCGGCCTGCTGGTGATCGGCCCCGTGATGCTGGGCATCGTCGGCACCGGGGGAGCCCTGCTGCCGATCGTGATCGGGGTCGGAATGGCTGCGCTCGCCGTACGAATCGTCGGCCCCTGGGCGGTTCAGGTGATCGGCAAGATCTTGGCTCGTACGGCGAACGGCCCCGTCGGACTGCTGGCCGGCCGGCGACTCGTCGACGACCCGAAGGGAGCGTTCCGGCCGGTTGCCGCGCTGGTGCTGAGCGGGTTCGTGACCGGCTTCCTCGCGTTGTTCATGCCGTACGGCATCTCCGGCGACGGGACCGACACGGCGTTCAAGCTCTACCCGGACCAGGGTCGAACAGTTGCCGTGGTCAAGGATGCGCGCACGAAGCTCGACGCGGCGGGGATCAAGGGACAGGTGACCTCGCAGGATCAGGCGGTGACCATCGTCGTACCCGGCGCCGCGGATCGCGAGAAGGTTCGCACGGTCCTCTACAGCGTGGTGCCGGATGTGGTGCCGCTGACGGATTCCGAGAAGGACGAGCACGAGGCGGGGATGCTGCTCGATATGCGTCTCGGCGTCGCGCTGCTGCTGGGACTGGTCTTCATCACCGGAGCAGCCTCCACGGCGGCCGGTGCTGTCGGGACCGCGCTCGACCAGGCCGGCCCGGCCAAGGCGCTGCGGCGCTCCGGCGTACCGCTGAAGGTCATCGAGAGGTCGGCTCGCCTTGCCGCCGTCGTACCGGTGGTCGGAGTCGGGCTGCCGGTGGTCGGCTTCGGTGCCTTCTGCGGACTCGTCTTCAGCGGAGGCCATCCGCTCACGCAAGGCAACTCCGGGTTGCTGCTGCTTGTCGGTCAGGTCGTCGTCGGAGTGGTCCTGGTAGCAGTGGCCGGCGCCGCCGGCGCTCCCGTACTACGGAAGGCCAGCGTCGGCTGAAAGGCCGGCCCTGGCTCCGGTTCGTCCACAGGGCGGTCCGGGGCCAGGGCGCCGTCGTGCAAGGATGAGCCCATGCGTGACCTGAATGCGCCGGTCCCGGAGCTCGCGGACGCCTCGCCTGAACTGCGCGACGCGATCGACCGGTGCGGCTACTACCCAGATGTCGTGGCGGACTCCCTCGCGGTGGCGATCGCCGGCGAGCCGATCCGGGCGTTCGTGCTGCAACACGAGCCGACGTTCGACCGCGACGAGGTCCGGCGGCACATCACCATCCTGGCGCTGACGCCGAGCCGGCTGATCGTCGGGCACACCGACGAGCACGCCGCGGACGACCTGATCCAGGCGCCGTACGCGTCCACCTCGACCGAGGCGATCCCGCTCGACCGGGTGAACGCGGTGGTGGTCAACCGCGTGGTGCCGAATCCAGCCGGCTATGCCTCCGTCCGCAAGGACCCGGGCTCGGCCGGCGGCGAGGTCGTGCTGACGATCGGCTGGGGCATGGTGAACCGGATCGATCTCGAGCCGGCCGTCTGCGCCGACCCGAATTGCGAGGCCGACCACGGGTACACCGGTTCGGTGGCCGCCGATGACATCTCGCTGCGGATCAGTGCCGCGGCCGACGGCCCGGCCGGGATCCAGCAGGTGCTCGACTTCGCGGCGGCCCTGTCGTCCGCGACCAGCAGGTAGGCCGTGTCCGACCCGACCCCGGTGCTGCCGGCCTACGGCGGCGGATCCCTGGCGGACGTGCTCCCTTCGGTAGCGGGCGCACTGTCGGTCCCGAACGAGCAGAACCTGCTCGGCCTGCCACCCGCACCCCGGTACGCCGTACTGCTGCTCGACGGCCTCGGCTGGAACCTTCTCCGGCGCAACGCCGACGTCGCTCCCTACCTGTCTTCGCTAGCAGGCCGCAGCTTGACCGCGGGAGTGCCGTCTACCACCGGCGTCAGCCTGAGCAGCTTCGGGACCGGCCTGCCGCCGGGCGCCCACGGCATCGTCGGCTACACCTCGATCGTGCCCGAGACGGGCGCACTGCTGAACGCCCTGTCGTGGGATGCCCCGGTCGATCCCCGCCGCTGGCAACCACATCAGACAGTTTTCGAACGGGTCGCGGCCGCCGGCGTCGCCACCCGCAACGTCAGCAAGGCACGCTTCGACAACTCCGGCCTCACGGCGGCCGCGTTCCGGGGGAGCGCTCACCGCGGCGCCGACACCGTCGAGGACCGGCTGGACGCGACCAGATTCGCCAGCCGGGAAGGAAAGTCGTCGCTGGTCTACGTGTACGACTCCCAACTCGACTACACCGGTCACGGGCAAGGCAGCGCGTCATGGCAATGGCGCAAGGAGCTCGCCGCCGCAGACGCCTTCGCCTCGCAAGTGCGCGCTGCCCTTCCGCGTGATGCCGTACTGCTGGTCGTCGCCGACCACGGCATGGTCGACGTCGCCCCCGCGAACCGGGTCGATCTCGACGCCGAGCCCGAACTCACCGACGGCATCCAGCTGATCGGCGGCGAATCGCGATTCCGCCACCTGTACTGCGTCGACGGTGCCGCCGCCGACGTCTTGTCGACGTACCGCGAACGGCTCGGTGACGACGCGCTCGTGCTGAGCCGCGAAGACGCTGTCGGCCGGGGCTGGTTCGGGGCGGTCGAGGATCGGGTCGCGCCCCGCATCGGCGATGTCGTGGTCGCGTCGCTCGGACCGGTCGCGCTGGTCGCCAGCCGTCGCTATCCGAACGAGGCCGGCCTGATCGGCCTGCACGGTTCGCTCACCGAGGACGAGATGCTGATCCCGCTGCTGGTCGACGAGGGGCGCTAGAAGCTCCAGACGTTCCAGTAGAAGACGGCCTGGGCGGTCTTCGCGTCGGCGTCGCGCGCTGTCACGGTCACCTTGTACCGGCCGGAGCCCGGCGCCAGTACGCCGGTGATCCAGCCGCGCTCGCTGTCGATGCTCAGGCCCGGCGGCAGACCGGTCGCCGTGTAGCTGATCTCGCCCTTGCTGCTCATGCCCTTCAGCAGCAGCGGAATCGCGGGGATACCACCGAAGCCGAGTTGTTCGGCCGGCTTGGTGATGGTCACGCCGGCTGTCGGGGTGTCCGCGCTCGCGGCGCCGACCGCCTCGGCCGCGTCGACGAGGCCTTCGCCGTAGTACGAGTTGTCCGCCGTCGACCCGGTGCACTCGCCGCCGTTCGAAGCGGGGCAGGGCAGGTCGTTGGCCTCGGCGCTCAGCTTGGCGCGCACTTGCTCGGGGGTGAGCTTGGGGTTCGCGCTCCGGATCAGCGCGAGGACACCGGCGACGTGCGGCGAGGCCATCGACGTACCGTCCAGGGTTTGGTAGCCGCCACCAGGGACGGTCGAGTAGACGTCGACACCGGGGGCGGCGACGGTGATCTTGTCCGGGCCGTAGTTGGAGAAGGTCGCCTTCAGGTTCTCCGCGTCGACGGCCGCTGCCACGATGACGCCGGGCAGCTCGGTCGGCAGGCTCAGGCAGTCGTTGGTGACGGATCGCAGGCCGGGGGTCGAATCGTCGGGGCTGGAGTCGTCGCTGGCCTTCTCGGCCAGGTTGTAGTTGTCGTTGCCGGCGGCGGCGACGTTGACGACCCCCTTCGAATCGGCGAAGGCGACCGCGCGCTTGACCGCCTCGGCGATCGCGGCCTGGTCGGGATCCGACGGGCACGCGAACAGCCACGGGTCGACGTAGTAGCTGTTGTTGGTGACCGAGACGCCCTTCTGGCCGGCGAAGACGAAGGCGCAGACGGTGTTCTCCGGGAAGAACAGCTGGCTGCCCGCCTCGGCGACGCGGATGGACGACACCTTCACGCCCGGCGCGACCCCGACCATGCCCTTGCCGTCCTTGGCCGCGGCGATGGTGCCCGCGACGTGGGTGCCGTGCTCACCGACCGGCCGCCACGCGCCCGGCCGGGTGTCGACCTTCCCGTAGGCGCAGGACGCCGACCTGCTCGCGTCGAAGTTGGCCTTCAGGTCGGGATGCTGGTCGTCGACACCGGTGTCGAGGACGCCGACGGTGATGCTCTTCGAGCCGGGGTTCACCGCCCAGGCCTTGTCCGCGCCGATCTGGGTCATGTCCGGCCGCGCGACCTCGGGTGAGGCGTCGGGAGACTCCACCGGCGCGGGCGGGAGCTGCGGATTCGCGGCGGCCGGCGGCAGGTCCGACGTACGGGTGGCGCCGACCTTCTCGACCCCGGCGACCGTGCGCATCCGGCCGGCGAACTCCGCGTTCGCCGAGTGCACGACCAGTACGCCGATCCCGTCGTACGCCGCGTAGACAGTGCCGCCGTTGGCGCTCACCCCGCTGACCACCTTGGCGGTCTGCTTCGGCGCCGTGATCACGAAGTACGCCCGCAACCCCGCCTCGACCCGCCCCGGCGCCGCGAGAGCCGGCACCACACCCCCCACGAGAGCAAGCCACCAGACCAGACCGACAACCACACCTTTGCGCACGACCAAGTAGAACCCGGCGACAGCTCAGAACGAAAGCCGACGCACCCCGGAGTCACTGATGGTTGAGGGACTTGGCAGGATGGGGGCCTGTGGCTGACCTGCTCTATTTCACCGGGACGATGGACTGCGGCAAGTCGACGCTCGCCTTGCAGATGGATCACAACCACAAGGCGCGGGGGCGGTTGGGCCGGATCTTCACCAGCCACGACCGGGCCGGGGAGTCGCGGTTGTCGTCGCGGCTCGGGCTGGAGGCGGCCGCCATCGAGGTCCGGCCGGACTTCGACTTCTGGCAATACGTCGTCGGGGAGCTGACCCACGGCGGCCGGATCGACTACGTGGTCTGTGACGAGGCGCAGTTCTATCAGCCCGAGCAGGTCGAGCAGCTCGCCCGGCTCGTGGACGAGTTGCAGATCGACGTGTTCTGCTTCGGCATCCTCACCGACTTCCGCGCGATGCTGTTCCCAGGATCCGCGCGGCTGGTCGAGCTGGCCGACCGGATGGAGCTGCTGCAGGTCGAGGCCCTGTGCTGGTGCGGCGAACGCGCCACCCACAACGCCCGGACGGTCGCGGGCGAGATGGTGACCGAGGGCGAGCAGCTCGTGGTCGGCGACATGGAAGATCCCGACAACGTGGTCGAGACGGCGTACGAAGTACTGTGCCGTCGCCATCACCGGCGTCGCCTGACCGCCGCCCGTGCACGTGCCACGCTGTCACCCGAGGTCCTGCCGTTCGGAGGCGCCGTATGAACCCGCTGATCACTGCCGAATCGTTGCGCTCGGCCAACGACTCGGGTACCGATCGCCCGGTGGTCATCGACGTGACGTGGAACCTGATGGGGCCGCCCGGCCGGGACGCGTACGACGCGGGCCACCTGCCCGGCGCCCATTTCGTCGACCTCGACACCGAGCTGGCCGGCCCACCCGGCCCCGGCGGACGCCACCCGTTGCCTGAGGCAACCATCGTCGAAGCCGCACTACGCCGGGCGGGCGTCGGACCGGACACAACCGTCGTTGTCTACGACGCCGCGAACTCGATGGCCGCGGCCCGCGCCTGGTGGATCTTCCGGTACTTCGGGGTGCGCGACGTCCGCGTCCTCGACGGCGGTTTCGCGGCCTGGCAGGCAGCCGGGGGAGAGGTCAGTACGACGGTCCCCGCCGACGCGGCCGGAACCTTCGTCGCTTCACCCGGCCACATCCCGATGCTGGACGCCGAAGGTGCCGCCGCGCTGGCATCGACCGGAGTGCTCCTCGACGCCCGCGCACCGGAGCGCTTCGCCGGCGAGGTCGAGCCGATGGACAAGGTGGCCGGTCACATCCCGGGTGCCGTCAACGCGCCGACGACCGCGAACGTCACCGCAGACGGCCACTTCCTCTCCGCCGACGAACTACGCAAGCGCTTCGCGGACCTCGACGTGGATGCCTCGAGCGAGGTCGGCGTGTACTGCGGGTCCGGGGTGACCGCCGCGCACGAGGCGCTCGCGCTGCAGATCGCCGGCATCGAAGCGCCGGTCTACGTCGGCTCCTGGTCGGAATGGATCACCGACCCCACCCGCCCGATCGCCACGGGGACCGACTGAGGATTGTCGCGGGCGGTTGGGGACGGGTGCCCGCGACAACCGGTTTCACTGGTCCTTGCCAGCCATGCAGGCGCCCCCTTCGTCTCACGGAGTCGGCAGATAATTACCTCACTGCTCCTTGCCGGCCATCGGTCCTCCCTTCGCCGTAGCGGGCGTCGACAACCTCACATATCCCTGTTGGCCACGTCCGCTCCCTTCGTCTGGCGACCCGGGCACGCAGTCAGTTTCGGCACTGCGCCGGGGCAGTGACAAGCCTTTTCAGGATCGGCGAAATGAGTCCTTGACTTCGGTCAGTGGCTGCGGGAAGGTCGATGGGCAATCGATTTCCCAGATCTGCTCCGCCCCGCTGCTGAGGAGTCACCATGCCGTCCGAGCCGATGATCAGACGTTCCACCTTCCTGAAGGCTGCCGTGGCTGGTGCTGGAGCGTTGTTCGCGGCGCCCACGCTGGCCGGCGCGACGACGCGCGCCGTACAAGCGGTGACGACGACCAAGGTCAAGGATCTGACCGGGCCCGGGTTGACCGACCGGTTCCGGATGCAGGCGACCGATCTGGGGATTCCGGCCCGGACGCCGGACGGGCGGTTGCTGTTCATGTTCGGCGACACCTTCGAGAACCCGACGGTCGGTGGCGGCTGGTGGCGGTCGCCGGTCGCGTTGTGGTCGACCACGACGGACCTCGCCTCCGGCGTGACCTGGTCGGGAGCGGTCGGGGGAGCCGCGGCACAGCAGTTGTGGGACTACCCGCACGACAACCCGACGTTCTCCACCGTGTTGCCGTCGGACGTGATCACCATCGGCGGATCGATGTATCTGCACGCCATGGTGAACAAGGGGCTGGGCAACGTCGTGTGGACGGAGATCTGGCGATCCGACAACTCCGGCGCGAGCTGGTACCACACCGGCGCGAAGTTCCCGGGCGATCTCGACGGCGGCCTGTTCCAGTTGCTCACCTGGGGCCTCGGGAACGACGGGTACGTGTACGTCTACTCGACCGGGTTCCAGCGGGACAAGCCGATCATCCTCAAGCGGGTCCGCAGCGACCAGGTGGCCAACCCGGCGGCGTACGAGCCGTGGGGATACCGCGACGGTGCCTGGAACTGGGGCAACCCGGCGACGCCGATCCTGTCCGGGAGCTTCGGTGAGATGAGCCTGCGGCCGCTCGGCGGGAAGTGGGTGCTGACCTGGTTCAACGCCGGCGACTACCGGATCGACGGGATGATCATGGACACGCCGACGTCGAACCTCTACACGGCGTACCGGCAGACCCTGATCTACGGCGGCGCCTGGGGACAGGAGAACGGCAATCACGTGGCCCAGCTGTACGGCGGTTACGTCATCCCCGGCTCGACGCTCAGCGACCTGCATCTGTCCGTCAGCCAGTGGAACACCGACGCGGGCTGGCCGTACCGCGTGATGCAGTTCCGGGTCCGCGGCTTCGGATAGCCGGCGGATGGAGAGGCTTCCCTCCGACCTCTCCACCCCCGCTGCTACCACTCACACCGGACCGGCGACGCCGATCAGGTTGCCTTCGGGGTCGGTGAACTGGCCGACGACCAAGGAGCCGGGCTTGCCTTCGGGGCCGAAGAGCCGAGTTCCGCCGAGCTCTTCGGCTTGGCGCAGCGCGGCTTCCACGTCGTCGACCCCGACGTAGAAGAGTGCCTTCGGCGCGAACCCGGCACCGCCGCCGACGCCGCCGTTGAGGCCGGCGCCGTCGCCCGTCGTACTGCCGTCGACGAAGCCGTAGTTGCCGGCCTCCGAGACGAATCCGGCAACGGTGTCACCGACCGCGAACTGCCAGCCGAACAGCGAACCGTAGTACTCCCGCAGCCGCCCTGGGTCCTCGCCGATGATCTCGAAGTGCACTACCGCGTCCGCCATGGTTCCTCCTGTAGTCGATGACGCTGTCACCTCGAAGGTCGTACCCGTACGGCGAACCTCGACAATCAGTAGGGCAGCGCCACGTAGTCGACGTTCTTGCCGACGGCCGGGTCGTCGGCGATCTCGGTGGGAACGTTGCGGACGATCAGGCCGGCCTGTTCCGCCGCGGACAGGGCTGCCTGGTCGTACTGGGTCTTGCTCCAGATGTCGCACATGTACTTGCGGGTCTTGAGGTAGTCGACGTACCGGCTCATGTGGGCGTCGTCCAGGCCGAGCGCCGCGAAGAGCGCGATCCGGTCGCCGTCCTTGCTCGCGATCCGCCACTTCGGGTATTTGCTGTGCTCGTGCGGCAGCGGCGCCTTCGACTTCGGGAACCTGAGCAAGGTGCCGTTCCCGCTGTGCGTGGTCCGCAGACTCCACACGGCGACATCGCCGACGCGCGTCCGGACGTACTTGTTCTCGCCCACGTTCAGGTCCGGCGTGTTGTGCGACTGATGCCGCAGGTTGAGGCCTCCGGTGTGCCGGTAGTGATCCTGCAGGTAGACCCCGAACCGCAGGATCGTGTAGCGCCCGTTCCAGTCGGGAGCGTTCGGGTCGACCCGGTCGGCGTTGTCCTTGTGGAACCCGCGCTGGACGCCGTTCACCGTGAAGGCGCTGTCGCCGGCGTACACGATCTTGTCGTCGTCGAGGAGCTGCCGGGCGATCCGGACGAAGTTCCCGTCGGTCAGCACCTCGCGCAGTCTCGGGTTCGCCAGCAGGTCGCCGCCGAAGTGCTTGCGCGACCAGTGCGCCGCCTCCCGCAGCCTGTTCACATCGTCTTTCGAGTACACCCCACGGACGATCGTCCACCCGTTCTCCCAGAACCCGGCGACATCGACGCCATCCACCGCAGCCATTCGCTCTACCTCCACTCAGCCGGGCCGGCGACCCGGTCATACCCCCTCGATGCAGGCATACGGCGATTTGTTGCGATCAGTGCGCGAGGTAGCCGGCGGTGGAGGCGCGAACCGCCTCGGTGAAGGCGATGACGGCCGGATGACCGGCGGCTCCGGACCGATGCGCGATGCGAGTCCTTCGCCGGGCACCGAGGGGGAGCAGCCGTACGCCGGAAGGTGGGTCGGCCGCTGCCAGTTGAGGGACCAGTGAGACTCCCTGACCGGCCGCCACCAGCGCGAGTACTGCGGCGAAGTCGTCGGCGTAGTGCCGGATGCGCGGGCTGAATCCGGCCGTGTGGCAAAGCTGCAGGGTCACTGCATGGCAGACCGTCCCGGGAGTTCCCGCGATCCACGCGGCGTCCGCAGCACTATGTATCCCGGCGAACCCGCTCCCGGCCCGTACTGCGAGGAACACCGTCTCCTCCAACAGCGGCGACTCCTCGAGACCCTGCCCGCCCGCAGTGGGCAACACGTCGTAGTCGTGTATGAGAGCCACGTCCAACCGACGCTCCCGCAACGCCTCAGGAGCGTCGGCCGGATCCAGCTCGGTCACCATCAGCTCGAGACGCGGATGATCGCGGCCCAGCGTCACCAACGCTTCCGGCAGCAGAGTCCGCACTGCGGTCGGAAAGGCACCGATGTGCAAGGGTCCGGACAATTCGTTGCCGGCCGCAGCCACGGCAGCGCCCGCTTCTTCGAGCGCGGACAGGACGGTCTCCGCGTGCTTCGCCAGCACTGCGCCCGCCGGTGTGAGCACGACCCGCCGACCTGACCTCTCCAGGAGTGCGACCCCGGCTTCACGTTCGAGCGCGGCCAGCTGCTGGGAGACCGCCGACGGCGTGTAGGTGTGGATCTTCGCCACCGCCGCGATCGTCCCGAGCTGGGACAGATCGCGGAGCAGCCGGAGCCGCCGGACATCGAGCATAAGGTCAGCTTACGGTTCTGATCAGAAAGCTGAACTAGACCTTGCCGGTGTCGGCAGTCGAGGGTTGCGTACATGACCCTGACTGGCCTGTTCATCCCGCTGATCACTCCGTTCGACGCTGGGGGAGCCGTCGCACTCGACTCACTCGAGGCTCTCGCGAGGCGGATGCTCGAAGCCGGCGCGAGCGGCCTGGTCGCGCTCGGCACCACCGGTGAACCCAGCTCGCTCACCGAAGCCGAGCGCCAGGCAGTCGTCGACGTTGCGGCCATCGTCTGCCGTGAGCACGACGCGAAGCTGATCGTCGGCGCCGGCACTCCACAAGCCCTCGAAGACCTGCGGGGCAGGGGAGAGGTGCATGCGGCGCTGACAGTGGTGCCTCCCTTCGTGCGCCCGGGCGAAGCGGGAACAATCGCCTACCTCACCCAACTCGCCGCCAACAGTCCCGTCCCGCTCGTCATCTACCACGTGCCCTACCGCACGGGGCAGGCCCTGTCGGCTTCCGCGCTGACGCGGCTGGGCTCCTTGCCCGGCGTGGTGGGCGTGAAGTACGCGGCCGGCATCACCGAGGACGCCATCGAACTGATGGCCGCCCTACCGCCGCACTTCGCAGTACTGGGCGGTGACGATCTCTTCATCTCCCCGCTGCTCGCCCTCGGCGCGCAGGGCGGAATCCTTGCCTCGGCTCACCTTGCCACTGAACAGTTCGTCGCCCTGATCGACGCCTGGCACACCGGCGACGTCGCCACGGCCCGCGCTCTTGGCCACCGCCTGGCCCGCTTGTCCCGAGCTCTGTTCGCCGAGCCGAACCCCACGGTCATCAAGGCAGCTCTCCACGCCCAAGGCCTGATCCCAACACCTGCGGTCCGCCTCCCGCTCCTCCCGGCCGGTCACCACAGCCTCACCGCACTCGACGTGCTCATACCGGCTTGAATCGTGGCATGGCGGAGTCGACCGGCGACGACTGAAGATGTCGCGGCCGCGTTGCGGATCGCTCTGGCCGAACTCGGCATTGATAAAGTAACACGCATGGTTTAACTTACCCGGAATTGGCCTTGTGTGGCCCGCACCACACCCCAGACCGCCCGGTGGCGGGGTGATCGGCGGAGATTTCGAGGAGTTCCGATGAAGAGAACGGCTAGGTGCGCCGTAGCCCTGACTTCGGCGGCAGTGCTGCTGGCGGCGGCGGCCTGTGCGGACGGCAGTACCCCGGCGGCGAACAGCGCCGGGGCGATCGACGAGAACGCACCGGTGACCATCACGGTCGGGAACCGGCCGAAGCCGGACAAGCCGGCCGATGTGGCCGCGTTCGACCGGAACGTGAAGAAGTTCATGGCCGAGCACCCGAACATCACGGTGAAGTCGACCGAGACGTCGTGGGACGCGCAGACCTTCCAGGCTCAGGTGGCGGGTGGCTCGCTCCCGACGGTGATGAGCATCAGCTTCACCGAGCCGCTGAACATGATCCCGAACAAGCAGCTCCCCGACATCACCGACGAGCTGAAGCTGGTCGACCTGACCAAGGACCTGAACCCGGAGACGCTGAAGCTGGTCCAGGACGACAAGGGCCGGATCTACGGCGTACCGTTCGAGGCCTTCTCGGTCGGGCTCGCGTACAACCGGGCGCTGTTCAAGCAGGCCGGGCTGGATCCGGACAAGCCGCCGACGAGCTGGGACGAGGTCCGGCAGTACGCGAAGCAGATCACCGAGAAGACCGGTAGGGCCGGCTACGCGCAGCTGACCAAGGACAACACCGGCGGCTGGATGCTCACCACCATGACCTACAGCATGGGCGGCACGGTCCAGAGCGACGACGGGAAGAAGAGCACCTTCAACGACGCGCCGGCCAAGAAGGCGCTGCAGTTGCTGAAGGACATGCGCTGGACCGACAACACGATGGGCACGAACTTCCTCTACAACCAGGAGGAGGCGCGCCAGGACTTCGCCGCCGGCAAGATCGGCATGATCATGCAGGCGCCGGACGCCTACGACATGTGCGTGAAGAACTTCGGCATGAAGCCCGCCGACTTCGGCGAGGGCGCGCTGCCGCAGGACGGTGGCCCGTACGGCACCCTCACCGGTGGCTCGATCAAGATGATCAACCCGAAGTCGAGCAAGAACGAGATCGTGGCCGCGCTGAAGTGGATCAAGTCGCAGGAGTTCGACAAGTACACCAGCCAGGCGCTCGCCGTACAGGACGCCAAGAACGCGATCGCCGACAAGGGCTTCGTCGGGCGGCCCGGCGTGACTCCGCTGAGCCAGGAGACCTACGACCAGTACAACAAGTGGCGCGAGCCGTACAACAACGTGCCGGTCGAGCAGTTCAAGGGCTACATCGAGTCGACCAAAACGCTCAAGCTGCTGCCGGAGCCGTCGAACAAGGGGCAGGAGGTCTATGCCCTGCTCGACCCGGTGGTGCAGCAGGTACTGACGAAGAAGGACGCGGACATCGACAAGTTACTCACCGACGCCGCTGCGAAGATCGACGCCCGCCTGGGCCGGTAGCCGTCATGGCTCTGCTGACAAGATCCGCCACCATCGCCACCTCGGAGACTGAGCGGTCCCGTCGGAGCCCGGCCAACTGGCTGCGCTCCGGCGGTCTCAGCGCGGTCGTCTTCGCCCTGCCGCTGGTCCTGACCTTCCTGTACTTCTCCTGGGGCCCGATCGTGCGCGGGCTGGTGCTGTCCTTCCAGAAGAACAACCTGGTCACCACCCCCGAATGGGTCGGGATGGCGAACTTCAGCTACGTGCTGACCGACCCACAGTTGCCGCAAGCAACGATCAACACCCTGTACTTCGCGTTGCTGGCCCTCGTCTTCGGTTTCCCGGTGCCGCTGTTCCTGGCGGTGTTCATCAGCGAGTTGCGCAAGACCGGCTGGCTCTACAACGTGATCTCCTACCTGCCGGCCGTCGTACCGCCGGTGGTCGCGATCTTGTTGTGGAAGTACTTCTACGATCCCGGCTCCGGCGTCTTCAACGCGATCCTCGGCTGGGTCGGGCTCGGTCCGTACGCCTGGCTGAACTCGCCGCACCTGGCGATGCCGGCGATCGTGCTGGAGGCGACCTGGGCCGGCGCCGGGGCCACCTCGATCATCTACCTGGCCGCGCTCACCGGCGTACGGAACGAGTTGTACGAGGCGGCCGAGCTGGACGGGGCCGGGATCTGGCGGCGGGTCTGGCATGTCACGATCCCGCAGATCCGCGGAATCATCCTGATCATGATGCTGCTGCAGCTGATCGGGACGTTCCAGGTGTTCACCGAGCCGTTCCTGTTCACCGGTGGCGGCCCGGACAACGCGACGACGACGATCCTGCTGCTGATCTACCGGTACGCGTTCATCAACGGCGACTTCGGCGCGGCCACGGCGCTCAGCGTGCTGCTGGCACTGGTGCTGTGCGTGCTGTCGGTCGTCTACCACCTCCTGACCAGACGTTGGAGTACGACATGACGGCGGAAGCGCAGGAGCGCGGCATCATCTCGGCCATGGACCGGCGCCGGCCGCTGGTCCAGTACGCACTGCCCGTCATCCAGGTGTTGCTGTTCATCGGAGTGGTGATCGCCGGGGTCGGGCCGCTGCTCTGGCTGGTGAAGTCCGGGCTGTCGACCAGCCAGGACATCATCCGCGGACCGATGGAGCTGTGGCCGAGCGGCATCCAGTGGCACAACGTGCCGGACGCGTGGACCCAGGTGCAGATCGGTTCGTACCTGGGCAACACCGCGATCATCGCGATCGGCTCACTGCTCTCGACGCTGTTCGTCTGTACGACGGGCGCCTTCGTGCTGAGCGTGCTGCGCCCGAAGTGGGGCCCGCTGATCACCGGTGCCGTGCTCGCCACGTTGTTCCTGCCCGGCGTGATCTCGCTGGTCCCGCTCTACCTGACCATCCTCAAGATGCCCGTGTTCGGCTGGAACCTGCAGAACACCTTCTGGGCGGTCTGGCTCCCACAAGCGGCCGGGGCGTTCAACATCCTGGTGATGAAGCGGTACTTCGACGCGATCCCGCGCGAGCTGATCGAGGCGGCGCGGATCGACGGCGCGAGCAACCTCCGCCTCTTCACCGCCCTGATCGTCCCGATGTCCAAGCCGATCATCGGTGTGGTCGCCCTGCTCACGGTGATCGGATCCTGGAAGGACTACCTCTGGCCGCTCCTGGTCCTGCCCGACCCGAAGCTCCAGCCGATCTCGGTCGCCCTGCCCAGAGTGGCCAAGACCACCGACCTCTCCCTGCAGATGAGCGCGTTGTTCCTGGCGGTCCTCATCCCGGTAGTGCTCTTCTTGATATTCCAGAAACAGTTCCTGCGCGGGGTAGGAATGTCAGGAGGGATCAAAGATTGACGTCCTCCCCGCCATGGTGGCCGGGGATTCCAACTACTACCTGGAGGCAGCGAGTTGAGGTTCACGCTTCAGCGAGACCGGTACCCGCGTCTCTCGGCGTGCGCTGACGGCCCGTCCGGCCGCGATGTTCATCGCCGCATTCACATCCGCATTGCTTTGATGTTTGCAGGCGGCGCACCGGAAGACCGCTTGGCTCTTGCGGTTCTCCGGCGCACGGTGCCCGCAAACGCTGCAGGTCTGCGACGTGTACGCGGGGTTGACCTTCTCGACCCGTCCGGCAGCCTTGTCCTCGAGCCTCTTCACGAGGTCCCCCCAGCCGCTGGCCAGGATGGCACGATTGAGCCCGGCTTTTGCACGGCGGCGATTCGGCAAATACTGTCCCGGTCGCTCGATGTCGGTGCTGGTCTTCTCCACCCAATCCTTGCGGCGGTCTCGTGCGCGGGTGTAGAGCTTCGCGATCGCCGACTTGTATCGCTTCTGCCGATTGGAGCCGCGTCGGCATCGGCACAGGCGACGTTGCAGCTGCTTGAGCCGTTCGGACTCCCGGTCCGACAGCCGGGGGCAGATCAGCAGCTCGCCGGTACTCAATGCCGCCGATACGGTGATGCCACGGTCCACACCGACAACTCCACCTGTACCCGGCGCACGGAGCGGTGGCGGAATGACGGCGAAGGCGATGTGCCAGCGACCGTCCCGGCTGCGGGTCACCCGGTACGACTTGGCATGCGGCACGCTACGGGACGTCCGGAACCGGACCCAGCCGACTTTCGGCACATTGACCGCAGCCCACTTCCGGTTCTGCTTGACGACACGAGACGCCTGAGGGCCGACGATACGGAACCCTTCATGGCAGCCGGCCTTGCGCCAGGTCGGGCGTCCATGCGTTCCTTTGAAGAAGCTGCGGACTGCGTGGTCGAAGTCCCGCAAGGCCTGCTGCTGAACAGTCTGGGAACCGGCCCGCAACCATTCGAACTCGGCTCGCGCCTCGGTCAACTGCCGGCCCTTCTCCGCAAATCCGGGTGTGAAGGCCTTGTCACGCCTCCACATCGACCATTGCTCCAGAGCGAGGTTCCAGACAAACCGGGCGTGGCTGCATTGCAGCAGCAGTGCAGCTTGCTGCACGGTCGTCGGATACATCCTGAACCGGGACATGTTCCGGATCCAATCAGGCGGGACCGACAGTCCCCGATCTTCGAAGGGAGGAAGTCGCGGTCTCACTCCGAGCTGACGTGCGGGGCTGGGCCGCGACGGTCCAAGTGGCTTCACCACTAGCGGGGCGGCGGGTGTTGGTGACGGGTGCGGTGGGGCGGATCGGTTCGGTCGCCACCGGCCACCTGAGCGAGTTGGGTGCGCTGGTGACCGCGCTGACGATTGTCGAGGATTCGTCGTTGAAGGCCGACCGGGTGGTCATCGGTGACACCCGGTCGGAGGACGACGTCGCGGAGGCGCTGGCGGACGTGGAGTTCGTGGTGCACCTGGCCGCGTTGGCGCACCGCGACGCCGGTACGCCGTACGACGTGTACACGGGCAACGTGATCTCCACCTTCAACGTGCTCGCGCAGGCCGGCGCGCTCGGGATCAAGCGGGCCGTGATCGCCAGCAGCATCAACGCGTACGGCGTACCGATGAACCCGCACGGACCGCTGCCGGCGTATTTCCCGCTGGACGAGAACATCCCCTCGGATGTGGCGGACTGGTACTCGCTGTCCAAGCAGAACGACGAGAACACCGCCCGGATGGCCTGGCGGCACTGGGGGATCGACGTGGTGGCGTTCCGCTTCCCGCACGTGAACTCGGCCGACGTGCTGACCCGGCAGGCCGAGCACGTCCGGGAGGATCCAGCGTTCGGCGTACGGGAAGGCTGGTCGTACCTGGACACCCGCGACGCGGCGTATGCGATCGAACTCGGGCTGACGGCGCCGCTGTCCGGGGCGCACAAGTTCTTCGTGGCCGCACCGACCACCAACGCGCCGTACGAGACCGAGGCCTTGCTGGACGCCTTCGCGCCGGGGGTACCGCGGCTGCGGCGGTTCGTCGGGCGCGAGGTGCCGATCGACCTGACCGCCGTCCGGACCGTGCTCGGGTTCCAGGCGCGGTACGAGCTCGACCTTCCCACCGATCGATTGGAGACCTGATGACCCAGGAGACGCCCGCCACCTTCGCCCAGCCCTGGCCGGTCCGCGACGAGATCCGGATCCGGTCCGTGCGGGCGATCGTGACCGCACCGCAAGGGATTCCGCTGGTCGTGGTGAAGATCGACACCACCGAGCCCGGGCTCTACGGCCTGGGGTGCGCGACCTTCACGCAGCGCTGGAAGGCGGTGCAGACGTTCGTCGACGAGCACCTGGCCCGGCTGCTGACCGGCCGGTACCCCGGCGACATCGGCGATCTGGTCCGGCTGGCCGGCTTCTCCGGCTACTGGCGTGGTGGTCCGGTGACCAACAACGCGATCTCCGGGATCGACCAGGCGCTGTGGGACATCGCGGGCAAGCGGGCCGGGATGCCGGTCTACGAGCTGCTCGGCGGCAAGGTCCGGGCCGCCGCCGACACCTACATCCATGCCGGTGGGATCACCATCGACCAGACGCTCGAACAGGCGAAGGAGTTTGTCGCGCAGGGCTGGCGCCACATCCGGCTGCAGGTGTCGACGCCCGGCGGTGGCGGGTACGGCGCGCCTCAGCTCGCCACGCTGTACCCCGGCGCGCCGTACCGCAACGGCTGGTCGGCACGCGACTACCTCCGTACGACGCCCGACCTGTTCGCCGCGGCTCGTCAGTCGCTCCCGGACAACATCGAGTTGCTGCACGACGTGCACTCGCGACTGACGCCGAAGGAGGCCGTCGTGCTGGCCCGGTCGCTCGAGCCGTACCGGCTGTTCTTCCTCGAGGACGTGCTGCCGCCCGAACACTGGGACCGGCTGCCCGAAGTACGGGCCGCTTCGCCGGTGCCGTTGGCCGTTGGTGAGCTGACCACCTCGATGGGTGACGCGGTACGGCTGGTGCGTGACGGCGGGGTCGACTTCATCCGCTCACACATCTCCGACATCGGCGGACTGACGCCGGCCCGCAAGGTGGCCGACCTGGCCGAGCTGTGCGGGGTCCGTACCGCGTGGCACGGGCCGGGGGACACCTCGCCGATCGGTGCCGCCGCCAACGTTGCCCTCGACGTCAGTTCCGTTGCCTTCGGCATCCAAGAGGGCCACATCTACGACGAGGCGACGCACGAGGTCTTCCCCGGCACGCTCCGGATCGTCGACGGGTGGCTGACGCCGAACGAGGCGCCCGGCTGGGGGATCGACATCGATCTGGAGGCGGCGGCGCGTTATCCCGCGCAACTGTCCGGCCACGACGAGTGGGCGGCCGGCGTCCGGCGCATCGACGGCGCTCTGGAAGCGCCGTGAAGGAGCTGAAGACGACGACCGCGAACCTCGAAGACCTCACCGGACCGGCTGACGCCGCGGGGTACGATCGCGGCTAGCTCGGACCGGGGTGAAAGGTGAACGGGCGAGGGGAAGGACAGGAGGCAGGCGATGGTCACGTCCGACAGTGACGCCGTGGCGCTCGAGGAGCAGACCCGATCCGGCGCGAACCAGTACGACCTGGGCTCCTTCAACGAGGCCGTGATCATCGAGACGATCCGGCTGGCCGGCATCATCAGCCGGACCGAGATCTCCCGCCGGACCGGGCTGACCCAGCAATCGGTGTCGCGGATCCTGCGCATCCTGCTGCAGCAGGGCCTGCTGGTGGAAGAGGCCCAGGAACGCGCCGAACGACTCGGCAAACCCCGTACTCCGGTGCGGTTGCGCTCGAACGCGGCCCACGCCGTCGGCATCCACATCGACCCGGAGTTGCTGACGGTCGCCGTCGTCGACCTCGACGGCACGATCGTCCGGCGCGAGACCGTCGACCTGGCCGCCGACCTGGACGCGGGCAGGCTGGTGGATCTGGCCGCGGCCACGGTCACCGCCGCGCTGAGCATCAGCCAGGTCGATCCCGCCTCGATGCTCGGGGTCGGTGTCGCGGTCCCCGGTCCGATCAACGCCGACGGCACCTTGCTGGACCTGCCGCTGCAGCCGGCCTGGCGCGGTCTGAAGATCCGTCAACTGCTTCAGCAGAAGCTGAATCACCCGGTGCTGGTGGAGAAGGACGGTACGGCGGCGGCGATCGGCGAACGCTGGATCGGCCGGTCGGCCCGGGCCCGGGACTTCGCCTACCTCTATCTCGGCACCGGCGTCGGCAGCGGGCTGATCCTGAACGGCTCGATCTACCGCGGCCTGACCGCGAACGCCGGTGAGTTCGGTCAGTTGTGCGCGCTGAAAATGGGCGAATGGGACCCGCAGAACGGCCCGCGGATGATGGCCGAATGCAACCCGACCGCGTCGTTGCCGGTGATTGCGCAGGGATTCGGCTATGTCGAAACCGATCCGCACGCCACCGACGAGGCGAAACGGTACAAGGCGGTTTGCCAAGCGGCCGCGGCCGGCGACGAGGCGGCCGAAAAGGCGGTCACCCAAGTCGCATCGGTGATTGCGCAGGGTGCGGTCGGCCTGGTCGATCTGCTGGACATCGATCTGATCGTTCTGGGTGGGCCTGCGTTCGCCAAGGAAATCGCCGGCGTGTTCGTTGCCGAGATCGACCGGGCGGTGAACTCGCACCCGATCGCGAAAGGCACCCGGACGGTCGCGGTGGAGGAATCGATGCTGCAGGCCGACGCGGCCGCGGTCGGCGCCGCCTCGACGATCTTCCACGACGCGTTCACACCCCGCGTGGGCGGCTCGAGCCAGGCTCGTAGGCTACCCAAATGAATCTGACCCGCCAGCTCACCGCCGACGTCGAACTCCGGCTGGTGCGCCCCTCCGATGCCGAGTCCTTCTGCGCCGCGCAGTACAGGTGCCGTGAGCAACTACGTCCGTGGGAGCCGGTGCGCAAGGACGAGTGGTACGAGCCTGCCTTCCAGGCCGCCCGGTTCCAGGCCGCGCTCGACAACGACCTGATCGTGCCGTGGGTGCTGGCCACCAGTGACCGGGTGATCGGCACGATGACACTGTCGAACATCGTGCGCGGTCCTTGGCGCAATGCCGATCTCGGCTACTGGGTCGACGCCGCCGAGGTCGGCCGTGGTCTGGCGTCGGCCGGCGTCGCCGCCGTCTGCGAGCTCGCCGACACCGAGCTGTTGCTGCACCGGATCGCGGCCAGCACGCTCGTCGACAACGAGGCCTCGCAGCGCGTCCTGCAGAAGAACGGTTTCACGCAGTTCGGGTTCGCTCCGGAGTACCTGCACATCAACGGCGCCTGGCGCGATCACAATCTCTACCAGCGCATTCTCAACAAGCGTGAGCCCGGCGAGACGTCAGCGGGGCGGTAGGCCGATGCCTCGGCTGACCTCGACGTCGTCGTAGCGGCCTTCGAGAACATCGGCGAACTTGACCGGCCGCTGCAGGGTGGAGGCGACGTAGACCGCGCGCACGGTGGCGAGTGCGTCGATGGCGTCGTGGACGGTGATGCCCGGCTGCCGACCGTTGCCGATGGCATCGAAGATGTCCTCGTATTGCGCGACGTGGCCGCCCGGCGGTTCCGCGTCGACCGTCACGTCGTCGGAGCCGCCGTCGACGTTGAAGCGACGCAGTACGTCGTCCTCGAGCTCGGCGCCGCCCGCGGTGCCGTGCACCGAGACGCGGGTCCGGCCGCCGGGGAACGCGGCCGTGGTCGCGTGCAGGGTGGCGACGGCACCGGACTCAAAAGAGAGCGTGGCGACCACGGTGTCCTCGACCTCGATCGCGTGGTGGGCCGCGCGGATCGCCTGAGCCTGGATGTTTACCGGCCGGCCCATGAACCACAGCAGCAGGTCGACCGTGTGGACACCTTGGTTCATCAGCGCGCCGCCGCCGTCCTGCGCCCAGGTGCCACGCCAGCCGGCGGACGCGTAGTACTCGTCGCTTCGCCACCAGGCGACGGAGGCGACCGCGGACGTCATCGTCCCGAACCGCCCGGCCCGGACGGCGTCCGCGACGAGAGCGCTTCCCGGGTCGAAGCGGTGCTGGCTGATGACCGAGGAGATGACGCCGTGGCCGGCTGCCCGGGTGGCCGCCGCGCCGAGGCGGCGGGCCCGGATCAGGTCGACGTCGAGCGGCTTCTCGATCACGACGTGCAGCTTCGCGTTGAGCGCCTGCTCGGCGATCGCGGCGTGGGTGCCGCTCGGCGTACAGATGGCGACGAGCGAGATGTCCGATCCGGCCAGCGCCGCCGCCAGGTCGTCGTACACCTTCGGCTCCGGTTGGCCGGCCTCTTTGAGCCGAGTGGCCAGTGCCTGCCGCGCGGCCGGGTCGCCGTCGACCAGTGCGGTCACTTCGGCGTCCGGCCGGGCGGCGACGGTGTCGGCGTGGGTGCGGCCGATGATGCCGCAGCCCACGATCGCGACCTGATGGGGGTTCGTCGAGTCAGACATCTCGCCCTTTCGTCCCGTGCTGTCAGCCCGGGCTGAAGTTCGCGGTCAGAATCTGGTCCGCGGCGACGGTGAACGTGTACGCCGGTGTGGTGGCCACGACCTCGCCGTTCACGGTCCAGTTCTGGAAAACGCTATCCGATGTTGGCGTCGCCGTCACGGTCACCTGCGCGCCAACCTCGTAGGTGCCCGGCTCGGACTCGTTGCCCGCGATCGCGACCGTGCCCGCGGTGGCGGGGGAGGCGGCCACCGAGATGGCTTTCTGAACCACGTTGATCACCATGACGTTGTGCAGCGTGACCGGCCCGGTGCTGGTGGCGCCGTTGTAGCGGGCGAGGTTGGTCACCTCGACGTCGCCCTTGGTCACCTTGACGGTGTACCCGCCGTCGCCCAGGTTGTCGGTGCCGAGGTTGAACGCGTCCACCTGGCCGTCGTTCACGACCAGACCGTCGTGGAAGCCGTAGGCGAACACGTTGAACACGGTCAGCCCGGTGGCGCCGTCGACGGTGACGATCTTGGCGGTCTTGCGCATGTACTTGTCGATGACGAGGTCGAAGATGTTGCCCTCGTTCATCCAGTACGGCTGCTGGTAGCCGACTCGCGTGACGGCGTTCCCGTTGGAAAGCACGCCCTCGATCCGTCCGCCGGTACTGCGGCCGACCGCGATCGCGTGATCGAAGAAGGCACCAGCGAGCTTGCGGACCACGAAGTCGTCGTTGCGGTAGGTGGTGAAGTCGACGCCGTTCCACGCGTTCGGGAAGCCCGCGTTGATGACGTAGGTCTGGGCGCCCTTACCGCGGACGGCGTACGGGTAAGGCATCACGCCGTCGGCGGAACCGGGGTTGTTCTCCGGGTAGAACACCCGCAGCCCCCGGAGCCCGGCCTTGTCGCCGTTGAGTGTCACCAAAGCGGTCGCCGTATCCGGTGCGGTGGTGCCACGTCCTTCGAAGGCTTGCAGTACGGTGCCGGCGCTGGCGCCACCCTGGTCGCGGTTCGGTACTGCGGAGGAACCGCGCAACTCGACCCTCGCAGG
Organism: Kribbella voronezhensis; assembly: GCF_004365175.1. Taxonomy (NCBI): domain Bacteria; kingdom Bacillati; phylum Actinomycetota; class Actinomycetes; order Propionibacteriales; family Kribbellaceae; genus Kribbella; species Kribbella voronezhensis. The sequence goes on along the minus strand of NZ_SOCE01000002.1, from coordinate 1,400,803 downwards.
AACGGTGAGGTGCGTGCGGATCCGGTACCAGCCGGCCGGCAGGTAGACGATGCCGCCGCCGTCCCGCCCGGCCTTGTCGAGCGCCTTCTGTACTGCGCTGGTCGCGTCGGCCGCGGGAAGGTAGCCGACGCCGTGCGGCGCGACCGCGACGTACAGGCTTCTGCGGGCCGGACCGGGTAAGGGCTTCTGGTGGTAGGTGGGGGCGGCGCCGGACATCTGGTGGACGATGCCGGAGAGCGCTCCCTGCAGGTCTGTGCCGGTGATCTTCACGTAGCCGGGGGAGTTGTTCTGGATCGCCTGGGTGCTGCCTTCGATGTGGCCGCCGGCGAGCGTGAGTCCCCACCGGTCGTCCATCACGTCGACCTTGAGCCCGATGTCGGTACGCCGGATGTCCGGCTGCAGGAAGCTGCCGGTGAACTGCGCGCGCTGGCCGGCGATCACGTGGATACCGATCCGGAAATCAGAGAGCGTGATCTTGGAGAACTGGTCCCACTCGAGATCACCCAGCGCGAGGCCGGTGGCGTTGGCTCTGGTCCACGCGTCGAGCGTGGCGCGCGCCGGTGACTGGTAGGCCGCCGGAGCCTCAGCCCAGTAGGAGTTGCTGAGGGTGAGGTTCTCCCAGGTGCCGACGTCCGAGCCGTTGTAGGCGCGGGCGCCTTCGAAGAGGACGGTTCCGCGGACGTTCCGGACGGTCGCCGACTCGTGCACCGTGGCGGAGGTGTTGCCGTGGTCGTTGGGGAAGGTGCTGATGCCGATGCCGCGGTAGGAGTTCAGCATGGTGACGTCGGAGATGGTCGACATCATGTAGTTCTCGTTGCCGATCCAGGCATGCCCGGGGATCTCGAACGTGGAGTTGTACGGGATCGGCTGGGTCGCGTTCTGGTGCGGGTAGTAGGTCGTCACGCCGATCACTCCGGCCGAGCCGCCGACCCGGAACAGCACCGGTCCATCGTTGCCGGAAGCAACATCGGCGATCACGACGGTGCCGTAGTCGTCCTTGGACCTGGCGTGGGTGTCCGGGTCGCGATGGTCGCCGCGCAAGGTGCAGAACGCGTGGACCTCGAGCGTGTCCTTGACCAGATACTTGCCGGCCGGGAGCCAGACCGTGCCGCCACCGGCGTCCTCGCAGGCGTAGAGCGCGTTCTGGATGGCCTTGGTCGAATCCGTCCGGCCGCTGCGGTCCGCGCCGTACCGGGTGGCGTCGAAGTCGGCGACCACCGCGTCCTCGGTCGGGTTCACGGTGTGCACCAGGGTCGGGGTCGGCGTGACCGTGGGGGTCAGGCGAAGCTGGAGCTCCTTGACGACGAAGTTGTCGGCGCCGGTCATCGCCACGCGGACGTAGCGAGCCTTGGTGGTCGCGAAGCGGGTGCGGCTGAACTGGTTGGCGCCGGGCGAGCCGGTGCGGCCGACGGTGGTGAAGGTGCTGCCGTCGTTGGAGACCTGGACGGTGTAGTCGGGGGAGGAGCTTTGCCCCCACTCGACTCGGACATCGTTCACCGCGCGGCGTTGCTTCAGATCGAGTTGCAGCCAGGACTCACCGGCGCCGCTCGTCCACGCGGTCTGGTGATTGCCGTCGTTCGCGTTGGCCGCTGAGCTGCCGCCGCTGGCGCTCGCCGTACCGGTGGTTGCGAAGTTCGTGTCGACAGCGGAGGCGGTGAACGCGTCGAGTCTCGTCTGCAGGGTCTGCAGGGCGGCCTTGACCTGGACGTCGGTGACGCCGGGCGTGGCTGCGACGGCACGGGCCTCGTCGATCGCCTGGAGGAAGGCGGCGCGGCTGCCGACCGGGTACTGCCCGTCGCGCGTGCCTTCGCGGGCTGCCTTCTGAACGAGCGCTGCCTGATTGATCAGGGTGACCAGGCCCTCGGTCACGTCGAGCACGGTCGCGACCTTGGCGACGCGCACGGCCGCGACCTTGAGCTCGACGGCACCGTCGCCGGTGTGGATCCGGAAGTCGGAGCCGTTCGACCGGTTCGTCATCACCGCGTCGGGCAGCGCGAAGGTGTAGGTCTTCCAGGTCTTGGTGTCGCCGTAGGTCACGACCTCGGAGTTCTTGAACTTCTCCGGGATCGTCTCACCGGGGGAGTCGTAGTGCAGACCGAACTGGCCGTTGCCCTCGTCGAAGTAGTCGACGCTGACCAGCACCAGGCCGTGATTGTCGTACAGGTAGTTGTCGGCGACGTTCATGTACAGGAAGTTCGTGCCCGGCGCCGGTGTGGTCCGGTCGGTCTGCCAGTACGGACGCCCGTCCTGTACTCCGGTGACGATGCCCGGACGATCGCCGTCGCGTGGAGAGATGCCGTTCTGGATCGTCGTCGCGCCGAGCTCAACCGAGGCGCCGAAGGTGCTGATCCGCAAGGCGGCGATCGTGATGTCGGCACTGCCCTGCAGCCGCAGGTCCGCGCCACCGAGGCGGTCGGTGAACCCGATGTCCTTCAGGGCGAAGGTGCCGATCTTCCATTGGCCGGTGTTCTTGAGTTGGACGTCGTCCGCGTGGGCGGCGGGATCGGTGGCCGCGTCGTACCGGAGTTGCAGCGTGCCCGTTCCGGTGTCGAGGTAGGTGACGCTGACGACGACGTCGTCCGTGGCCAGCTCTTCGACGTACGTGCGGTCGACATCGAACGAGAAGTAGCCGGTGTTGGCGGCCTGATTCGTACGCCAGTAGGTGCGGCCCTGCTCGGTACCGGTGCGGAGGCCGACCGGATCCTCGCCGGCCGCCGGCTTGACGCCGAGAGTCGTCGGTGTCGCTCCCAGGTCGGCACCGACCCCGCTCGGATACATCGTCGCGGCACGGGCGGGAGGAGCTCCGGCAAGCGCGCCGGCCAGTAGCAGTGCGGGAAGCAGCCCAACGAGCAAACGTCGTGCGGTCATCGCGAAACCTCCAGGTGGCGGGCCGGAGCGCAGTCGCGGCTAAGTTAAACCATGCGTGTTACTTATTCAAGGGTGTGGTGGTGCCCTGACAAGGACGCCGTACCGGACGGACCACGCGCCCGTCCGGTACGGCTGGCTGTCAGGGCACCAGCCGCCAGCCGGTCCAGCCGGTGACCTGGGTTCCGTCGGTGGCGGAGTTCCGGTAGATGCGGTTGTCGGTGCCGACCGCGAACACCTCGAGGGCAGAACCGTTGACCGTGACAGCCGGCCCCGAGGCCAGGATGCCGCCGAGGTTGCCCCAGCCGGTCCAGGAAGTCACGTCCGGGTTGCTCACCGAGACGAAGCCGGCCTGGTTACCCGATCCGCGGACCACGGCAACCAGCCTGGTCCGGTCCGCGGTCGTGGACAAGGCGAGGTCGGCATCGATCGCGCCGCTGACCGGATGCCAGATCGACCAGACACCGGCCGACGATCGGGTCCTGACCCACATCGCGTTGTCGGCGCCCACGACGGCGACAGTCAGCGCACCGTTCGCTGTCACGGCGGCCGCTGGCGCCACCGGAGCGAGCAGGCCACCCAGCGACTGCCAGTTGCCCCACTGAGTGCCCGTGCGCTGCCGCAAGTAGGCCTGGCCGTCAGCCCCGCGAATGACCACGATCTCGCCGAGGCCGGGCGTCGTCACGAAAGCCGGCCGGCTGGTCGCGAAACCGCCGAGGTTGGCCCAGGCGCTGCTCGTGCCGGGGTCGCTCACGCTGTTGAGGTAGACGGAGTTGTCGGTGCCGATCGCAGCAACCGCCGTCGTCGCCGATCCGGTCGCTGCTGCTGCCGGGCCGCCGACAACCGCGCCGCCGAGCGACGTCCAGCCACTCCAGACGGACCCACGCAAGGTCCGCTCACTGACGCTACCGGTCGTACTGCGGACAAACAGGTGCAGGCCGTCCGATGTCGCAGCCGCGGCAGGCGTCGGCGCGCGCATCCCGCTGCCGCCGCGCAGATCGACGAACTTGTATCCCTGCGAACGGTAGTAGGCGATGATCCGAGGCAATGCCGACACGGTGGCCGGAATGCCGGCCGGAGGGTTGTGCATGAGCACGACCGGGTGCTGCAGGCCGCCGGCGGTAGCGCGCGTGACGATCCGATCGACCCAGTACGACGAGGTGGAGGTGCCCGCCTTCCAGTCCTCGGTGTCCACCGACCAGTTCCACACGGCCATGTGGCGCTGCTGGGCCAAGCTGAGGGTCGTCGCGTTGTATTCGCCGTACGGCGGCCGGAACACGCAGGGAGCGATGCCGGTCAGGAGGGTCTGCTCCGCGCTGGCCCGGTCCAGCTCGCTCGCCTGAGCCGTAGAGCTGAGCGTCGGCATCCTTGGATGGGACCAGGTGTGGTTGCCCAGGACTTGTCCTGTCACCGCCTCCGAGCGCACCAGCGTCGGCCGAACCGTGGAGTTCACGCCGAGGTTGAAGAACGTAGCCGGCACGCCGTTCTGCTGCAGGATGGACAGGATCGCCGCCGTCGTCACTCCAGGGCCGTCGTCGAAGGTGAGCGCCACCGTCTTGCCGGTGCCGGGTGCGTAGTGGTTCACGCCGTACGGCGCCGCTGGGCATTGCGTCGCCGTACGGGCGGCCGTGATGCCCGGGGCTGCGACCTCGGACGGATCCGCAGCGAGGACCCCGGCGGTCGGCGGCCACGGTCCCTCCGACAACGAGACCACTGTCTCCGGCCTCGGCGGTGTGGGTGGGCCGGCCACAGCGGAACCGGCGGTAGCAGCCAGTAATACGGATACGAACCCGAGCACCACTGTCGCGTGCGGACGCGTCGCGAACATTGCCCACCTCCGAAGATAGCCGTCACCAGCGATGCTGGATCGCGACCGTCACGGCTCACAGAGGCTTAGGTCCCGCGCCAGGCGGGTCCGATGGCGGCTCAGGCAACGCCGACGAGGGTGCGGGTGTTGGTGGTGGGGAGGGTGTCCAGCAGAGCGAAGAAGTGGCCGGCGGCGTCGGCGAGGCGAAGGGTGCCGGCTTCGTGGCGGCTCCAGCCGAAGAGGAGTTCACCGTCGAGCACGCGCTCGGCCAGCGGTACGGCGTACGCGCTCAGGGTGACGCGGTTCGGGCCGGTCTGCGGGTGGTGGTCACCGCAGCCGCATTCGGCGGCGATCACGATCGAGGTGAGGGCGTCGGGCGCGAACTGCCGGAGCCGGAGTGTCGTGCCGCGGGCGGTGAACCGGACGATCGTTGCGTCGGGCAACTGCACGAGGACGTCGACCGGTACCGCGGCCGAACCCGGCAGCAGGCGGAGTCCGTGGGACGCGAGCAGGTCGGCGAAAGCCTGGAGATTCATGGAAGGCAGATCCTGTGGTGGCTGGTGTCGGCGGGCGGGCCTGGGAAAAGGGCAGGGCCTCGCGCGCCTCAGACGGCGCGCGTCAGCGACAACAACAGCAACAACACAGCGAGTAACGCATGCGCAAGATCATGGCAGAGACACCACGTGCTGCCAAACCCCGCCCGGCATCTGAGACAGCTGTCCACAATCTCGGTAGGCGCGAAAAGACCGAAGGGCTGCTCGGTGGCGAGCAGCCCTTCCATCGACAGCTTCGGTGGTTCAGTCGGCTTTCTTGCCGAACATGATCTCGTCCCAGCTCGGCACGCTCGCGCGCTTCGACGCACGCTTGGCCGGCTTCTTCTTCGGCTCCGCCTCAGCAGCCGGAGCCGCCTGCTCACCCGCATCAGCCACGCCGGATCCACTCCGGTCAGCAGTCTCGCGGGAAACACCGGCCGCGCCGGGCTGCGCGGAACCGAGCCCGGCCGCCTCGGACCGGCCTGCGCCGAGCTGGTCAGCGTCTGATCGACCCGCGTCGGGCTGGTTGGACGTTCCGCCTGAGCGGGCTGCTGTCTCGCGCGGGTCGGCGGGTCGGGGACGGTCGGAGCGGTCCGCCGGGGCGCTACCGCCCGCGCGCGCCGCCATCTCCCGCGGGTCGCCAGGTAGCGCCTGCCGCGGATCCGCCGGACGCGGCCCCCCGCGCCCTTCCTCAGCCGACTCGACCGCACGCTGAGCCTCGGTCAGTCGCTGCTGCGGCGCCGACTGAGCCGCACGCTGAGCTTCAGTCAGCCGTTGCTGGGGTCCGGCCTCGGCAGCACGCTGAGCCTCCGTCTGCCGTTGCTGTGGTGCCGAGGCTGCGCGTTGCGCCTCGGTCAGGCGTTGCTGCGGTGCCGCTGCCGCACGCTGAGCCTCGGTCAGGCGGTGGGGGGCGGAGCGTTCCGGCGCGATCCGGCGTTCGGTGAAGCGGTTCTCGGGGGCGGCCGCGCGCTCTTCCAGCGGCGCGGGCGGAGACGCCTCGGCGGGAGGTTGGGCCGGCCGCTCGACAGCCCGTACTGCGGGGCGCACAGCCGGCGGCGGCTCGATCGGTACGTCGATCAGCGTCGGCTCGTCGTCCGGGCTGGGCACCGAGTGCACCCGCCGCGGCCCGCGCTCGCCGTCACCTGACCGCGGCACGTCCCGGCTGGCATCACGGCCGGGCCCGCGACCGAATTCCCGCCCCGGCTCGTGCCCGTACTCCGGCGCGAGGTCGCGTCCGAAGCCGCGGCCGGTGTCGCGGTTCGCGTCCCGGTCCGACTGGTGGGCACGCCCGCGCGGCAGGCTGATCGTGTCTTCGAAGCCGGCTTCGTAGCTGTCGGCTCCGTGATCCGGCGCCAGGCTGAGATCGAAGTCGGCGACCGCGGTGAGCCGGCGCTCCGAGGTCGGCTGCGGCGCGATCACCTGCGCCTGCTCACCGACCAGCCACCGCGCCTCGTCGTCATCCGGTACGGCGTACCGCCCCGGCGCGTCGTAGGCGAACATCGCGATCTTCTCGTCACCGGAGTCACCCTCACCGGCGTCGACGAAGTACGAGACGCGGACGGCCCAGCGGCCGTCGTCGCGGCGCCACGCGTCCCACTCGGCCGTGGCCGGGTCGACACCGCGGATCCGCAGCCGCTCGGTCACCCAGGCGCCCAGATTGCGGGTCGGGGCATCGCCGCCGCCCCGGCGCCGGACGGAGGCGCGCTGGGCGAGGCTCGCGACGTGGTCGCGCTCGGCCAGGACGGGGCCGGCGAACGCCATCACGCGTTCGATCGGCATCTGGGCGACGGCAGCGACCGCCTCGGGACTTTCACCGGCTCGGATCCGAGCCTGGATGTCTCGTGGGCGGAGCGCGCTCTCCATTTGAATCTCCAGCTGGCCGAGTCGGGCACGGTCGCCGCGCAGGGCCGCACGCAACCGGTCGTCGACCGGTACGGCGAACTCCTCACCCGTCTCGGCCACAGCCAGGATGAGCTTGGTGCCATCCTGGCTCAGCCCAACGAGCTTCGCCTCGCGCATTGCCTGTGTTCTCCTGTGCGGTTCTTGACAGTCTCTCCCGACACCCACGCCTCCACCAAGACCGGCGCGCCGTGCCCGCCGGTCATTGTGGAGGTTATGTCACAACGGTCTATCTTGCCTGCTCAGGAGGGTCCTTGTCGTCACACCAGTCACACTAGTCACAACAGGCCGTGACCTCGACAGCAGGTCCGTCCCCACAAGCGCGAACGGCCCCGCCCGGACGACCCCTGATCAGGCAGCGATCAGTGACGTCCGGGCGGAAACCGATCAGTTCTGCGGGTACGCCGAACGCACCGCGAGCGCGCGCTTCAGGTCATCGGCCTCGTCGCTGACGGCCCGCCTGATCCCGGCCGCGACGGACTCGTCGGCCACCAGGTCCTCGGCCAGCCGGACCACCGATTCCTCGACCGCGAACTGGGGGAACGCGAGCAGCGCGCTGCGGGCCACCACCCAGCCCGACCGGAGCTTCTCGGTACCGGCGATCTCGGCGAAGTACCGCTCGACGTACGGCGCGGTGACCTCGGCCTGACTCGGGTGCCAGAAGCCCGTCGCCGCGGCGTACAGGTCGTAGTTCGCCACGTCGGGGTCGGTCGCGATCAGGGCCCAGGCGCGTTCTTTCGCCTCGGGCGTCGGCAGCGCGGCCCGGCACTCGGTGGCGTGCACCTTGCCCTCGGAGGAATGGTCGCGCTCGAGTTCGGCGTCGATCTCCGCGTCGCCGATCGCGCCGAGCCGGGCCAGCTGCAGGGTGATGTCCCACCGCAGTTCGGCATCGACCGCGAGACCGTCCGGTACGCCGGTGCCGTCGAGCCAGCCCTTCAGCTGGTCCACGTCGGCCGAGACCTTGACCAGCCCGCGGACCACGGCGAGCTGCAGGCTGCTCCCGGCCGAGGTCGAACCGACGCGGGTCGCGAGAACCTCCGCGAGCTGCCCGCGCTGCGGTTCGTACGGGAGGTAGCCGCCGAGCAGCCGGTTCACGCACCACGAGACCATCGTGTTGACGGCGATGTCGCTGTCTTCGTGGGGCAGGGCAGCGAGCACGACCTCGAAGCCGAGTTGCGGATCGAGTTCGGCGTCCGCGATCGCGTCCCGGAGGCTGTTCAGGATGACGGCCCGCGTCACGCCGTCCCTGATCTTCGGCAGGACGGCGGTCAGCCGGCCGAGGCTGTCGGCGTCCAGCCGGATCTTGGCCCAGGTGTCGTCGGCGGCGTCCGGGACGATCACGGCCACAGTCGGGTCCAGGTCGACGTCGACCTCGTCGGCGTCGAGCAGCACCGGCACCGAGACCGCCTGGCCGGACTCGTCGAAGCCGCCGACTGTGAGCTTGTGCGGGCGGTTCGCCGGATAGGCGGCCGGCGCGACCCGGCGCAGTTTCACGCCGGTCGGGGTCCGCTCGGCGCTGATGGTGTCGACGCCCGGCGTACGGAGCCAGTTCTGGGCCCAGGCCTCGAGGCCGACGGCGCCCGCCTCGGTCCACTTCGCGACCAGGTCGGCGAACGTCGCGTTGCCGAACTCGTTGGAGGTGATGTGCGCGCGGACACCGGCCAGGAAGATGTCGTCACCGAGGTAGGCGGCGAGCTGCTTCAGCGCGGCCGCGCCCTTGGCGTAGGAGATGCCGTCGAAGTCGTCCAGTGAGGCGAGTGCGTCCTTGACCGCGTCGGCGGCGATCGGGTGCGTCGACGAGCGCTGGTCGGCCTGCAGCCCCCACCACTTGCGGATGTAGGCGAAGTCGATCCAGTTGTCGGTGTAGCTCGTCGCCGCGGTCGAGACCCGGTGCGCCATGTACTCGGCGAACGACTCGTTCAGCCACAGGTCGTTCCACCACTGCATCGTCACGGTGTCGCCGAACCACTGGTGCGCCATCTCGTGGACGACGGTTCGGGCCCGGCCGCTGCGTTCCTGGTCGGTGACCGCGGAGCGGAAGACCATCGAGTCGCGGAACGTCACGCAGCCCGGGTTCTCCATCGCGCCGGCGTTGAACTCCGGGACGAACGCCTGGTGGTACTCGCCGAACGGGTAGCGGTACCCGAACAGCCGGTGGAACTCGTCGAAGGCCTGCTTGCTGACGGTGAAGATGTCCTCGGCCTCGCGGTCGAGCGCCTCCGCGAGGGACTGGCGCGAGACCAGCCCGAGCGGGATGCCGTCGTGGGAGTCGAGGAGCTGGTGGTAGGGCCCGGCGACCAGCGTGACGAAGTACGTCGAGAGCGGCTTGGTCTCGGCCAGCTCCCAGCGGCCGGGTGACACCTGGGTGGCGGCGCCGTTGCCGAGCACGATCCACTCCGGCGGCGCGGTCACCTTGACCTTGTACGGCGCCTTGAGATCGGGCTGGTCGAAGCACGCGAAGATCCGGGGCGCGGCGTCCAGGAACGACATCGCGTACAGATAGGTGAGACCGTCGGCCGCGTCCACACTGCGGTGCAGGCCCTCGCCGTCGTTGGAGTAGAGCATCGACGCGACCACGACCACCTCGTTCTCCGCGGTCAGGCCGGTCAGCGGAAGCCGTCCGTCGTCCAGACCGGCGACGTCGACGGCCTCGCCGTTCAGCGTCACCGACAGCAGCTCGCCCGGTTTGACGTCCAGGTAGCTGGACTGGCTGGTCGCCGAGAACACGATCCTGGTGGTGGAACCGAAGGTGCGGTCCCCGCGGGTCAGGTCGAGATCGACGTCGTACGAATGGACGGTGAGCGCGGCGGCCCGGGTGCGGGCGCCGTCGACGGTAAGGCTCGGCATGCTCGCACTCTATGCGGTGATCGTCGACGACGGCAGCGGCATCGATAAGGTTTGCCCATGACCGACATGGAGTACCGGCAGCTCGGCGACTCCGGCCTGACCGTCAGCGTGGTCGGGCTGGGTTGCAACAACCTCGGCCGCAGGCTGGGCGCGGACCGGGCGGACGCGGTGGTGAACGCGGCGGTCGACGCGGGCATCACCCTTTTCGACACTGCCGACATCTATGCCGGTGAGCACGGCTCGAGCGAGGAACTGCTCGGCCAGGCGCTCGGGAAGCGGCGCGGTGACGTGGTGATCGCGACCAAGTTCGGCGGCGACATGCACGGTGCGAACGGTCCGGACTGGGGCGTGCGCGGCTCGCGGCGGTACATCCGCAAGGCGGTCGAGTCGAGCTTGCGGCGGCTCGGGACGGACTGGATCGACCTGTACCAGTTGCACTTCCCCGACCCGGTCACGCCGATCGAGGAGACCCTGGCCGCGCTCTCCGAGCTCGTTGCCGAAGGCAAGGTTCGCTACCTCGGCAGTTCGCAGTTCGCCGGCTGGCAGGTGGTGGACGCCGACTGGACCGCCCGGACGGCCGGCTCCGAGCACTTCATCAGTGCGCAGAACCAGTACTCCCTGCTCGAGCGCGACGTCGAGGACGAGCTGATCCCGGCCTGCGAGCACCTCGGCATCGGTGTACTGCCGTTCTTCCCGCTCGCGTCCGGGCTGCTGACGGGCAAGTACAAGCGAGGCCAGGCCGCTCCGGAGGGCAGCCGGCTGGCGTCGCGGCCGGAGTTGCTGAGCGAGGCCGACTTCGACCGGATCGAGGCGCTGGAGACGTTCGCGGCCGAGCGGGATCTCACCCTGATCGACGTCGCCATCGGTGGGCTGGCCGCTCAGCCGGCTGTCGCGTCGGTGATCGCCGGTGCCACCAGCCCGGAGCAGGTCGAGCAGAACGTCGCGGCCGGGCTGTGGAGTCCGACCGCGCAGGATCTGGCCGCGCTGGACGAACTGACGTGACACTGATTCTGCTGCCGCCGTCCGAAGGCAAGACGGGTCGCTCCCGCGGCAAGGCGGTCGACCTGCCGACGCTGTCGTTCCCGGAGCTCAACGAGGTCCGCGAGACCGTGCTGGACTTGCTGGCCAAGGTGAGCGCCTCGAGCGACGCGTACGGGGTACTGGGGGTCGGGCCCTCGCTGTCGCAGGAGGTCGAGCGGAACGTCCGGTGGCGGACCGAGCCCGCCGTGCCGGTGTCCGAGTTGTACTCCGGTGTGCTGTACGACGCGCTCGGGTATGCCACGTTGCCGCCCGGCTCCAAGCGGCGGGCCGGGGCGCGGTTGCTGGTGGTGTCCGCGGCCTGGGGTGCCTTGCGGATGGCGGATCGCGTACCGCCGTACCGGCTGTCGATGGGTACGACGCTGCCCGGGCTGGGGCCGCTCGCATCGGTATGGCGCGATCCGCTGTCGGCGTCGCTCGACGCCGCGGCGGCCGGCTCGATGATCGTCGACTGCCGGTCGTCGACCTACGCGGCGGCGTGGCGGCCGACCGGGGACCACGCGGCCAAGTGGGTCGCGGTCTCCGTCGTCCGCGAACGCGGGGGAGTGCGATCCGTGGTCTCCCACAACGCGAAACACACGCGCGGCCTGGTCGCCCGGCACCTGCTGGAGTCCGGCAAGGATCCGGGAACACCGAAAGCGCTCCACAAACTGATCTCGGAGCGCTGGAACGCCGAACTCGAACGGTCGAGCGCAGGCTGGACGCTGACCGTGGTGGAACACGACTGACCTTCACCAGGCATTCACCGGTCAGTGGTTTTCGGCACCGGCCCGGCGGGGAAGGCTTAGGCAGCGCAGTTCGTCAGGGGGGCACCGCCCAACCTCGGAGGCCTGAAGATGCGTCGTCTGTTCGTGTGCACGCTTACCGCTCTCGCCACACTCACCACGATGGTTCTCGGTGCCGGTCCGGCACTGGCCTATCCACCCACGCCGCCCTCGGCCAGTACTGCGGCGACGCAGCTCGCGAGTCTGACAGTGAAAGCCGAAGGCTCCACCACCGGCTACAGCCGCGACCTGTTTCCGCATTGGCACACGGTCTCCGGCACCTGCGACACCCGGGACGAAGTACTGAAACGGGACGGCACCGGAGTCACCGTCGACAGCAACTGCGAGCCGACCGCCGGCAAGTGGTACAGCGTGTACGACGCCGTCTACCTCACCGACGACTCCGCGGTCGACATCGACCACATCGTCCCGCTGGCCGAGGCCTGGAAGTCCGGTGCGAACACGTGGACCACGGCCAAGCGCGAAGAGCTCGCGAACAACCTCACCATCGCGCAACTGATCGCGGTCTCCGCCTCGAGCAACCGCTCCAAGGGCGACCAGGACCCCGCTTCGTGGCAACCGCCGAACGCGTCGGTCCACTGCATCTATGCCCGCGAGTGGATCTGGGTGAAGTACACCTACCACCTCTCGCTGCAGTCCGCCGAGAAGACCGCGCTGCAAGGCATGCTCGCCGCCTGCTGATCCCTTGCCTAGGCGTCGTCGAGGAGATGGCGGCGCTGGGCGTGGATGCCGGCTTGGAAGCGGGTGCGGGCGCCGAGGGTGTCCATCAGTTCGGCGACGCGGCGGCCGACCGTGCGGCTGCTCAGTGCGAGGTGACGCGCGATCGCGTCGTCCTTGAACCCGGCCGCGAGCAGTGTCATCAGCCGCGCCTCGAGTGGGTCGAGACTGGCCGGCACCACTGGCACGGCCTGGTCCCACAGCAGCCAGAACATCTCGGTCAACGCATCCAGCAAAGCGGACGGGTGAACCACGAGCGCGCTGTCGACCAACTCCTCCACGGCGAGCGGCAGCAACGCCGCCGTACGGTCGAACACCGCGAGCTTCATCGGCACCCGCGGATGCACTCGAGAGCTCTCACCGGCATCGGCCGCGCTGTACGCCTCGTCGATCCCGCCCGGCACGTCCAGCGAGTCGGGGGAGTAGATGCCGCGGATGACCACGCCTTCGCGCAGCAGGTCGCGCACGCTGGCGTCGGACTTCTCGATCTCGGCGGCGTACGGCGGCCGGTCGAGGACGAGCAGTTGCTCGCGGGTCTTGTCGAGCAGTTGGGCGAAGCGGGCCGCGATCGCTTCCTGGCCGACGATCACCTCGACCAGGTTCTCCGGCCGGTGGCGTTCCTCGGCGCGCAACTCCGAGACGAGTACCCGCGCTTCGGCGCGCACCCGGTCGAGTTCGGCACGGCGTACGGCGACCAGTGCGTCGACGGCGACGTCCGGTCGCGTCGGCAGCAGGCGCACGGGTTGCTCGGTGGTGGTCGTGAGCAGGCCGAGCTTCTCCAGCCGTCCTACCGTGGCCCACACGTCTTGTTCGTCGCGTGCGAGCCGCTTGGCAAGGTCCGCGACGCTGCAGCCCGGCGCTGAGAGCAACGCCCGGTACGCCGCTTCATCGGGCGGTTCTACGCCGACCGATTCGAGCATCCGTCCTCCTGACCGAATTGTGCGGGATTCGCGCTCGGCGGATGCCGCCGCGCCAGGTAGGCACGCCAGATCAGCCGTTGCAGGATCAGCGTGACCACCCCCGCGATTGTCATCCCGGCCAGGTTGATCCCGAGCTGAGCGGCGGCCCCGCCGATCTGGCCGGGTGCCCACAGCGCCATCGACAACGCCAGGTCTCCCGCGGCCGGGACGGTCGTGACCGAGATGAAGACGCCGACCAGTGCGTTAGCGCGGCCGGCTGTTTGCGACAGCACTCCCGCACAGCCGGCCAGTACGGCGACGACCGCCGACCATCGATCGGGTCGCCAGATGAAGCCCGTCAACGGCCGGGCCGCGGTCACAGCCGCGGTGTCGACCCAGCCGACGGCCCTCGCGAGCAACGCCGCGAGCGCTGTGACGGCGATGGCCAGCAGGAATCCCTTGAGCAGCAGCACTACTGCCCGGATGCTCAGTCCGTGTCTGCGCAGGGCGAGACCGACCGCCAGGGCGGCGACCACGCCGAACTCCGGGCCGACCACCATCGCGCCCACCACCAGGATCGACGAATCGGTGACGACGGCAACGGACGCGATCATCGTGGCCAGGGTCAGGAACGTGTAGTAGACCCAGGAACCGCTCGTCTCGTTGTACGCCTGGTCCACGACGGCGTCCCAGATCACCGCGTCGTCGGGTGCGCCGGGCGCGGCCTCCTCGGCGGCTCTGGCGTTGCGCGACGGCGTGGCGCCGACCTCGGTCACCGCGACCGACCCTTCGTCGTACAGGCCTTGGATCTTCAACCAGGACAGGACGTCGGAGGTCGCCTCCCGGGTGACGTCGCATTCCAGGACGTCGCCGGCCGGTCGGTGCGCAGCGCCGGGCAGCAGCACGATGCTGGTCACCCGGGCATCGTCCACGAGCGCGTTCAGCACGCGGGTCGACCGGTCCGATGGCACGATGAGACGAAGATGCATCACCGCCCCATCGTCGCAGGAGGCAGGATGAGCGAGAGCTCGAGTGCAGCAACTACGACCGAGGACCGCCCCGAACTGAAGCGGGTGATGGGCCCTGGGCTGTTGCTGCTGTTCGTCGTCGGCGACATCCTCGGCACCGGGGTGTACGCGTTGACCGGCAAGGTCGCCGGTGAGGTCGGCGGGGCCGTGTGGCTGCCGTTCCTGTGCGCCTTCGTGGTCGCGATGCTGACGGCAACGAGCTACCTGGAGCTCGTCACGAAGTACCCGAAGGCCGGTGGCGCGGCGGTCTACACGCACAAGGCGTTCGGGATCCACTTCCTCACCTTCCTGCTCACCTTCGCGGTGATGTGCTCCGGGCTGACCTCGGCGTCGAGTGCGTCGAAGGCGTTCTCGGAGAACTTCTTCAAGGCGGTGCAGATCGACTCCTCGCACGGATCGATCCTGATGCTCACCGCACTGGCCTTCATGGCCTTGATTGCCCTGGTCAACCTTCGTGGCGTCGGCGAGAGCGTCAAGGCCAACGTCGTACTGACCCTGATCGAGCTGAGCGGCCTGCTGATCGTGATCGGCGTCGGCGCCTGGGCGCTGGCCGGCGGCGACGGCGACACGTCCCGGCTGACCGACTTCAGTACGCCGGACGGCGAGTCCCCGTTCAGCGCGGTCACCGCGGCGACGGCACTCGCGTTCTTCGCGATGGTCGGCTTCGAGGACTCGGTGAACATGGCCGAGGAGACCAAGGACCCGGTCAAGATCTTCCCCAAGATCATGCTGCTCGGGCTGAGCATCACCGGCGTCATCTACATCCTGGTCGCGATCTCGGCCGTCGCCCTCGTGCCGCCGGACGAGCTGAACAAGGGCGCGACCCCGCTGCTCAAGGTGATCCAGGCCGGCGCGCCCGGTTTCCCGCTCCAGGTCTTCGCCTGGATCACGATGTTCGCGGTCGCCAATTCCGCCTTGATCAACATGCTGATGGCGAGCCGGCTGCTCTACGGCATGTCCCACGAGAAGGTCCTGCCTGGCCCGCTCGGACGGGTGCTGCACAAGCGCCGTACGCCGTGGGTGGCGATCCTGTTCACCACCCTGCTCGCGTTCTTCCTGATCGGGTACGCCGACCTGGCGGCGCTCGGCGGGACGACGGCGTTCCTACTGCTGTGCGTATTCGCGATCGTCAACGTGGCCGTGCTCGTACTGCGCCGCGACCACGTCGAGCACAAGCACTTCCACGCGCCGACTGTGTTGCCGGTGCTGGGTGTCGTGCTCTGCGTCTACCTGGCCAGCCCACTGTCGGGCCGTGCATCGGCCGACTACGAGATCGCCGGCTGGCTGATGCTCGTCGGCGTCGGCCTCTGGGCCATCACCTGGCTGCTCAACAAATACGTCTTCAACCGCACCGCCGACTTCGACCCGAGCCACTTCGACTCCAGCGGCCCGGTCAATTGACCGCAGGGCGTCAGGTCTCTTGATCGATGACGGCAGTGGTTGGTACTGGGGCCGTGCGGATCGGGTCGCTCGGGTGGAGGGGCCGGGTCGGGAGAAGGGCGGCCAGTACCACGGTGCCGAGGGCAACCGAAGCGAGCGCGACGGCGATCCAGCCGAGCGCGGGGTAGCCGGCGCCGGCGTCGATCGCCAGGCCGCCGAGCCACGGGCCGATGGTGATGCCGACGTTGAACGAGGAGAAGTTGATCGCCGTCGCGAAGGTCGGCGCCTGCCCGGACAGGCTGAACACCCGGGCGTTCAGCGCCGGGTTGACCGCGAAGCCGAAGCCGCCGAGCAGGAAGATCGTCACGATCGCCACCACCGGGGTCCCGGCCCACAGCGCGAGCGCGGCCGAGAGCACGACC
The DNA here is from genome assembly GCF_004365175.1 of Kribbella voronezhensis. Taxonomy (NCBI): domain Bacteria; kingdom Bacillati; phylum Actinomycetota; class Actinomycetes; order Propionibacteriales; family Kribbellaceae; genus Kribbella; species Kribbella voronezhensis. The sequence goes on along the minus strand of NZ_SOCE01000002.1, from coordinate 1,384,583 downwards.
AGCCCGCCGATCCCGACCGACAAGGTGCGGAACGGAGTGGCGTCCGCCGTACGGCCGCCGATCGTGATCCCGATCAATGAGCCCACCCCGTACAGGGCCAGCACGGCGGGAACGGCACCTGGTCGCAGGCCTGTCGCCTCGGTCAGCAGGGGAGCGAAGTAGCTGAAGATGACCAGGATCGCGGCGGTGACCAGCGCGGTCGTCGCGTAGGACAGCCACAGCCGTGGGTTGGCCATCGCCCGGATCTCCGAGCGCAGGTGCGGAGCGCTGTCCGGGTCGGGGCTGCCGCCGGGGATCGTCACCAGCACGCCCGCCATCGCCAGCAGCGACAATCCGGCGACGGCCCAGAACGCCGCGCGCCAGCCGAGGTGCTGTCCGATCACGGTCCCGGCGGGCAGACCGACGATGGTGGCGATCGTGAGACCGCCGGCCACCACGCTCATCGCCTTGGCCCGGCTGTTGCGGGGGACGAGGCCCACCGCGGTGACGGCGGCGACCGCCCAGAACCCGGCGTACACGAACGCACCTACCACCCGGGTCGCCAGCAGCACGTCGTAGTTCGGTGTCAGCGCACCGGCCACGTGGGTCAACGCGAAGATCGCGAGGAACAGGAGCAGCGCCGTACGCCGGGGCCAGCGCAACGTCACCACCGCCAGCACCGGCGCGCCGACCAGCATGCCGAGGGCGAAGGCGGAGATCAGCAGACCCGCGGCCGGGATCGACACCTGGAGATCGATGGCGATGTCGGGCAGCAGGCCGGCCAGCATGAGCTCGGACGTGCCCTGGGCGAAGATGGCCAGCCCCAGGACGTACACGGCGATCGGCATCGCGATTCCCCCCAAAATCCGGTCGTACGGCGGTCTGCGCAGGCGCGGCCCGCCCCTCCCGGTTCCCCTTGTCGATTCCTCCTTCGGCCCGCGATCCCCGGCGCGAACCCGGCCCCCAGCCACCACGGTCACGCCGCGCCACCTGCGGAACACCCATTGTGACGCACGATCGCCCGGTCGTGCCGGTCGTGTCTCAGACCTGTGGACAAACTCACGCCAGCGATCGGCGGAAACGCTGGCCGAGGTGCCGGGGGTTGGCCGGATCGGGCATCGTTGAGACATGAGCTTCCAGACTCCGGCCCGGAGGAAGGGCAGCGCCGTCGACGCCGCCCGGATCAGCAGCGGGATCAAGCTGCTGGTCGTACTCGTCGGGCTGATGTGGCTCAGCGAGGTCGTCGACACGGCGTTGCACGGCCGCCTCGACCGGTACGGGATCATCGCCCGCGAACCGGACGGGCTCTTCGGCATCCTCACCGCGCCGTTCCTGCACCTCGGCTTCGGTCACCTGATCTCGAACACGCTGCCGCTCGTCACGCTGGGCGCGATCATCGCGGTCAGCGGCGCGCTGCGGCTGTTCTCGGTGACCGCGATCGTCACGACGATCGGCGGATTCGGCACCTGGCTGATCTCACCGCCGCACACGATCACGATCGGCGCGAGCGGCCTCGTCTTCGGGTACGCCGCGTATCTGATCGCGCGCGGCATCTTCAACCGGCGCCTCGGCCAGGTCGCGATCGGCGTCGTCGTCGTGATCGTCTGGGGCAGCGCGTTGCTCGGCGGCCTGCTTCCGCAGGACGGCATCTCCTGGCAGGGCCACCTGTTCGGCGGGATCGCCGGCATCCTGGCCGCATGGGTTCTCGCCGACGACCGCAAACCCGCCAAACGCCCAGTCGTCTGATTCCGCGGGGTCAGCCGAGCGTTGCGGGGTCCGTGTTGGCTCCGCAGACGATGACGACAACCCGCTCGTCCGCCGCAGGCTCGTACGCGCCGGTCGTCAAGGCGGCATAGGCGACGGCCGCACCGTGCTCGACGGCGAGGCGGTAGTCCTGCCACAGTTCGTTGCGAGCAGCAACAATCGCGTCCTCGGCGATCAGTACCGACCCGAAGTCGTACCGCCGCGCCGCGTCGAAGGCCAGCGCCCCGAGCCGCCGCGCCCCGAGAGAGTCCGCCGCCACCCCACCGACCTGGACGTCGACCGGCTCGCCGGCCTCCAGCGCGCGATGCAACGTCGGGGCCAGCTCAGGCTCGACGCCGATCACCCGAGCCCGCTCCTCCAACGCGGTAGCGACGCCGGCGATCAGCCCACCGCCACCGACGGCCACCAGCACCGTGTCGAACCCGCCGAGCTGTTCGAGGAGTTCCAGTCCGAGCGTGCCCTGCCCGGCGACGACCTCTGGCTGGTCGTACGCGTGCAGAAGCAGCGCACCCGACTCCTCGCTCGCCGCCACCGCGGCCTCGTGCGCCTCGGCGTACTCGTTCCCGACCTGCACCACGTCGGCGTCCAGCGTGCGCAGCCGGGCGACCTTGGGAGCGGGCGCGGTCCGCGGTACGAAGATGCGAGCCGGTACGCCGAGTTCGCGCGCGGCGTACGCGGCGGCGAGTCCGGCGTTGCCACCCGAAGCGGTGACGATGCCCTGGCCGGTGAGAGCGCCCTGTTCCTTGGCGCTCAGCAGCCGGTTGAAGGCGCCGCGTGGCTTGAAGGACCCGACGTGCTGCACGAGTTCGAGCTTGAAGGCCAACGTCGGCGACACCTGGAGCACCGGCGTACGGCGTACCCGCCCATCGATCCGCCGGGCGGCGGCCAGCACCTCGTCACGCGAAACCGTCATGCTTCAACTCTCGCACACTCCTTACCGCCGGCCGCCACGCGCCTGAGGGGACTGTTGCCATCCACGGTGATAGGCAAGACTGCAGAGCAGCTTCGGTCGATGGAGGCACGCGAATGGGTGCGTACGAAGACAGCTACCGCCGCAGCCTGGCGGATCCGGACGGGTTCTGGCTGGAGGCCGCCTCGGCGATCAGCTGGACGCGCTCTCCGATCCGCGGTCTCGACGATTCGGCCGCGCCGCTCTACCGATGGTTCTCCGACGGCGAGCTCAATACGTCGTACAACGCGCTCGACCGGCACGTGGAGAGCGGCGCCGGAGAGCGCTCTGCGCTGATCTACGACTCTCCCGTCACCGGTACGACTCGCACCTTCACGTACGCCGAACTGCGCGACCGGGTCGCGGTGTTCGCGGGCGCGCTCAGGTCGGTCGGCGTCGGCAAGGGTGATCGGGTCATCGTCTACATGCCGATGATTCCCGAAGCGGTCATCGCGATGCTGGCGTGTGCCCGACTGGGGGCGATCCACTCGGTCGTGTTCGGCGGATTCGCGCCGAAGGAACTCGCCGCGAGGATCGACGACGCCACTCCCAAGGTGATCGTCGCCGCGTCCTGCGGGATCGAGCCGACCCGCGTCGTCGAGTACAAGCCGATCGTCGACAGCGCGCTCGAACTGGCCGGCCACCAGCCCGACCACACCATTCTGCTGCAGCGCGAGAACGCGCCCGGGAAACTCGGAGAGCGCGATCTCGACTGGGAAACGCTGATCTCGGACGCGCGCCCGGTCGATCCCGTGCCGGTCGCCGCGACCGATCCGCTCTATGTGCTGTACACGTCCGGCACGACCGGTAAGCCGAAGGGCGTCGTACGCGACAACGGCGGCCACGCGGTAGCGCTGGCCTGGTCGATGCGCGCCGTTTACGACATCGGTCCCGGCGACGTGTGGTGGACCGCCTCCGATGTCGGCTGGGTCGTCGGCCACTCCTACATCGTCTACGCGCCGCTGCTCGTGGGTGCGACCACGGTTCTCTACGAGGGCAAACCGGTCGGTACGCCGGACGCGGGCGCCTTCTGGCGAGTGATCTCCGAGCATCACGTGAAAGCGCTCTTCACCGCTCCGACCGCGCTCCGGGCGATCAAGAAGGTCGACCCCGACGCGGCCGAGCTGGCGAAGTACGACCTCGGTGCGTTCAGCACGCTCTTCCTTGCCGGTGAGCGGCTCGATCCGGAGACCTATCACTGGGCGCACGACAAACTCGGCGTACCGGTGGTCGATCACTGGTGGCAGACGGAGACCGGCTGGCCGATCGCGGCGAATCCGCGGGGGCTCGAAGCGCTGCCGACCAAGCCTGGGTCGGCAACAGTTCCACTGCCTGGCTGGAACGTGCAGATCCTCGACGCGGACGGAACCGTGCTGCCGGCGGGGGAGGAGGGCGCGATCGCGATCAAGCTACCGCTTCCGCCCGGCGCACTGCCGACGCTGTGGGGCGACGACGCCCGGTACATCCTCAGCTATCTCAGCCAGTACGACGGGTACTACCTGACCGGCGACGGCGGCTACATCGATGCCGACGGCTACATCTTCGTGATGGGCCGCACCGACGACGTCATCAATGTCGCCGGACACCGGTTGTCGACCGGCAGCATGGAGGCGGTCCTCGCGGCGCATCCCGCGGTCGCCGAGTGCGCGGTCATCGGCGTTCACGATGCGCTGAAGGGCCAGCTTCCACGGGGTTTCGTCGTGCTGAAGGCCGGCGTTGAGATCTCATCGGAAGCGCTGCAAGCAGAACTCGTCGCCGCCGTACGCCGCGATATCGGCCCGGTCGCCGCCTTCCGCGAAGTCTCCGTCGTCGACGCGCTGCCGAAGACCCGCTCCGGCAAGATCCTCCGCAAAACCATGCGCGGAATCGCCGACGGCCGCGAAGTCCAGATCCCCTCCACCATCGAAGACCCCACCGTCCTCGACACCCTCCGCCCCATCCTCCGCCACGAAGACTGAACACCTCCCACCTCGCCACCTGAAAGAACAGTCTGGACACCCGCCTTCGCGTGCTGCTGGAGGAACGGGCCGTGATGGGTTCCTGGTGTGGGGGCTGTGGGCGGTTAGGCTCGGGGTATGCGAGTCGTCATTGCGGGTGGACACGGGCAGATCGCGCTGAGGTTGACCAAGGTGCTGGCGGGTGCCGGGCACGAGGTGGTCGGGCTGGTGCGGAACCCGGACCACCAGGTCGATCTCACCGCAGTGGGTGGCTCAGCCGCAGTACTGGATCTGGAGAAGACCGACGTCGCTGCGGTCGCCGAGGTGCTGGCCGGTGCGGACGTCGCGATCTTTTCCGCCGGCGCCGGCCCCGGGAGTGGCACCGAGCGCAAGGAGACCGTGGATCGTGGCGCGGCGGTGTTGTTCGCCGAGGCGGCTGAGCGCGCCGGCGTACGGCGTCATCTTCAGGTCAGCTCGATGGGCGCGGACCGTGCCGACGAACTCGATCCGGACGACACCTTCACGATCTACCTGCGGGCGAAGAAGGCGGCCGAGGACGACCTGCGCGGCCGCGACCTGGACTGGACCATCCTGCGCCCGGGAGCGCTCACCAACGATCCCGGCACCGGACTGGTCCTGCTCGCCGACAAGACCGGCCGCGGCAGCGTCAGCCGCGACGACGTGGCCGCCGTTCTTGCCGGACTCTGCGAAACCCCGGCCTCGATCGGCCGGACCCTGGAGCTCATCGCCGGCGACACACCGATCGCCACGGCGCTGAGCAGCCTCTGACAGTTGCTACCAGCAACAGATTGTGACGGACATGGGCGACGACACCCTTCGCTCGGTGCACTTCGAGCGCACCGAGAACAGCAAGTACCTGGTCCACAACGTCCGCGGCGGCACGCTGTCGGTCGGCTCAGGTGGTGAGACCGACACCGACTTCACCCCGGTGGAGCTGCTGCTCGCCGCGATCGGCGCCTGTTCCGCGATCGACGTCGACGTCGTGGTCAGCCGGCGCGCGGAGCCGACCGAGTTCAGCGCGGTCGTGCGCGGCGACAAGATCCGGGACCCCGAGCAGGGCAACCGGATGGAGAACCTCGCCGTCGAGTTCACCATCCGCTTCCCCGAGGGCGAAGCCGGCGACAAGGCCCGCGAGGCCCTGCCCCGAGCGGTCAAGATGTCCCACGACCGCCTGTGCACGGTGAGCCGCACAGTAGAACTCGGCACGCCGGTCCACACCACCGTCGTCGACCCGCCTCAGAGCTGACCCTTCAGCTCCCTCATCGTGCGCGAGAACGCGCTCTCCAGGTCAACCTGATAGGCGTCCGCGAGCACGATCACCGACCACAGGCAATCGGCCAGCTCATGGGCGAACGCCTCGTCGAGATCGTCTCGCGGCCGCACGCCTTCCTTGCCCTGGACAAGCTTCGCGAGATCCCCGACATCGCCGAGGAAGCCCAGCATCAGCTCCTCCCGCGTCCAGCTCCGGCCGTACCGCCGCTCCTCGAACCCGGCGTACTTCTGCCGCACTTCCCGAGCTGACTGAACCATCTCCGAGAACTCCATGCGGTGACGGTAGTACTCAGCGGGTGATGGTGTGGCGGGTCAGGCGGCGGCCGGGGGAGCGGCAGTAGGCGAGAAGTTCCTTGGTGGGGCGGACTTCGCGCGGGCCCATCCAGGACTGGTTGGGTTTGTGGAAGCTCCAGCCGGCGCCGAGAGTGACCGCTGCGTGCTGGACCGCGCGGTCACTGTCGCGCCAGACCAGGACAGTGCCCGGTACTTCGTCGCGCCCGCCGCGCGTGGTGTGCTGATCCAGCCACTCGTCGAACGGTTGCCGCTGCATCCATTCCTCAGCAGCACCCTCGACGCCGGCCGCCGCCATCACCGTGCCGAAACAGTTCGGCCCACTCCCGTTCGCGAAGGTCCCGGCCAGTTCAAGCGCAGCGGGAAGCACCCGAGCGACACCCGACCAGACAGCCTTCGGTACGTCGCGATGCCGGCTCGGCCCGAGGTCTTCGCCGACGACCCGGGGCAGCACCTCGGTCGCGAAGTCACGCAGTACGGACTTCCACCAGACGAACCGGTGTCCGTCCGCCTGCCGCGCGATCTCCGGCCCGAGCACCTCTCGCCAGGCTCGAACAGTCGGTACTTCGGAGCGCTCGTGCGTCACCTGCGCGCGCACCAACGCGGCACGGATCTTCCGCGGCAACGCCATGAAGGTTGCCTCGTCGAGCCACACGGACTTCAACCGGCTGTCGAGGTTGTAGATCTGGTAGGTGTCACGCAGTTGCTTGTCGGGCTTGGTCGGATCGAGCGGCAACGACCACGCGGCCGCCTGCTGCCGCGTCACGTAGAACGGCTGCCGGTCCGGAGCGAGCCAATCGATCCAGGATGTGAAGAGTTCGGGGGACACCTCGATGCCGAGGACGTGCATCAAACCTCCGGGGGCGGCCGTTGCGGCCCCCGGTAGGGCTGCGTCTGGCTGTACACCAGATTGGTAGTCGTCGTCCCGAACTCGGTCAACTCGTTTACCAGTTCCTCCAGGTGCGCCATCGACTCGGCCGCCACCTTCAGCGTGTAGCAGTCGTCCCCGGTCGTCCGCAGACACTCGAGGATCTCGAACCGTTCGGCGAGCAACTTCCGCAGCGGCTCGTGCTTGTTGCCGGGGTACTTCAGCCGAACGACGGCCAGCACGGGGAACCCGACCTTCGCCAGGTCCACATCCGCGCGATAGCCACTGATGATCCCGGCCGCTTCGAGTCGCCTCACCCGCTCGGTGGCCGCCGAGGCGCTCAGGTTCACCCGGCGGCCGAGTTCGGTCAGCGAGATCCGCCCGTCGCGCTGCACCTCGACCAGGATGGCCCAGTCGGTCGGATCGAGAGTCTCGGTCATCTGGTCAAGATACCGGCGATTCCACGGCCGTGCGGCGCCGATACCGCGAGGATTCCCTTCTGTGAGACCCTTTCGGCTGGATAGCCTGGCGGGGTGGAAATCGGCGTGAACGTCCCCAACTTCGGCCCCGGCACCGATCCGGGACGGCTTCGCGACTGGGCCCGGACGGTGGAGGGACTGGGCTACGACCTGCTGATGGTGTCCGACCACGTCGCGATCACGCCCGACGTCGCGGAGCAGTACCCGGCTCCCTTCTACGAACCGTTCACCGCGCTCAGCTGGCTGGCCGGCATCACCGGCACGATCAAACTGGGCACCACGGTGCTGATCGCGCCGTACCGGCATCCGCTGCTGGTCGCCCGGATGGCGGCGAACCTCAACCAGTTGAGTGGCGGCCGGTTCGTCCTCGGCGTCGGAGCCGGCTGGGCGCGACAGGAGTTCGAGGCACTCGGCGTCGATTTCTCCCAGCGCGGAAAGCTGACCGACGAGTTGCTGCGAACCGTGCGCGACGCATGGACGAACGACGCCGACTACCGCAGCGGCGACATCCCGATCTGGGTGGGTGGACTCAGTACTGCGGGGATGCGGCGGGCCGTCCGCCTCGGTGACGCGTGGCATCCGCTGCGGCAGTCGATGGACTGGATGCGGGACGCGCTCGGCGTACTGGCGAAGATCGCCGAGAACGAGCAGAGAGCGCTCCCTGCGTTCTCACCGCGGATCCTGCTCCGGCTCACTCCGGAGCCGTTGAACGATCGGGTCGCTGGTGAGGGATCGATCGACCAGGTGATCGGTGACCTCGATCAGCTGGAGGCACTCGGCGCCGAGGCCGTAGTACTGGATCCGTTCATCGGCGATCCAGCAGAGACCGAACGGCCGGAGACGGCCTGGAACGCGCTGGCGACAGTCATGGCACACAGAGGAGACAAGTAGTGAGTACAGAAGCAATCGTGTCGTCGGCCGAAGAGGGGTTTCTGCGGCGGGCGATCGAGATGGCCGCCGCGGCCCGTGAGTCCGGCAACCCGCCGTTCGGGTCGATCCTCGTCGGATCCGACGGGACGGTGGTCGCCGAGGCGGGGAACACCAGCATCACCGACAACGACATCAGCGCGCATCCGGAGCTCAAGCTCGCCAAGTGGGCCGCTCGCGAATTGCCGCCGGACGTGGCTGCGACCACCACGATGTACACCAGTTGCCAACCGTGCGGCATGTGCACCGGCGCGATCGAGCGGTCGGGCCTCGGCCGGGTCGTCTACGCCTTGTCCGGAGACCAGCTGAACGGCCTCAAACCAGGTGGCGGCTTCGCGCCCGTCGTACAGGACGGCCCTGCTCTGTACGACGAGGCGAGCGCTGTCGTGGACGGGTACTACACCTGAGCCGTGGCGGACCCCGGCTCGCGTCGGATCCGGCAGCCTGGCAAGGTATGCCGGGTCCCGCGCGAGAGGAGAACCACCGGTGCCCGATGTGTTCGCCGGCCGGTTCGAACTCATCGATCCTGTCGGCTCAGGCGGGGCGGGGACCGTCTGGCGGGCGTGGGATCGCCGCCTCGATCGGCTCTGCGCGGCCAAGGTCCTGCGTCAGCGGCATGCGGGCGCACTACTGCGGTTCGTCCGTGAGCAAGGGCTGCGCCTGGAGCATCCGAACGTGCTCAGCCCCTACAGCTGGGCAGCCGAGGACGATCAGGCTCTCCTAGCCATGGACCTGGTCGGTGGTGGCTCGCTGAGTCATCTGGTCGCTGACTTCGGGGCCTTGCCGGAGCGCTATGCCGCGGAGCTGCTGGCCCAGGTGCTGACGGCACTCGAACACGTCCACGGCGCAGGAGTCGTCCACCGCGACGTCAAGCCCGCGAACCTGTTGCTGGAGGCAACTGGCACCGCCCTGCCGGTACTGCGGTTGAGCGATTTCGGGATCGCGTTCCTGCTGGGGGAGCCGCGCCTCACCCAGCAAGGCGCGGTCGTCGGTACGCCGGGCTTCGTCGCGCCCGAGGTACTCGCCGGCGAACCGCCCGGTGTGGCACAGGACCTCTATGCGGCAGGCGTGACCGGTTGGCAATTGCTGACCGGCGAAGAGCCACCGCCGGCTGGTCCTCTGCCTCCACGGCTCGAAGGCTCCGCCGGTCGAACTGTCTGGGATGTCGTCGAAGGGCTGGTCCGCGTCGACCCTGCTCAACGAACGAGCTCGGCAACCGCGGCATTGAAGGCGCTCGCCCCCGCACTCGCGGACCCTCTGCAACTCCCGGCACACACCACTGACGGCGAGCTGATAGAGGTCTTCAACCACCTCCCTTCACTACCCCCGCCGTACGAAGCCCTACCCGCACCGCCACAACCCAACGCCAATCCACCCGAGCAAACGCACGAGTCTTCCCGCGTTGGACCAGCGAGCAACTCAGGTCGTCGGCGCCTGGTGTTGGCGGGTGTGGCTGGAGTGGCGGCGGCCGGCGTAGTCGCCGTACTGCTCCTCAACGGATCGGGCGGCGGCGGCTCACCGTCACCCGGTAGCGCACCAACAACGGCATCCACCTCGACGCGCAAACCGTCCGTGACACCGGAGACCATCCCCACCGGTCCGGTGACCCCAGCGCCCAACCCGCAGGTGACACTCGGCGGATCATGCGGCTGGCAGGAGGCCGGCGGAATCGAGACGACGGCTGACGGCACCCGGGTCGAGTGCCGTCAGCAAGGATCGTCCTACCGGTGGGTCAAGGCTGGTTAGGCCACCCAGGTCCGGCATTCGGGTAGGTGGGCGGTGACGGCGGCTTGCGCCGACGAACCGCCAGCACGGCCCCGACAGCCGCCACAGCCAGCACCAGCACCACACCGCCAATGATCCAGGGCAGTGCCGACGACGAGTCATCCGTCGCAGGAATGGCATCGCCCTTGCCGGCGGCGTCGGTATTCGAACCAGAGGGCGTCGAGCTGGAAGCGGTCGGCGTCGGCGTCGGTGTGGACGCGACGTCCCCCGCCGCGCCGTACTCCGGACCGGCGACCTTCTCGCCCACGACGGCGACATCGATCGTCACCGGCACACCAGTGGGTGAGTCGCCGTTGCCGCCGATCGACGACCCGAGTTTGGCGACGACGTAGTACCACCCGTCCACACTCGACTTCCGGATGGTCGGCTCGGCCGCGTTCCGGTTGAGGTACGCCGTTCGGGCCGTCGCGATGGCCTTGCCGTTGGACGGCAGGATCTGCGTGTTACCGGTGTAGGCCGTGGTGTCGGACTTGATGTCCGCGCGGACCGGGCTGAACAGGGCGGTCCGGATATTCGCTGTCGGACCCTTCGGTACGCCGCCGAAGGTGACCCGGTACGCAAGACCCTGGCCCCAGTCGAGCTTGACCCGGTAGAAGAGCTCCTCGCCGTAGTAGATCGTCTCGCCGTACCGGCCGGAGCCGTCGAGCGTCGTTGCCTCGTTGAACGAACCGCCGGCGCGGACCGGCTTCACCGCGCCGCTCGGCTGCTGTGCGAAGTCGACGAGATTCTGCTGCGCCTGCTCGCCCAGGCTTCCTGTCACGGGTGGCTCGACGCGCAACTGCATCTCGAGCGGCACCCGGTCGGTACCACGTTGGTCGGCGTCGCGGGTGACCCGGAAGACGTATTTGCCGGGCACACTGCAGGCCTTCGTCTTCTGCGATCCGGCGGTCAGACCGGTCCAGGTCAGCACCGAGGTCAGGGAGCCGCCGTCTTTGGCGAGGGTGAAGAGGTTGCGCTCGGACCTGTAGCAGTCCGCGCCGCCGGGGCCGGTGATCCTGATGTCGAGAACCTCGATGTCGCGCGGGTTGCCGCGGGGGAAGATCGCGGTCGCCGCGAAGTACGCTGTCTCGCCGGCCTTCAGATCAGCCGCGTAGAAGCGTTCCTCGACCGGGTCGATGGTGTCCAAGTACTGGCCCGGCACGAGGGTCGGCGCAGTGAACGGATCGGCCGTGCCGATGACCGGCTTGCCGATCGGCTCGTAGTGCCGTAGCGCCTTTTCGGTCACTCGGCCGAGGATGCCGAGCAGCGAATCGGCATCGGTGGCATCGTGATACGTGCCGCCGGTGTTCTGTGCGATGCAGGCGAGCTGGGCGCGGGCCTTCGCGTCGACCCGGAAGCCGATGGCGTGCACATGCAGATCGACACCTTGCTGGTGGAGCTCCTTGGCGACCTCACAAGGCTGGGGCGGAGCGCAGGTGTCCTCGCCGTCGGAGACGAGCACGACAGAGCGCTGGCCTTCCTTCGGGAGTTGCGCGGCCGCAGTACGCAGCGCCTGGCCGATAGGTGTGTAGCCGCTGGCCTTGGTCGCGTTGACCGCGCGCTTGAGTGCGGCCTTGTCGACGGTCCGGACCGGCTGGACGACCCGGACGTCACGACATCCTGCTGCCTTCTCGGCGCCACTCGACCCCGTCCCGGCGCCGTAGATCTCCAGCCCTACCTGAGCCTGCGCGGGCAGACCGTCGACCATCGAACCGACAGCGCGCTTGGCCGCGTCCATCCGGGTGCCGCTGCCGCCGGCGTCGCGCGCGGTCATCGAACCGGACGAGTCCAGCACGACCATCACCGGTGACAGCTCGCCCTCGGCGGCAGCGGCGGGAGCATTCGCGAATGAGAACGCGAACGTCAAGGCCGGCACGGTGGCGAGAGCGGCAAAGCGTCGTATCATGGCGTCTCCAGGAACTTTGAGGCTGACTGAGCACGAACCTAGCGTTTGCATCTGCAAATTGCAAACACGAATCGCGGAGGCCCGGTGACCGACGTACACACGCGAAACCTCGACCTGCAGGTCGAGTGGTACGGCGAGTTCCTCAGGGACAGGTTCCGCCGGCTGCTGGACCGGCTCGACCTCTCCCAGGCCCAGCTGGCCGCGATCCTCGGGTTGTCCGCCCCCATGCTCTCCCAACTGATGTCCGGTCAGCGGGCGAAGATCAGCAATCCGGCCGTGTTGTCGAGACTGCTCCAGCTCGAGGGTGCGGTGGGGGAGCGTGGCTGGGACGAGCTGCCCCAGGAAGAGCAGCACCGACGGTTGATCGAGATCCGCGCGGCTCAGCCATCGACGCTGAGTGTTGCCCAAGGCAACCCTGTCGAGGTCGCGGCCGATCCGGTGCCGGCCGACCCTGTCGCGTCCATCCAAGCGCTGCTTCGCGACGTCGCCTCGGCCACCGAGCTGCAGGGCGCAGCCGAGCTGTTGGAGCCGAGCTTCCCCGACATCGCGGAAGCCCTCCGGGTCCTCGGCACCGGCCGGACCCAGGACGCCCGCGCCTACTACGCCCGCATCACGTCTGGCCGATGACCCTCCGGACCGGCGGCCGAGCGTCGGTCCGGAGGACGGCTGTCAGTTCGGGGCGAGGCAGAGCGTGTACTTCGAGGAGCCGTGCTGCTCGGTGTACGCGACGGTGTAGCCGTCGAACTTCTCGCAGTCGTCGGAGTTCGTCGAGTTGCTGAGCTTGCCGAGGACCTTGTACTCCGCGTCGCTGGAGCCGCAGTCGACGACCTTCACCTCGGGCTTGCTGACCGTGCCCTTGTTCTGCACACAGTCACCCGCACTCGCCGACGACGGCGAACCCTGGTTGCCGTAGATCAGCAGCGCGATGAACGCGATCGGCAACAGGAAGCCCAGGACCGCGGGACGCTGGAACAGCGGCTTGCCCAGGTCCATCGGGTGACCCGGAGCGCCCGGCATCGGCTCCGGCAACTGCTTGAACTTGAGCCGGGTCGGGATGTTGATCAGCATCGTGATCGGGTTGATGATCGCCGAGCCGACGCCCCACCAGCCCTGCCACAGGCTCTTCGCCGTCATGTTGCGGTAGGTCGCGATACCGCAGGTGCGGCAGAACGGGCCTTCCAGCTTCAGGAACCGCATCACGATCAGGAATCCCTGGTGGCCGCGCACGGTCGCCTGGACGGCCGGCATCCCACCACAGAACCGGCACTGGACCGCACCCTGCGGGTAGGCGGGCATCCCCTGGAACTGCTCGTGCGCACCCTGCTGCGGGAACCCCTGCGGCCCGACGCCAGGCTGGTCGTACGGCGGCTGCCCCGGCTGACCAAGGTGTCCAGGCTGACCGGGCGGTGCATACTGCGGTGCGAAACCCTGCTGCCCGGCGGCGTCGTACTGCTGCTGCCCGGAGTGCCCGAACTGCCCAGGCTGGCCGAACTGCTGGGGCTGGCCGAACTGCTGGGGCTGGTCGTACTGGCCGGGCCCGGGGGCCGGCTGGCTGTACTGCGGGAACTGGTCTTGCGGGGGACCGTATCCACCACCGGCGCCGGGCTGCGCCGCGTAGGGATCGTGAGGGGACTGAGGCGGGGTAGTGGTCACGGGAATCCTGTGCTCGTACGGGACAAATCGAACACCGCACCATACTCAGGCGAAGCGGTCACCGAGGCCCTCCGGTACGAAACGGTGACCACGCCGCCAGGAATGCCACCAACGGTCACCGGCCGACCTCTGTGCGTGCTCGAAAGGCCCTTGTTCGCCAGGGATCTCAGTCGCGGTACCGCTCGACCAGTTCCTGACCGAGGCGCGCCAGCTCCGCCTGCACGGACGGCGGATCGAGTACTTCGATCTGTCCGCCCCAGCCGGCCAGGTGCTGGGCGATCATCAGCGGAGTCGGCGCGGTCACCTCGATCTTGACCCGGCCCTCGCCCGCGGGGCCGATCACCTCACAGTGCCGGCCGAGCCGGTCCTGCATCACCCACAGGAAGCGCTCTTGCATCACGACCGTCGCGGTCAGCAGGGAGCGATTGCGCTCCATCTCCTCGACGACGCGCGTCCAGGCCGTCGCCAGATCGAAGTCCGCCGGGCGTTCCGCGGGCAGTTCGGTCACTACTGCCTCGGTGATCCGCTCGACCCGGAAGGTGCGCTGACCTTTCTCGGTGCCGGCGATCAGGTACCAGATGTCGTCCTTGTCCACGAGTCCGAGCGGATCGACCAGCCGCTCCGACCCGGTCTGCCCGCGTCCGGCGTACGAGAGACGCACCTTGACCCGCCGTACGACGGCCTCTTGGAGCCGCCGCACCATCTCAGGCCGCTCCTTGACGTGCTCACCCCAGCGCGCCGGATCGATCACGACGGCCTCGGCCGCCGCCTCCGCGTCGGCCCGGAACGTGTCGGGCAACGCCCGCACCAGCTTCCGCAACGCAGCCTTCGCCTCGGGCGCAACCGCAGCCGCAGGCCCGACCAGCAGGAACAACGCCTGCGCCTCGGTCGCACTCAACCCGCTGAGATCCGTCCGCGCCCCACCCAGCAACGACCAGCCACCATTGCGCCCGGGCTGCGGATAAACCGGAATGCCCGCCGTCGACAACGCCTCCAGATCGCGCCGCGCGGTCGCCACCGAAATCTCCAGCTCCCGAGCCAGCTCACCAGCCGTCACCCGCCCCCGCGACTGCATCAACAACAAAGTCGCCACCAGCCGGTCCGCACGCATACCCCCATCCTCCCAAACAAACTACGCACGCACTGAGCACTTAACCCAAGGCTCTTGGCCTCGTGAGAGTTGACCTAGAGCGAGGTCTAGCTCCTAGGTTGGCGGAACTGCTACCACTTGAGGAGTTTCGATGCGTTATCGCACGCTTGGCGCGACCGGGATCGAGGTCAGCGCGCACTGCCTCGGCGCGATGATGTTCGGTGCGGTCGGCAATCCCGATCACGAGGACAGCATCCGGATCATCCACGCCGCCCTCGACCAGGGCATCAACTTCGTCGACACCGCCGACATGTACTCCACCGGCGAGAGCGAGGAGATCGTCGGCAAGGCGCTGCAGGGTCGCCGCGACGACGTCGTACTGGCCACCAAGGTGCATTTCCCGATGGGGGAGGGCCCGAACCGCGGCGGCAACTCGCGGCGGTGGATCGTGCACGAGGTCGAGCAGAGTCTGCGCCGGCTCGGCACCGACTGGATCGACCTCTACCAGATCCACCGGCCCGACTACCGCACCGATATCGAGGAGACGCTGTCGGCGCTGACCGATCTGGTCAGCCAGGGGAAGATCCGCGCGTTCGGCTGCTCGACCTTCCCGGCCGAGGAGATCGTCGAGGCGTACCACGTGGCGGAGCGCCGCGGGTACGGCAAGTTCCGCACCGAGCAACCGCCGTACTCCCTCGTCACCCGCGGCATCGAGCGCTCACTGCTGCCGACCGCGCAGCGGCTGAACATGGGAGTGCTCACCTGGAGCCCGCTCGCCTCGGGCTTCCTGTCCGGCAAGGTGCGCAAGGATCAGCCCGTCGACCTGGCAACCGGGCGCGCCGCGTTGACGCCGCACCGGTTCGACCCGTCGCTGCCGGCCAACGCGGCCAAGTTCGACGCGGTCGAGCAGTTCGTGGAAGTTGCCGACGGCATCGGTCGTACGTTGCCCGAACTGGCGCTCGCCTTCGTCACCTCGCACCCGGCGGTGACGTCGGTGATCATCGGCCCGCGCACGATGGAGCAACTGGACGGCCTGCTCAAGGGCGCCGACCTGACCCTCGACGACGAGGTCCTGGACCGCATCGACGAGATCGTCCCACCCGGCACCGACCTGCACCACTACCAGTCCGACGGCCTCTGGCAGACGCCCGCCCTCACCGACCCCACCAAGCGCCGCCGCCCACTCACAGACCGCGCCGCCGCCTGAACCTCATGAGCCGGAGCCCTGTACGCCGGTACGCCGGAGCCGTGTGCTCCGGCGCAACCGGAGTCAACGAGCGCACCCGTGTCCACGAGCACACCCGTGTCCACGAGCACACCCGTGTCCACGAGCACACCCGTGTCCACGAGCGCACCCTGTCCACTAGCACACCCGCTCTGCTCAGCCGAACTCAGCCGGCGGGCTCGCCGAACCAGCGGGAAAGATGCTCGTCCAGCTCCTGCTGATCGTCGCCGATCCACGCCACGTGCCCGTCGGGACGCAGCAAAACGCACGGAACATCCAGCGCGGCACCCGGATCCGCCAGTTGATCGACCCGGTCCGACCAACCCCCGACGGTCAGCCGTTCGGTGCGGTCCAGCAGCAGCCCGCGGCCTCGATGCAGCAGGTCGTAGAGACGGCCTTGTTTTACGTCGATGTCACGCAGGCGCCGCCCGAGCAGCTCGGGTCCTTCGCCGAAGTCGTACCGGATCCCGATCGCGGCGATCTTCTCGATCAGGTAGCGATTCACCTCGTCGAAGTTCATCAGCTCGGTGAGCAGCCTGCGCAGCGCCCGCGCACCCGGTTCGGTGGACTGCAGTTCCATCTGCGCGCGAGTGTTGTCCAGCACCTCCGCGGCGACCGGATGACGCTCGGCCTGATACGTGTCCAGCAATGTTTCCGGCGCCCAGCCCCGGACCTGTGCGGCCAACTTCCAGCCAAGGTTGAACGCGTCTTGAACACCCAGGTTGAGGCCCTGTCCGCCGGTAGGGGGATGGATATGCGCCGCGTCGCCGGCCAGTAGCACCCGCCCGACCCGATACCGTTCGGCCAGCCGCGTGGCATCCCCGAAGCGCGACAACCAGCGCGGCGAATGCACGCCGAAATCCGTACCGGCGATCGCGCGCAACTGCTGCCGGAAGTCCTCCAGGGTAGGTGGTTCCGCCCGATCGCTGACTCCAGCAGCGGGAACCACGACGCTGTAGGTCCCCTCGCGAGCGGGCCGGAGCCAGAACCGCTGCTGAGTCTGCTGGATCTCGGCGACCTTGGCGGCGATCTCCTCCTGCGGCACGCCTGCTTCCAGCTCACCCATCAGCGTCTCGGTCCGCGCGGGCTCGCCAGGGAAGCCGACACCGAGCACTTTCCGCACCGTACTGCGTGCCCCGTCACAGCCGACGAGGTACCGCGAGCGCAACTGCTCGCCGTCGGCCAGCACGACGGTCACACCGTCGTCGTCCTGCGCGACGTCGGTCACCGCGCAACCACGCCGTACCTGCGCACCGAGCTCGATCGCGTGCTCTTCGAGCAGCTGAACGATGACCGGCTGCGGAATCCCGACCAGATAA
Organism: Kribbella voronezhensis; assembly: GCF_004365175.1. Taxonomy (NCBI): domain Bacteria; kingdom Bacillati; phylum Actinomycetota; class Actinomycetes; order Propionibacteriales; family Kribbellaceae; genus Kribbella; species Kribbella voronezhensis. The sequence continues at coordinate 1,367,139 of NZ_SOCE01000002.1, read as the reverse complement.
GCGTGCGCGGAATCCAGGCCCTCCGGCGCGGGTTTGGGAATGCCCGCGAAGAATCCGCCGGCCGGACGCTGCCTTCCGTGCTCGAGAATACGCGCGAGCAGCCCGCGCATCGCCATCAGTTCGAGACTGCGCATATGCAGGCCGACCAGGCGAACGAATGACACCGGCTCGGTTTCCTGCTCCAGAACGAGGACGCGCACCTCGTGCAGCCGCAGTTCAGCGGCGAGCATCGCACCGGTCGGCCCGCAGCCGGCGATGATCACGTCGTACAAAGAGTCCTCGACGGTGGATCGCGAAGGGTCCACAGAGGTACTACCGCGCTGCCAGCACGCGGAATTCGTTGCCGTCGGGGTCGAGCATGTCGACCGCGCCGTCGGCAGCGGATCCGGCCCGGGTCGCGCCGAGCGAGACGAGACGCTCGACCTCTGCCTCCACGCCGGTGCCGGACAGGGGAGCGACCTCGAAGATCAGCCGGTTCTTCGCGGTCTTCTCCCGCACCGGCGGACCGCCCCAGCTGATCTTCGATCCACCCTCGGCGGACTGAATCGCGGTCTCCTCGTCCTGGTCCCAGACCAACGGCCAGTCCAGCGCCTTGCTCCAGAAGTACCCGACCGCCTGCGACCCGTCGGACGAGAATGCCCCGATGGTCCCGGTGTCGGCCAGGAAGTTGTTGCCCGCCGGAATCACACAGAACTCGTTGCCTTCCGGATCGGCCAGCACGACGTGGCCTTCCTCCGGCCGCTGACCGATATCGAGATGCCGCCCCCCGAGCTCGAGCGCCTTCGCCACCGTCGCCTGCTGCGCCTCGGGGGTAGCGCTGGTCAGATCGAAGTGCATCTGATTCGGCTCACTCTTCTCCGCATCGGTGGCAGTGAACCGAATCGCGAACTCGAGATCGTCGTTCGGCAGCAGCGTGACACCGTCGTCGCCCACCTTCCGCCCGAGAATCCCGGCCCAGAACTCCGCGAGCCGGGGCGGTTCCTGCGCATCGAAGCAAAGCGTCACCAAATGGGAGGTCATCCACCGACGCTAGGCGCCAGCCCGCCACCACGCAACGTAATAACAACCGCGCCTGTTCATACGGACAAACCCGGAATTTCGTTGCTGTCAGCGCGTACTACGAGCAAGCTGACCGGCATGGCTGAAGCCGACCTCCCAACCGCCGGGAATCCCGCGCCGCTGATTCCGACCGCGGCCGAGGCCGCGGAGACGGAGTACTGGACTCGCCTTTATGGGCGATGGGATCCGTTCGACACAGCCGGCGTCGCCGCTTTCATGGCCGGCTTCACCCGCCCGTGGTGGATCGTCGGCGGCCTGGCGATCGACGCCTTCACCGGAGTACGCCGCCGGCATGACGACGTGGACGTGTCGATCCTCGCGTGTGATGTGCCTGCGCTGCGGGAGCACGTGGGGGAGCGATGGCATCTGTGGAATCTCGCCGGGGGAGACATGCGACCGCTGACCCATCAACATCCGGAGGTCTTCCACCCGGCCAGCCAGCTCTGGGTCCGGGAGCACGGGAACGCCCCCTGGGTGATCGACCTCCCGCTCACTCCCGATCGGGACGGACTCTGGACCAACAAGTTCCTCCCGGACCATGTCGGTCCGATCGAAGAGGTCACCTGGACGTCGGCGGACGGCATTCGCTACCTCAACCCCGAAATCGTGCTGCTCTTCAAAGCAAGACTGCGCCGCACGAAGGACACCTACGACCTCCATCGCACCTGGCCCCTGCTCACACCTGAGCAGCAGACCTGGCTCCGACAGATGATCCATGACCTCGACGCCGACCATCCCTGGCTTCGAACGATTCGCTAGCCCCGAGGAGTGCGGATCAGCCGAGTTGGTCGCGGCGGCGGGTGAGGTAGGCGGTTTCGGCGGTGTTGCCTGCCAGTTCGATGGCTTTGTCGTACGCCGCCCGCGACTCCTCGCTGCGCCCTTGCCGGCGGAGCAGATCGGCGCGCGCCGCGTGGTACGCGTGATAGCCGGCCAGTTTCTCCTCGAGCCGGTCGACGTCCGCCAGCGCGACCTCGGGACCGTCGAGTTCGGCGACCGCGATCGCCCGGTTCAGCAAGACGATCGCCGACGAGTCGAGGCGGGCGAGTTGGTCGTACAAGGCGAGGATCTGCGACCAGTCGGTATCGCGCACGTCCCGAGCCGAGGTGTGCACGGCATTGATCGCCGCGAGAATCTGATAGCGACCCGGAGCGACGCCCGCGGCCAGACGCTCCCGCACCAGGCGGTGACCCTCGGCGATCAACGCCGCATCCCAGGCACCCCGGTTCTGCTCGCCGAGCGTGATCAGTTCGCCGCTCGCCGAGATCCGCGCCGTACGACGTGCTTCGGTCAGCAGCATCAAGGCCAGCAGACCGGCGACCTCACCGTCGTTCGGCAGGAGCGCCCGGATCAGCCGCGTGAGCCGGATCGCCTCGGCGGTCAGGTCATGACGCACGGGATCGGTATCGGCCCCGGTCGCCAGGTAGCCCTCGTTGAACACCAGGAACAGCACAGCCAGTACGCCGGAGACGCGGGCCGGCAGATCCTCCGCGGCCGGCACCCGATAGGGGATCCGGGCCGCCTTGATCTTCGCCTTCGCGCGGGTGATCCGCTGTCCCATGGCCGATTCCTGCACCAGGAAGGCGCGGGCGATCTCGGGCACGGTCAGGCCGCCGACCATCCGCAGCGTCAACGCCATCCGGGTCTCCATCGCCAGCGCCGGGTGGCAGCAGGTGAAGATCAGCCGGAGCCGTTCGTCCTCGATGGCACCCAGAGGCTCGGGCGGGTCGTCGTCGGTCAACACCAGAGCCTCCTTGTGCTTGTCGTCGCGCTTGCTCTCGCGCCTGAGCCGGTCGATGGCTTTGCGATTGGCGGTCGTGGTCAGCCAGCCGCCCGGGTTGGGCGGCACGCCGTCGGCAGGCCACTTCTCGACAGCGGTCGCGAACGCTTCCGCCGCCGCCTCCTCGGCGATGTCGAGATCACCGAAGCGTTTGGTCAAACTGGCGATCACCCGCGCCCACTCGTCGCGGTGGGCGCTCGTGATCGCGTCCTGGATGTCGGGCCCACTCACCGGAACGGCCGCACCTCGATCTTGCGATCGCAGACCTTCGACGCCTCGGCGGCGAGCTTGAGCGCCACATCCAGATCGGGCGTCTCCCACACCCAGACGCCGGCCAGGTACTCCTTCGACTCCACGAAAGGCCCGTCGCTGAACACCGCCTGCCCGCCCCGGTTGTCGATCACCGTGGCCGATTCGGTGTCGGCGAGACCGCCCGCGAAGACCCAGTAGCCCTCGGCGATCAGGCGTTCGTTGAACTCGCTGATGGCAGGCTGCCGGTCGTCGCTGCCGGGATTGACTTTGTCATCGATCACGGAAACCAGGTACTGCATCTTTCGATCATCTCCTGTGGTCCAGTGGCGCCGCGGCCGGTTGCCGTTCACCCCTGCAACGAACGCCGCCACCCCGATCCGACACCGCGGTCGCATTCTCGTCCAGAAAACTTCCCGGTACTCCGGAAGGCGAGCCTAGAACGTCAGAGGGCTACGCCACGTCGGGTCGCGTCATCAGCGGTGATCGCAGGTGCAGCTCCAGACTCGAGGTCGTCAGGGGCACCGTGCTCCAGGTCGCCTGTGCCGTCCCCGCATCGGCATCGACCACCAGCCGAACCCGGTGCGGGCTGGTGATGACAAAGAGATCGGCGACGAACTCGTCCTCCTGCCAGGCTCCATTCGCCACGACTGGGCGCCCGAGCGGCGAACTTTCCCGCCAATCACCGTGTCCGACTGCGACAGTCAGCGACGAGCCAAGCTGCACTTGCCAGCCGCCGTCCACAGGATCGACCGTCACGGTGGTTCCGTCCGGAAGCGCCGAATCCGCGGGGGAGCCGTCCAGTCGCGCCTTGGCCGAACGGTGCGGAGCCGCCGAACCGGTCACCGGGGCAAGAGTCAGCCGCCGCAGCCGATCGGCGAGTTCCTCGTCGTCCTGTGCGCTTCCCGCTTGATCGAGACCGGGCAGCAGGCAATCCCAGAACGCGCCGGGCAGCACGTCGGTCCGCTCGAGTGCGGAGGTCATCACGACCACGAGATCGTGAGCCGGGGCGACGACGCACAGCTGGCCGTAGGCGCCGTTGCCGAAGTAGCCGTGCCGCGACGTCCAGAACTGGTAGCCGTACCCGGACAGGAAGTCGGGATTCGGCAACCAGTTGGGGAGTGGCTCGGTCGTTGCGATGTGGCGGCTGGTCGCGAGCTCCACCCATTCGCGGGGAACGAGTTGCCGGTCGCCCCAGACACCCCCGCGCAGCAGCAGTTCCCCGAAGGCGGCGACGGCCTCGGTCGTGAGATGCAGACCGTGGAATCCGAAGGCCGCGCCGCTCGCCACCCGGTCCCATTCGGCGTGGTCGATGCCCATCGGCTGGAAGAGGCGCTCGTCGAGAAATCCCGGCAGGTCCCGGCCGGTGACGCGTTCAACCATCCGGGCCAGCAGGTAAGTGGTCGCATCCTCGTAGAGGTGCCTGCTTCCCTCGGGATCGGTGAACGGGACCCGGAGGAAGCCCTTCACCAGGTCGTCCGGTTCCAGTTGCCAGGCCTCGGCGAGGCTGTCCGTCCGGCGTCCGCTCGTCATCGACAGCAGGTGGTGCACGGTGATGCGACGGCCTTGGTCAACTACGTCGTCAGGGACGTGTTCAGGCAGTACGTCGACCACGCGGTCGTCCAGCGACAACAGCCCGTCGGCGATCGCGAGACCCACGGCCGTCGAAGTGAACGACTTGGTCAACGAGTAGAGAAGGTGTGGCCGATCAGCGGAGTACGGCGCCCACCAGCCTTCGGCGACGACGTGCCCACGGCGTACGACCATCAGGGAGTGACATTCGATCGACTCCGCTTCGAGCCGGTCCAGCAGCGCGCCGATCGCGCGGGACGAAATCCCCACGCCGGCCGGTGTCGAGCGTGGCAGGAGCGGACGGTGAGAAGACATGCGGGAACGGTAACAATGCCACGCAATCCATTTCTCGTGCTCGATGCCGAGGCGTCAGCGTCGCCAGGCCGACGGAGTGACGCCGTAGATGCGCTTGAAGGCAACGGCGAACGCGAACGGGTCCTCGTAGCCCACAGCGCGAGCGACAGCGGCGACTGTCGCCGCGGGGTCTCGGAGCAGGTCAGCGGCCAACGCCAGCCGCCAACTGGTGAGATAGGTCAGCGGCGGGAGGCCGACCAATTCGGTGAAGCGGGCGGCGAACGTGGCGCGGGACATCGCGACGCTCCCGGCGAGTTCGGCGACCGTCCAGCGGCGAGCCGGGGATTCGTGAAGCAGGCGTAGCGCATCACCGATACCTGGTGCCGTGAGCGCTTGGTACCAGGACGGGGGAGTAGCGTCCGGTCCGGACCACCAGGCGCGCAATGCGACCACAAGCACGAAGTCGAGCAGCCTGCGCAGTACGGCGTCCTGCCCGGGTTCCTCACGAGCGGTCTCGGAGGCGAGCAAGCTGAGAGCCGGTCGGGTCCGGTCAGTGGCCGCCACGATCGCCACGGGTGGCAAGAGATCCAGCAGCCGGCGACCGACCGCACCGTGGAGGTCGTAGACACCACGGACGATCGTGGTCCCGCCCAGGCCATCGCCGTACGTGCGAGGAGCATGGAACTCGCCGGGGCCGACCGCCTGCCCGTCGACGTACTTCGTGTTTCCCCGGATCACGTAGCGCGGCGGAGTGGCTGGATCGTCGGCGATCGTGTAGCTGCCGACGCCAGTGATCAGCGCGATGTCGTTTGCGGCGAGGGTTGCCGGGGCGCCGTCGTCGATCCGGAGGGTGGCGCAGCCGCCGAGCGCCGCGACGACGCTGAGCGACGGCAGTTCGGCGTACGTCACCGACCAGGGCGGCTGCGCGATGAACTGCCGGACCAAGGCGTTCGTGGCCTGCGCCCGTTGCAACAGATCACTCAGAACGTCCATCAGAGAAAGGCTAGACGATCACAAAGGAACGGCCGACGATCTCCCATGGATGCTCTGAGGACCACTCGGCTTGGCTGGACACATGCAGACGATCCTCATCCTCGGCGGCACCGGTACGACCGGCCGCCGCATCGCCCGGCAACTCCGATCAACCCAGCACACAGTCCGTACGGCGGCCCGCCGCGGCGCCGACGTACGCCTCGATCTCGACGACCCGACGACCTGGGAGCCCGTGCTTGCCGGTGTCACCGCCGCCTACCTGATGGAGCCGACCCTCCAGGCCGGCCCGCGGCTGGCCGACTTCACCAAGGCCGCCGTCGCAGCCGGCGTACGCCGGTTCGTGATGCTTTCCGCGGCTCGTGCCGAGGAGGAAAGCCATCCACTGCACGCCGCCGAGCAGGCTGTGCGGACGTCCGATGCGGAGTGGACGATCCTGCATCCCAACTGGTTCGCGCAGAACTTCAGTGAGGGACCGTGGGCCCGCGCGATCGCCGACGGCACGCTTGCTCTACCGACCGGAGACGGCCGCACACCGTTCGTCGATGCCGAAGACATCGCCGCGGTGGCCGCTGCCGCTCTGACGACCGAGGGTCATCACGGCGTGGTCTATGCGCTCACAGGGCCTGCGGCGATCAGTTTCGGCGAGGCGACCGAGCTGATCGGACGGGCCACCGGCCGCCGGATCGAGTACGTCGACCTCAGTCCGGAGGACTACACGCAGCGCCAAAGGGAGAACGGCGTTCCCGCACCGGCCGCGCACCTTCTGACCAGCATCCTCGTGTCGATCCGCGACGGCTGGGCCGAGAGCTGCTCCGACGACATTCCCCGAGCGCTCGGCCGACCGGCCACCTCGTTCGAGACCTACGTCGCCAGAGCTGCGGGGGAGGGCCACTTCAGGCATTAGGAAGATTGCCTGCGAATTGGGCTGCGGCGCCAGGGGAGTACCGGGACTTTCTAGCGCACGACAGGGAACACGAGGTGGATGACGCGGTCGCCCTGGACGCAGACCGTCGGATTGCCCAGCGCCACCTCGTCAGCGGAGAGGTTGCCGAAGAACGGCCGGTTGCCTTCGCCCATCACGATCGGGACCAGGTCGACGGCCACTTCGTCGAGCAGCCCGAGGTCCAGGCACTGCCGGGCGATCGTTCCGCCGGTGACCGCGACGACGCGGTCGCCGGCGAGCGTCTGTGCATGGGCGACGGCGGCCTCGACGCCCTCGGTCACGAAAGTGAGCGGTGCGTCGGGGTGCGCGGCGACCCACTCGGTGGGGACCTGATGCGTCACGACGACCACGGGGACGTCGAGAGTATGGCGACCCTGCCAGCCGTCGGCCACCTCGAACAGCGTCCGGCCACAAACCAGTGCGCCCAGTGAGGACGTCCACTGCCGCAAGTGTTCAGCACTCTGAGGCGTCAGGTGGACGGCGAAGTCTCCGGCGGGCGTCGGCATCTCGACGTCGCCGTTCTGCAACCAGTCGAACAATCCGCCGATGGTGTTGTCCTGCTTGGCCACGTACCCGTCGAGCGACATGTTCGCCTGCGCAACGACCTTGCCCATGGTGCCTCCTGGTCAGCTGTCTTCCGGACACTTTGTCCGTCGAGTGGGGTCACCTCGGCCTGGGCGGAAGAGGACTAGTTGACATAATGTCCATTATCGGACATCTACGCTCAGGGCTGGAGAGGGGCTGGTCAGCACTCGAAGACGCCCCAGCAGATGTCGTTTCGCAGGCGTTGATCGTCAAGGACGAGCTCGCGGATCTCTTCGGGAAGCTGTTCGCGTTGCCAACTGCATTCGCGGCGGCCGGCGACCTCGGCGTCGGCTTTGGGGACGGCGGCTCGTGCGGCTTTGATCGCGTACGCCGCGGCGCCGAGCTCGTGTGCGGCAACGTGCGCCACGACACCAGCCTGGCCGGCGGCAAACGCGGCGTGCCGGGCGGCTCCGGTCAGCGGTCTCGCTGCAGCCATGGCATGACCGCCGGCCGCGCGCGAATCAGACATCCTGATCTCGCCCCGGGACCAGGCCCGGATCTGCTCGATCGCCTGGCGAGGCCTCGGGTCCGAAGGTTGCTCCGATTCGAACAGGTGCAGGACATGCTCGGCACACGAGGCCGCCCACAGAGCCAGCAGTTGATGATCGGAGTCCGTGAGCGTCCCGCCACGACGAAGGGTGATGAACCGCGGATCACGTTCTTTCGGCAGGATCACGTCCTAGTCCTACCAGACAAACCCACCTGAACCTGCACCGGTCGCGAGGCAGAATGCCGCCATGGCGGCCGACTCTCCGACGATAGAACTCACCCTGTCCGAACTCCGCGAAGTCACCGCGTACGCCGTGGCCTGCGCACGGCCGGCGTTGGCGATCTTCGACCGGGAACGCCCTGAAGACCAGCGCCCAGGAGCCGCACTCGACGCGGCCCAGGTCTTCGCCGACGGAGCTGAACGCACCAAACTGCTCCGCGACAGCGCCTGGGCCGCGCACAAAGCCGCTCAGGAAGCTCGCGACGCCGGGCAGGCCGCAGCAAGCGACGCTGCCCGAGCAGCCGGTCACGCCTGTGGTGCTGCATTCCTCCACCCGCTGGCCAACGCGACCCAGGTCAAACACATCCTCGGCTCAGCGGCTCATGCGGTTCGAGCCCTCGAGCTTTCGGCTGGCGACGCCGCCGCACACATAGCCTTCTGCGAATCGCTCGCCGACACCGCAGTACGGGACGTCCTCAGCCGTTATCCATCGGCCCCAGCCGGTGGCGGACGCGTCGGCGAACTGCTCCGTCAACTCGACACAACTCTTCGCAACTCCCCCGATCGGGGCTGAGAAGGGGTGCTCTGAGTCATGCATAATTGGCATTATGCATGAATTCGGCAAGTAGTTGCTGACAGCAACAGTTGCGCCGGGGGACTCGGACGGAATTGTCGGCGGCCTGCTGTAGACCTTGCGACATGAAGGTTCTCGATGCTCAGGCAGCGTTCTTCGCGGCTCGGCGGCCGCGGAAGGACTCCCCCCACACGACTGCTGCCTATCGTCGTGATCTGGCGGGCATCACCGCCCTGCTCGGTCCGGACGCCGATTGCCTCGAGGTGACCGAGCTGACGGCCCAGGTGTTGCGCGATGCCTTCGGTGCGTTCGCCGACACCCACGCGAAGAGTTCCGTACTCCGTGCCTGGTCGACGTGGAACCAGTTCCTCACCTTCTGTGTGTCCGACGGACTGCTCACCGGCAACCCGATGGGAGCCGTCGCGAGACCCAAGACCCCTCCCCTCTCCCCCAAGCCGTTGCGCGGTGAAGACACTCCGGAGAAGTTGCTCAAGGCAGCGGCCGACGGCGCACGCCGTGCCCGCGACCCCTGGCCCGAGCGCGACGTGCTCGTCATCGCGCTCGGCCTCGTCGCAGGCCTCCGCTCCGCCGAGATGCGCACACTGACGGCGGATTCGCTGGCCGGCCGACCCGGCGAGATGCGGCTGCACATCCACGGCAAGGGCAGCCGCGACCGGTCCATCCCGGTCGAGCCGATCATGGAGAAGATCATCGCCACGTACGTCGAATCGTGCGCGCGCCGCTTTCCCCGCAAGCGATTCGGCCGCTCCGGCAAGCTCCTGCTCGACCGCGACGGCGAGCCGATCGGCCGCGGCGGCCTCGAGTACCTGGTGAAGTCCTGCTACCGCTGGGCCGGCCTGCACGATCGCGTCCCCGTCGGTGCGAACCTGCACGCCCTGCGGCACACCTTCGCGACCCGGCTCGCCGAGGACGGCGCCACCGCGTCGGAGATCATGGCGCTGCTCGGCCACGCCAGCCTCGCCACCAGCCAGAACTACATCGAGGCCACCGGCCGCGAGCAACGCTCCGCCGCGGCGAGCAACCGCACCTACCGGACGCTGGACCAGATGGTCGATCCCTGACAACCGTTGTCCGTGAAGGACGGACGGCTCTGGCGATCCGGCTGTGACCAGGGCGCAGCGGTCAGAAAGTGGCGATCGGGTTGACGGGGCTGCCCGACGTACCGGCGAAGCGCACTGGTGCGACTGCGAGCTGGAAGTCCCACTGGCCGAGCTCGGCAGCCGTCGCCGCGCACTCCTCCAGGTCGCAGTTGTCGAGGAGCCACAGCCCCATCGCGACGAGGCTGACGGCATGGATCGGCATCAACACCTCGTCGTACCCCGACGGCTGAACATCCTGGGGCGTGTCAGCACCGATCAGCGCGACTCCGCGTTCATGCAGCCAGGGCAGGCAGGACGCGTGCCAACCGGCCTGCGTGATACCGCCGGCCACACCGTCTTCATGGCGTGCGCGGCCGTAGCCGGTCCGCAGCAGTACGGCATCACCCGGCTGAACCTGCACACCTTGGCGGCGCTCGGCCTCTTCAAGATCGTCCGGGAACACGCCCTGCCCCGGCTCCAGCCAAGGCACGTCGCGGACCTTCGCAACGTCCAGCAGCACGCCACGCGTGACGATCCCGTTCGCCGCCGCCGTGACAGCCGCCCACGCCGATCCGGTCGCGGCGTCGACCAGCGAATGTGACCGGCCGTTGTACATCTTGCCGTCCCAGAAGAGATGGCAAGGAGAATCGAGGTGGGTGATCGTGTTGCCGTGAAAGAGGATGCCGAGTCGCTCGTTCGAAAAGCCCCAGCGCCGGTCGTTGTGGAACGCCGCCGGCATGTGCTCGGCACCCGGCATGTCGGCGGCACAAGGACACGCCGTCGTCGACCGCTCCATCTCCTCCGGTACGGCGATCTCCCAGCCGCACGACACGCTCCTGCCATGCCGCACGGCCGTCGCCGCGGCCAGCCGGACGTCGTCAGTGATGTGGTTCAGCGTGCCGCGCTCGTCGTCGTCACCCCACCGCCCCCAGTTGGACAGCGTTTCGAAGTACCCGAGCACCTCGTCCTGCGTCGGCAAAGGTCGCCCAGCCGTCATCTCTGCTCCAACTCCTCTGTCACGCGGTTCGAAGCCCGCTGAACTGGCATGACACCACATCACCGGGCCAGCGGAGAGAATGCACGGATGAATGACATCCGTGCTGACTTCCTCGCTGTGGCGCGGCTGGCCGCCACCTTGTTGCGGGAGCCGTCCGTAGAGTCCGCCTGGACGAAGGCCAGCGCCCTGGCCGAATTCAGCGTCGGCGGGCTGGCCGGTCATCTGGCGTTCCAGGTGCTGGCGATCCCGCAGATCATCCGCGAGCCGATTCCGACCGAGCCGACGATCACCTTGCTCGACCACTACGCGCGCGTGCAGTGGATCGACGCGGGGCTCGACGACGACATCAGTGTCCGGATCCGCGCCGGCGGCGATCAGCTCGCGACCGACGGTCCCGCCTTCCTCGCTGACCAGCTCGACGCCGCGATCAGGCAACTGGAGAGCGATCTCTCGACGGCGCCCGACCGCGCAGTACGGATCTCGCTGTGGGGTCCGTGGTCGCTGACGCTCGACGACATGCTCGTCACCCGGATGATGGAGCTCGCGGTGCACGCCGACGACCTCGCCGTCAGCATCGGCGTACCGACACCCGTCTTCCCGGACCGTGCCGTGCAGACCGTCGTCGATCTGCTGACCAGGCTGGCGATGCGTCGCCACGGCCAGACTCCGGTACTGCGGGCGCTCAGCCGCGTGGAGCGTTCCCCCGCGTCGATCACCGCGTTCTGACCGGACTACTCTTCACCAGCGCCATCCGCCTGAGACGAGGAGCCCGGCATGCCGAAGTACCGCCGCTTGGTGATCAAACTGTCCGGTCAGGCGATCGCGGGGTCGGCCGGGTTCGGGTTCGACAAGGATCGGCTGAACCATCTGGCCCGCGAGGTGATCGCGGCGCGGGACACCGGCGTGGAGGTCGCTGTCGTCGTCGGCGGGGGCAATGTCTTTCGCGGTAACCGGGCCGAGGACTGGGGTATCGACCGGGTCGAGGCGGACAACATCGGCATGCTCGGCACGGTGATCAACGCCGTCCTGCTGCGCGGCAAACTGCACGAGCTCGGCGAAGCCGACGTACGGCTCATGACGGCACTGCCGATCAACAACCTCGCCGAACCGTACATCCGGCTTCGCGCGCTGCGGCATCTGGAGAAGGGTTCGATCGTCCTGCTCGGCTGCGGCAACGGTCAGCCGTTCACCACCACCGACTACCCAGCCGTGCAGCGAGCCGTCGAACTCGACGCCGACGCGCTCCTCGTCGCGAAGAACGGCACCGACGGCGTGTACGACGCGGACCCCAACAAGGTCCCGACCGCCCGGCGCTTCGACCACCTCACCTACCAGCAGGTCATCGACCAGGGCCTCGGCGTGATGGACCAGGCCGCCTTCATCCTCGCCCGCGACCACCACCTCCCCCTCCACGTCTTCGACATAGACCGCCCCGGCGCCGCCGCCGCCATCACCACCGGCTCCCCCATCGGCACCACCATCAGCTGACCCGCCCCTGGGCCCGCGCCGGCCGAAAATCGGTTGGTGGGGTTGGGGCGGGTCTGTTGTACTCGTTGGGTCGTAGTACGTGTTCGTCTCGTCAAAGGAGCGCAGTCGTGCGATCTCACTTCATGTCTGGACTGAGCGGAAAGTTCACCTGTTCAAGGGACATGGAGTTCGGTGCGAACACTCAATTTGGGAATTCTGGCGCATGTCGACGCCGGTAAGACGAGCCTGACCGAGCGGCTGCTGTACGCCGTCGGGGTCATCGACGAGGTCGGCAGCGTCGACGACGGCAGCACTCAGACCGATTCGCTCGCGCTGGAACGCCAGCGTGGGATCACGATCAAGTCCGCGGTGGTGTCGTTCGCGATCGACGACATCACGGTCAACCTGATCGACACTCCGGGGCACCCGGATTTCATCGCCGAGGTGGAGCGGGCGCTCGGCGTACTGGACGGTGCCGTGCTGGTGATCTCCGCGGTCGAAGGCGTCCAGGCGCAGACGCGAGTGCTGATGCGGACGTTGCGGCGGCTGAAGATCCCGACGGTGATCTTCGTCAACAAGCTCGACCGCTCCGGTGCGCGCGGCGAGGAGTTGGTGAAGGACCTCACCGACAAGCTCGCGAGCGAGGTCATCGCGATGGGGTCGACGAGCGCACTCGGTACGCCGGCGGCCGGGTTCACGCCGTACGGGCGGGACGACACCGGTTTCACCTTCGCCATGATCGACCTGCTGTCCGAGCACGACGAGCAACTCCTGGAAACGTATGTGGAGAACGAGAAAGCGCTCTCGTACGACGCTCTGCGCGGCCGGCTGGCCGAGCAGACGAAGCGGGCGCTGGTGCATCCGGTGTACTTCGGTTCGGCGATCACCGGCGCGGGGACGGGCGAGCTGATCGCGGGGATCCGGGAACTGCTGCCGGCTACCGAAGGCGTGGCCGACGGGTCGGTCGCGGGGTCGGTCTTCAAGGTGGAACGTGGTCCGGCGGGAGAGAAGATCGCGTTCGTGCGGATGTTCTCCGGCACGATCCGCGTTCGGGACAGGCTGCGATACCGGGGTGATCAGGAGGCGAAGGTCACCGCGATCAGTGTCTTCGGCAACGGCTCGGCGCTGTCGCAGGCTGAGGTGTCGGCCGGCCAGATCGCCAAGCTGTGGGGTCTGGCCGGCATCCAGATCGGCGACACGATCGGTGCCGCCAGCAACCAGAGTGGAGGCACGATCGGTGCCACCAGCGTCCAGAGCAAGGACACGAGCGGTGCCGCCAGCAACCAGAGCGGATCCGCGACAGGTGCCGCCAGCAACCAGAGCGGATCCGCGACAGGTGCCGCCAGCAACCAGAGCGGATCCGCGACAGGTGCCGCCAGCAACCAGAGCGGATCTGCGACAGGTGCTGTAGGCAGCCAAGTCGGGAGCGGGAGCAGTGGTGGGGAGAGCGGTTACTTCGCTCCCCCGACCTTGGAGACGGTGATCGCGCCGGTTCGGCTGTCGGACAAAGGAAACCTGCAGGTCGCGCTCTCCCAGCTCGCCGAGCAGGATCCGCTGATCAACCTGCGGCAGGACGACATCCGGCAGGAGACGTTCGTGTCACTGTACGGCGAGGTGCAGAAGGAGGTCATCCAGACCACGCTGGCCGGCGAGTTCGGGATCGACGTCACGTTCCGCGAGTCGACGACGATCTGCATCGAGCGGCTGAACGGTGTCGGTGCGGCGGTCGAGTTCAACAAGGTGGACCCGAATCCGTTCCTGGCGACCGTCGGTCTGCGGGTCGAACCGGCGCCGGTCAACTCCGGCGTCACGTTCCGGCTCGAGGTCGAGCTCGGATCGATGCCGTACGCGTTCATCAAGGCAGTCGAGGAGACCGTGCACGAGTCCTTGCAGCAGGGTGTCTACGGCTGGCAGATCCCTGATTGCACAGTCGCGATGACGCATTCGGGGTACTCGGCGCGCCAGAGTCATGCGCACGCGGTGTTCGACAAGAGCATGTCGAGCACCGCCGGAGACTTCCGGCAGCTCACACCGCTGGTGATGATGGACGCGCTCCGAGCAGCCGGTACGACGGTGTTCGAGCCGATGCACCGCTTCCAGTTGGAGATCCCCACCGATACGACCCGGGCTGTCCTGGCGGCGCTGTCTCGACTGCGCGCGATCCCGCAAGTGCCGGCATTGGCCGCGACGACCTCCGTTCTCGAAGGTGAGATCCCAGCAGCCGCCGTCTACAAGCTCGAACAGCAACTCCCCGCGCTGACCCGGGGCGAAAGCGTCCTCGAATCAGCCTTCGACCGCTACCACCCCGTCACCGGCCCGATTCCCACCCGCGCCCGCACCGACCACAACCCGCTCAACCGCCGCGAGTACCTCCTCCATGTCCTCCGCCGAGTCTGATCGGCCCAGCCTGGCGATGGGAGCCCCCACCGCCAGGCACCGGGGGCCGCTCGAGCGCCTTCTCCGACCTGGGCACCGAACGGTTGACACTGATCAACCGGCGATCTGTGCGATCAGCCGACCCGGCGCAACCGGTCAGCCGTGGTTGGTCGGCGTTGGCGGTTCACCGGCGTCGGCTGTCAAGGTGATCGAGAGTGGAGCGAAGCCTCGGCTCTGGTACAGCGCGAGCGCGGCGGCGTTCGCGGCGTACGCCGTTACCTGCAGACTCGCCGCGCCGCGACTGCGCGCCCACTCGGCGAAGGAATCCACCAGCTGTCCGCCGACGCCTTGGCCTCGGAGTTCCGGGCGGACGTACATGCTGACCAGCTCGGCTCGGGCGACCGTCCACATGTCCGACGGGTCGTAGAGATTTCCCACCAGGTGGCCGCCGACTCCTGCCCCCGCGACGGCCACGAGAACGAGGGCGTTCGGGTTGGAGAGCAGCTCCCGGCACCACTGGGTGCCGTGCTGCTCCGGCCAGTTCGGATTGCGGAGCGGATCGCGCTCTCCCGCGTCCTCGGCGAACAGCGCCGCGGTCGAAGCCACTACGCCGTCGAGGTCATCCATCGAAGCCGGTCTGATCGTGGGATTCATCGAGCCACCGTAGTTCGTGGGGTTCATCGAGTCGTCGTAGCACCGGGCAGTGTGGCGATGACGACGGTCGCGGCGTAGTCGGGATCCGTGGTGACGCGGGTTGTCAGGCCGTCGCGATGGAAGATCGCGGTGGCGATGGCGGACTGGTCTTCGGTGGTCTCGACCAGGACGTGGCCTCCCGGCGCCAGCCAAGCGGCAGCCTCCGCGCTGACGCGGCGCAGGACTTCCAGCCCGTCCGATCCACCGTCGAGAGTGACCAGCGGCTCATGGAGGCGTGCCTCCGCCGGCAGCAACCGAACTTCATCGGTCGGCACATAAGGCACGTTCGCGAGCAGTACGTCGATCCGGCCTTTCAATGCCGAAGGCAACGGATCGAACAGGTCCCCCTCGAAGACCTGTCCGCCCACCCGCTCCACGTTCCGCCGAGCACACCGCACCGCCGCAGGCTCGACATCAGCGGCGTACAACTCGACATCACCACCAGCAGAAGCAACGGCAACGCCCAACGCACCGGAACCACAACAAAGATCCAGTACTACGACCCGCCCGCCACCCCGATCGCCACCCGCCGCGCCGCCGCCTTCTTGGCCGGCTGCTGGCCGTTGCTCGCCGCCGCGATCCTGCAGCAGTGCGATCGCTTCAGCGACAAGAGCTTCTGTGCGAATGCGTGGCACGAAGACGCCGGGGTCGACCTCTATTCGCAGGCCGTGGAACTCGGCCCAGCCGACCACGTGTTCGATCGGTAGTCCGGCCACGCGCTGCTCGACCATGCGAGCCAGGTCGGCCTCGTCGCGGGCACTGGAGATCAGCAACTCCGCCTCGTCCTCCGCGAACACGCAACCGGCAGCGCGCAGGCTCGCGACGATCCCGTCAGGCAAAGGCGTTCACTCCGGTGAGCTCCGCCGAAACGGTCCACAGCCGGGCGGCAGAGTCCCGATCGATCGCATACGGGCGAACGCCCGGCGCGTCGTCGGTCGACACCTCGGCGATGTCGCAGTCCTCGCAGAACACACCGCCGAGCCCGTCGAGCTGCGGCGACGTCCCCGCCCACACCTGCGTTGCGGCACCCTGCTCGGGTGTCTTGAAGGCCTCGTTGTACTCGCCGGTCTTCTCGTCGATCCAGCCGGCCGCAACCATCTCTTCGCGCGGGAGGTGCCGTTGCAGCGGCGTCATGATCCCGCCCGGATGCAGCGCGAACGCGCGTACACCCGAGTCCTTGCCCAGGGCATCCAGCTGCACCGCGAACAGCACGTTGGCCGTCTTCGCCTGCCCATAAGCCGCCCACTTGTCGTAGCCGGTCTCGAACTGCAGGTCGTCCCAGCGGATATCCGACCGCCGGTGCCCTGTCGACGACACCGCGACCACTCGCGCACCGCCGTCGGCGGCGATCGCCGGCCAGAGCCGGTTGACGAGGGCGAAGTGGCCGAGGTGGTTGGTCGCGAACTGTGCCTCCCAGCCGGGTCCGACCCGCGTTTCCGGGCAGGCCATGATCGCCGCGTTGTCGATCACCAGGTCGAGGCTCCGGCCGGAGGCGAGGAACCGCTCGGAGAACGAGCGAACGCTCTCCAGATCGGCCAGGTCCAGCGCGTCCACCTCGACGCCGGCGACACCAGAGAGCGCTTCCTTCGCGTTCTCGGGCCGACGAGCCGGTACGACGACCTGGGCGCCCGCCTTCACCAGTGCCTTCGTCGTCTCCAGGCCGAGTCCCGAGTATCCGCCGGTCACCAGCGCGAGCTTCCCGCTGAGGTCGATCCCCTCGAGCACCTCGTCCGCGGTACTCCGGTAGCCGAATCCGGATCCGAGCTTCTTCTGTGCGGTCGTCATGCTGACGACCCTACGAGCTAGAGTCGGCTCTAGGTCAATCGCCACTCGGCGAGGCGTCCAGGTGTGGGTTCCGCAGGAGCGATTCCACCAGCCGTTGCAGGGCAGGATTCGGATTGTCCGGGCTCCAGCAGGCGTGCAGCGTGACCGAATGGGCGTCGGCCGCGTCGAGTTCGCGGTACCGGACGCCTTGAACTCCCATCGCCATGATCGAGCGCGGAATCAGCGCGCAGCCGAGACCGGCCCGGACCAGCGCGAGCATGGTCGGTACCTGCGAGGCGAGCTGGCTGACGGCGTACCGGTTCATGCCGATCATCGCGGCGCAGATGTCGTGGAGATAGCGCGATCCCTCGGGGCTGTAGCCGATGTAGTCGTCGGTCACCTCGGCGAGCGACGCCGGGCCGTCCCCGAGGGCGAGTGGATGCGCGGCCGGTACGGCGAGGACGAGATCCTCGGAGTGCACCAGCAAAGACTCGAACTGCTCGGGAATGGGCGGTCGCACCAAGCCGATGTCGATCTTCAGCCCGGCCAGTGCCTCGAACTGATCAGCACTCACCAGCTCCGTCAACTCGGAAGTCACGGCAGGCGTGCGTTTGCCGACCGTCGTGAGGAAGTCGGCCAGTACGGCGTACGCACCGATCGCGGTGAACGCGATCCGCAGGGTTCCGGTCTGGCCGTCGGCCGCCCGGCGGGTGGCCTCGGGCGCGATCTCGAGCAGAGCGAGCATCCGGCGGCAGTGTTCGAGGAACACCGTGCCCGCGGCGGTCAGCCGCACTCCCCTGCCGGTCCGGTCGAACAGCGAGACCGCGAGAGAGCGCTCCAGGCCCTGGATCTGCCGGGTCAGCGGTGGCTGGGTCATCGACAGCCGCTCGGCGGCACGGCCGAAGTGCTGTTCCTCGGCGACCGCGACAAATCCCTTCAACTGCTGGAGGGAGAGGTCCATGCGATGCCCTCACGGTATCGATCGATGCGGAAACGGGCTTGGACGAGCATAACGGAAAGCGCATACCGTCAGGGGTGCCGAACCCCCCGTCGATCGAGGAGTCAGCTTGCCGAAGCTAGCCGTGGTGATGACGCCGGACCGGGTCGCCGATGTCTGCGGACCCGATGCCCGGCAGTTGCTCGACGACCGGTTCGAGGTCAGCTGGGCCGGCGCAGATCTCTCTCCGGCCGCCGTGGAGAAGCTCGTGGTGGGCTGCGACGTCGTACTGACCAGCTGGGGTACGCCGCAGCTCGAGAAGGCCTGGTGGTCCGGCGGCGCGGGGCCGAAGGTGGTTGCGCATGCGGCCGGGTCGGTGAAGAAGCTGATCGATCCGGCGATTCTCGAGCAGGGGGTCGCGGTGTTCTCGGCCGGACCACGGATCGCCTGGTCGGTCGGCGAGTACTGCTTGGCCTCGATGCTCACCTTGGTCCGGCGGCTTTCCCGGTTCGACCAAGCCGTTCGCCAAGGTGGGTGGAAACAGAGCACGTTCCGAGGCGGTGAACTGGCTGGCCAGTCGGTCGGCATCCTCGGTGCGAGTTCGACTGCGCGTGCGCTGATCACTCTGCTCAAACCTTTCGGTTGTGACGTGCTCGTCTACGACCCCTACTTGAGCGACGAACGGGCGAAGCAGCTCGGCGTACGGATCGCGTCGCTGGAAGAGGCGCTGCGGTGCCGGTTCGTGTCGATCCATGTTCCGGACGTTCCCGAGACGCGGGGGCTGGTGACGCGCAAACTCATCGAGCAGCTGCCGGACCAGGCGATCGTGGTGAACTCCTCGCGCGGTCCGGCGATCGATCAGGAAGCGCTCTTGGAGCAGTGTCTTGACGGGCGGTTGTTCGCGGCGCTGGATGTCTACGACCCGGAGCCGCCGGAGTTCGGGCCGGAAGTGCTTGCTGCGAGCAACTTGTTGCTGACTCCGCACATCGCGGGTGACACCACCGAAGGGCATCTCGCACTGGCCGGTTACGTACTCGCTGATGTCGTCAAGTGGCTGGATGACGGAATCCGTGGCCCGAGCTTCGTCGATCCAGCAGTTTGGTCGATCGCCGCATGACCGCCGAAACGTCCAGGATCAGGTCGGTCGAGGTCTTTCCCGTTGCCGTGCCGTTCGCGCGGAAATTCGTGCTCGGCAGCGGTGCCGTCGGCTCCCCCGACCAGGTTGTGGATCAGGCGACGGCGGTCGTGTTCGTGAAGCTGACGACCGAGGACGGCGTGGTCGGGTGGGGAGAGCAGAGGGCGCTCCCCAGCTGGAGCTACGAGACCGCCGAGACGATCGCCGTGGTGATCAAGCGGCACCTCGAGCCGATCCTGCTGGAGCTGACACCCTTCGATGTCGAGTTGTTCCACTCGACCGCGAGCAAGCGGCTCAGCCCGTCAGTGTCGAACGGGTTTCCCTTCGCCCGGGCCGCCGTCGACCTGGCGATGCATGACGCGGCCGGCAAGCTGGCCGGCGTACCGGTTCATGCGTTGCTCGGTGGCAAGGTGTACGACGAGATCCCGCTCTGTTCTGCGATCGGCGTCGGGGCAGCCGAGGTCGTCCGGGAGCATGCGCAGCAGTCGGCCGACTATTCGGCGTACAAGGTGAAGATCGGTGGCGATCCCGATGTGGATGCCGCGGCGATCGAGGCGGTGGCCGAGGTAGCCGGAGCGAAACCGCTGTGGCTGGACGCGAACCAGTCCTACCGGCCGAGCGCCCTCAAGCACCTGCTCGACCGGACGCGCGACGTCGGGACGATCCATTGCGTCGAGCAACCGGTGCCGAGCACCGACACCTTGGCGATGCAGCGGCTGCGCGGGCTGATCGACCTGCCGATCGCGATCGACGAGGGGAGCTTCACCGCCCAGGATCTGGCCCGGGCGATCCAGCTCCAGGCGGCCGATCTCGTCGTGGTGAAGATCTGCAAGTCCGGCGGCCTGCGGAACGCGCTCAAGACCGCTCAGGTAGCGCTCTCCAGCGGTCTGGAGATTCTCGCGAGTGGACTCACCGACTGCGGTATCGGATTCGCCGCCGCCTTGCACCTGTTCAGCCAGCTCGAACTCGCACTTCCGGCCGAACTCAACGGCCCGGAGCTGCTCGCCGACCTGTACGTCGAAGGTCTCACCGTCACCAAGGCCGTCGCCACGGTCCCCACCGCGCCCGGTCTTGGCGTCCTAGTCGACGAGGAGCGGATCCGCGCCGAGTCGATCGACCTGCTTTTCAGCTGAGGAGTCGCCGATGAACACCGAGCTGTCCCGCCACACCATGTTCAAACCGACCGCCCCGGCCGGAGTCACAGATGAACACCGAACTGGCCTCGCGGCGCTGGTTCGCCGAAGGCATCACCATGAGCGGGCTCGGAGGCCGCTGACCTATGACTCGATATCTGTGGTCCGTCTTCACCAAACCCTGGGCCGGTCTCCCCGGCAACGAACTCGGGCGGCTGGTCGCGGGTCTCGGCTTCACGGGGGCCGAGATCCCGGTCAGGGACACCGCCTACGTCACGCCAGCGAGCGCCGAAGCGGAGTTACCGAAGTTCGTCGGGCAACTGCGTGCCGAGGGAGTCGAGCCGATCAGTATCGCCAGTGAGCTGTCAGAGAGCGTGTTCTCGGCCTGCGCCGAAGCGGGTGTGCCGCTGATCCGGATCATGGCGCCGCTCGGCGACGACGGCTACGCGGCGTCGGTTCGGCGTACGCGGGAACGGTTGGAAGAGGTAGCCGGGTTCGCCGAGCAGTACGGCGTACAGGTCGGGGTTCAGCAGCACCATGGGCGGTTCGTGGCGTCGTCGCTCGGCGTGCTCCAGTTGCTGAACGGATTGCCCAGAGAGCGCTTTCGGGTGATCTGGGACGCCGCTCACGACATCCTCGCCGGCGACGACCCGGCGGTCACGCTGCCTCTGGTCGCCGACCGCTTGGCGATGGTCAACCTGAAGAACGTGATCTACACACGAACCGACGCGACGGGCGACATCGGTGGGGCCTGGAAGCCTTGGTTCGTCCAGGCCACCGACGGCCTCGCGAACTGGTCGGCGGTCTTCCGCCAACTCGCGGCCCAGAACTACACCGGTCCGATCTGCCTCACCGGCCAGTACTCCGATCTGTCCGTCTCGGTCGAAGACCGTCTGGAACAAGATCTGCGGGCCGCCCGGTCGTCCTGCTGACGGCCGTGGACAGCTAGCCGATCAGGTCGGCGAAGACGACGAGGTTGGCCTCGTACTTACCGGAAATCCGGTCGAGACCGCCGCAGGTGATCAGCCGCAAACCCGCGTGGTCGAGATCGCCGTACACGGCCGCGCTCGGGAAGGTCGACTTCGGATACTGCCTGACCGTGACCACCCGGAACACGGCCGCCGAGCGATCCTGCCGGGTCATCGTGATCTTGTCGCCCGGCTGCAGGCCGCGCAGCCTGGCGAAGACGCCCGGCCGGCCGGCCCAGTGGACGTGGCCGAGGACGACCGCCGGCCCCTTCTCGCCCGGTGTCGGCCCACCGGTGAACCAGCCGGCCGGGAATCCGTCCGGCGGCACCTGCAGACCGCCGTTGGATTTCAGGCCGAGCCGGATCAGGCCCGAATCCACCCCGATCGCGGGGATGACAACCCGGATCGGGGTGGACGGCCGCATCGGAGTCGGCCACCGGTGTCCCAGACCGGGGGGTAGTGGCTGGGACGGGTTGGTGGGCGACGCCGGGCGGCGTACTGGGGTGGTTCCGGTCGTCGTGCGTTGAGGTGTGCCCGTCGACCGGCTGCCGGTGAGTGCTTTTGGAGTGGGCGTGAGGACGGTGGTCGGCGCAGTGGGCTCGCCCGACAGATCGTCGGCCCAGGTCCGGCCGGCTTGAGTCGGCCCCGTGCCCGGCTCAGTACTACAACCGGCCAGTGCGAGGGTCGCGGCGACGAGCAGAGCCACTGCGCCGGTTCTCACGGCGTGACCGGCGTGATCCAGTTGAACCACAGGCTCAACGGAGGCTCGATCAGCCACATCGACCAGCCGGAGGCGTCACCCGTGCCGACCGGACCACGCGGCGTCTTCGTCACCTGCGGAGGCGTCGGCGAGACCGTCGGCGGCGAGGTGGGCGGTGACGTCGGTGGGGACGTCGGCGGTGAGGTCGGAGGGGTCGTGGGCGGCGACGTCGGCGGTGTCGTGGGCGGCGAGGTGGGCGGCGACGTGGGTGGTGTTGTCGGCGGAGTCGTGGGCGGAGAAGTTGGCGGAGAAGTTGGCGGCGTCGTCGGCGGGGTGGTCGGAGGTGTTGTCGGTGGTGTGGTTGGCGGGGTGGTTGGAGGTGTTGTCGGTGGTGTGGTTGGCGGGGTCGTCGGAGGTGTGGTTGGCGGGGTCGTCGGCGGTGTTGTGGGTGGGGTTGTCGGCGGGGTCGTGGGCGGCGAAGTCGGTGGTGTTGTGGGCGGCGAGGTTGGCGGTGACGTGGGTGGGCTGGTGGGCGGGGTGGGGGTGCACCTTGGTCTGGTGATGGTGTTCGTGTCCATGGTGACGGCGCCGTTGCGGGCCAGCATGCGGCCGATCGCGGTGGCTCCGGTCTGCAGGGTGATGGAGGTCAGCGCCAGGATGGTGCCGCGGAAGCTTGTCGCGGTACCGATCGTCGCCGAGCTGCCGATCTGCCAGAACACGTTGCAGGACCGGGCGCCGTTGGTCAGCAGCACGCGACTGCTGGAGGCCGTGGTGAGCGTCGATCCGGCCTGGAAGACGAAGACCGCCCCCGCGTCGCCCTCGGCATCCAGGGTGAGTGTCCCGGTCAACCCGATCGAACCGGCGGAGTTGTAGACACCCTGGGTCAGCGTCTTGCCACCCAGGTCGTCCGTGATCGGCGACGGCGGCTTCTCCCCCGCCGCGACGTCGTACGCCGTGACCAGGTCGTCCTTCGCCCCTTGGGTGACGCTGTCCCCGGCGTGGTTCACGCCGGTGATCGTCATCGTCCCGGTGCCGGTGATGGCCGGGTTGGGGAAGCTGCCGATGTCGCCGTTCAGGGTGGTCGCCCCGGTGTTGGTGATCCCCGCCCCTGCGAGGACCACGAAACTCCGCGCAGTGCCCAGCGGCACCACGACGGCCGCGGCCTGCGCGTCTCGTCCGGTGACCAGGAAGCCACCCCCGGAGACTGCGACCGCCGCCGCGACCGCCAGCGCGCTCAGTCGCCAGCGGCCCCCGGCCGGCCAATACCTGAAGAACTTCATGATCGATTCCTCGAATCCGTCGATGAGCCACCCTGATCCGACAGGAGGCGTGGCGAGTCGCACTGCTGTTTTCGCGGAGGAGGGTCCGTGGCTCACCGGACGACATCTCGAGGGCCGGGCAGGGGCCGGCAACAGGACATCGGGAGACCGCCATCGGCAGGAATCCCCAGTCCTGCCGCGAGTTGATGACGCGTTCGCACCCCGTTCGACCGGCAGCAGTCCAGAGAGGCCGCATTCGCCGATCACAATTCGTAACTGAAACTGACGTTATGTCACCGAATCCGGCCTGTCAATAACTCGACGGGTGCGATCGGCAACCATTCGTAGTGGTTGCCGAATTCAACTACAGAGCCGCATTCGCCTGCTGTCGCAGGCTCAACTAGCTGGTGGTGAGGACGAAGGTGTTGGAGACCTGCCAGGTCAGGGAGCGGCCGGCGTAGGTGAAGGCGGGGACCAGGAAGCGGTAGGCGACGCGGCCGCGTTGGGTGGCGGTGAAGGTGTAGTTGCCGGCGCCCTTGGTGAGCTGGACGTACTTGAGGTTGCGCCACGCTGTCCCGTCCCATCGCTGGAGCGTCGACGGCACGGACGCAGGTGGAGCGATCGCCACGTGCGCAGTGACCTTCTGGCCGTAGCCGGCCGTCGGATCCAGGAACCGGCCACTGACCCGCGGCCGGGCTGCCGTGGTGACGGTGTTGCTGACCAAGCCGTAGCCGAAGCCTTCATGGTTGAAGAAGTCCGGTACGACGATCCGGTACTGCCGGCTGCCCAGCGTGGGAGGTGAGATCTTGAAGTTGCCCACGGCATCGGTCTTCGTACTGCCGACGGTGTACCACGCCGACGCGGTCGTGGCGCGCGCCTGCAGTACGACGGGACGCGGGTCCTCCGACATCGGCATCGACCAACACGGCCCCGGATCGCAGGCCTGCTTCCATCGTTCGATCGTCCCCGTGATGGTCGTGAGCGTGCCGTAGTCGGCGGCTGCCGGGATGAGCGCCCGGACCCACTTCTCGTAGTCGATTCGCTGAGTGTCGGAGTACTGGATCCCCCACTCGTTGTAGGTGAAGACGGAGAACCGGAAGGACGGCCCGGTGAGCTGAGTGAACGTTGCCGTGGTCGCGGTGGTCTTCGGCGCCACGACCGCGTAGTCGTTGAAGTTGTTGTAGTTCGCCCGGATCTCGTACTGCGGTGCGACGGCCGGCAGGTCGAGCGGGTCGCCCGGGTTCGGGTCGGTCACCACCGCCGGATGCCACTTCACCAGGAACTTGCCCGCGGCAACAGGAGCGATCGAGTCGATCAACGCCTTCGGCCCATCCAGGGTGTCGAACGGCGCGGAAAGCCCAGCCGGGCTGGTGGTCCCGCCGGCTTCCGTACCCACGAACACAGCGATCCGTACTGCGGCCTGCCCGGGTGCGGTGGTGGCGAGACCGGCGGCCGGTACGTCGACCTGGTTCGGCGCGGTGGCGGTCGTGTACCGCTTCTCTGATCCACCCAGTGGCGACTGGGAGGTGATCACGTTCGGCTGGGATCCCGTTTCCTTCCAGGTCACGCGAATCAGGGTGTGTGCCGCGTCGGCCCAGGCGACGGTGACACCGGTCGGTGCCGGGTCGGCGGTCGTTGCGGCGTGGGCTGGAACGACGAGGGCCGGCACGGCGAACGCCGACAGGGTCACAGCCAGCGCGGCGGTCACGGTCAGTCTGCGCAGCGATGAGGGCTGCCATCTGTTGATCTGCTTCACATCTGACTCGATGCGCACTTCGCCGGAGAAGTTGTGTCACATCTTCCGCGGCCGATCCGTCAGTGCAGTGCAAGCTCAGACGAACCAGGGAGTACGAGAATGACTGCACGGATGAAGAACCCCGCGGAGATCCTGCCGGACGCGATGACGGGGATCCAGAACATCTACAAGGCGATGTACAAGAGCGGGGCGCCGGCGACAGTGCTGGAACTGGTCCACCTGCGGGCCAGCCAGATCAACGGCTGCAGTGCCTGCATCTTCGGTGGGATCCACTCGGCCAAGAAGAACGGCGAGACCGACGAGCGCCTGCACCAGGTCGTCGCGTGGCGTGAGTCCGACCTGTTCACCGACGCGGAGCGGGCCGCACTGGCGATGGCGGAAGCGGCGACCCGGCTCGCCGACCGGCCCGACGCCGTGACCGACGAGATCTGGGCCGAGGCCGCGAAGCACTTCGAGGAGTCGCAACTGGCCGCGATCGTGTTGATGATCAGCCTGACCAACCTGTTCAACCGGCTCAACACCACGGTCCGCGCCCCCGCCGGCGCCACCTGGGCCTGACCACCCCGGCAGATCCCCGAAGGAAACCGCTCCTGCCCGGCAACCCGGGCAGGAGCCTGTCCGGGTTGCCGGGAAGGAACCGTCTGGGGCTTGCCCGGAATGAGCCCGTCCGGGGCTTGCCGCGGCCGCCGAGTTGTCAGGCGTTGAGCGGTCGGCGGGTGCGTGGTGGGTTGAGGGCGGCTCGGAGTGCTGGGGCGAGGATTCGGCGTACGTCGGCGTCGGTCAGGGCGGCGGCCGGGCGGAGGGGGTTCAGGTAGCGGGTGAAGATCAGGCCGCCGATGACGGCGACGGCCGCGGTGGCCCGGTCGGTCGCGTCGGGGCCGCGGAGAAATTCAGCAATGCGGCCGAGGATCTCCCGTTCGAGGAACTCCTGCAGCACCTGGAGTACGTCGGTGTCCTGCGGTGCCATCCTGGTCAGCTCGGCCAGCGGCTCGGTGTCGGCCCACATCTCGAGCACCGCCTCGAGCAGCCGATCGGCGAACCCCGCCTGGTCGCCCTGCATCGCACGCGCCATCGCCGGCGACTTCCCGCAGCGGAACTGCATCGCCTCGCCGAACAACCCCTGCTTCGACCCGAAGTGATAGCTGATCAACGCCGAATCCACGTCCGCGGCGGCCGCGACCCGGCGGACCGTCGTACCGCGGTAGCCGTGCTCGAGGAACAGGTCGTAGGCCACCTCCGCGATCCGCGCCCTGGTGTCCGGGTTGCCGCGTGGTCGTCCTCGGGATTTATTCATCAGCGTTGAATATTGTCTCCTCCCCCGCGCAGTGTCAAGGACGTCACCGGATCGTCCGGGGCAGCAAGGGAGTGAGATGCGCATCGTCGTCTTCGGCGCGGCCGGTTCGACCGGCCGCGAACTGGTCGAGCAAGCACTGGCCGCCGGTCACGAGGTGGTGGCCGCGGTTCGCCACCCCGAGAAGGTGCGGCCACGCGCGGGACTGACCGTAGTACAGGCCGATGTGGCTGATCGGGCTGCGGTTCGGGCGGCCGTGGCCGGCAGCGACGCGGTCTTCTCAGTGGTCGGCGGCAAGCCGAGCCGGCAGCCGGTCAGCCTCTACTCGACCGCGGCCGGCAGCATCGTCGACGCCATGCACGAGTACGGCGTGAAGCGACTGCTCGTGGTGAGCTCGGTGATCCTCGAGCCCGGCTGGCGGCCGAGCAACGCCTTCTTCTTCAACCACGTCCTGGATCCACTGGTGAACCGCATCGTCGTCAGGACCACCCACGACGACATGCGCCGGATGGAAGAGCTCGTCCGTGCCAGTGGGCTCGACTGGACGATCGCGCGGCCGTCGGGGCTGTTCAGCAACCAGGCGGTCACGCGGTACGAGGTCGCCGAGGACCAGGCCGACGGTTTGTTCACCGCCCGGGAGGATCTGGCGGCGGCGATGCTGGCGCAGTTGAGCGAGGACACCTACGTCCGGCGGACGATGGCGGTCATCACCACCGCGGTGAAGCCGAACGTGGCCAAGTTGATCTGGCAGGAGGCCATCATGTCGAAGTAGACCTGCCGGCTCCGACGTCGCCGGTGCAACCAGCCGATGCGCCGGTACAGCCGGCCGATGGAGGAGAGCAGATGAAGTACATGTTGCTGATCTACGGCAACGACGAGACCTGGGCCGCGTTGAAGGCCGACGGGATGGATGCGGTGATGGAACGGCACCGGGAGCTGTTCGAGGAGACCAAGGCGGCCGGTGAGTTCATCGAGTCGCACGGCCTCACCACGCGGAACGCGCGGATCGTCCAGCTCCACGACGGTGTGTCGACGGTGACGGACGGACCCTTCACCGAGTCCAAGGAGGTGCTCGCGGGCTACTACCTGCTCGAGTGCAGCCTCGACCGGGCGACCGAGATCGCCGCCAGGCTGCCGGAGGCGCCGTACTCCCCGATCGAGATCCGCGAGGTCCCGGAGGAGGAGGAATAGCCGTTCCAGAGGCTTGCCGGTCCCAGCTCGGCGCTGACCTGAGACCGGCGAGCCACTGACTTCAGCTGGTCAGTCCCGACGCGAGGGTGACCCCACCTGATGCGGGCTGGTCGCCCATCCCGCGGCCACCCTGGACGAACACTGTCGCGCCACGATCGGGTGCCGGAGCACCCTCAGCCAGACGCAGCGTGGTGGTGAGACCGTTGCTCAGCCTCAGCACCGCGACTCGGCGCGGCCGTCCGGACGGTGTCGACGAGCTCACCTCGTGGATGCCGGTACAGACCGCGGGTTGGATCGAAGCCCTACCGAGTTGCGTCGTGCCGTGACTCCTCACACCACGGCACTGCTCGGCGAGCTGCTTCATCGCTGACACTGTTCCCCCTTCTCGTTCCCCCGGGCATTGGTTGACAGAACACACAACTGCCCACAGTGCCGCGCAACATCCTCACTGCGCAGACCTGCGCACAGTTGGCACACCCCGCTCCTCACGACGCAAAGGTGATCGGAGAAGCCTTGCTCACGGTGCCGATCATTTCAAGGGATCGTCACGGGAATCCCGGTAGGCGAAACTGTTGTCCATCGCAGTGCCGACCACCGAAACCTGGACCCGGCAATTCCTTCGCTGATTTGCCGTGGGAAAACTGGAAACGATGCCGGGCGCGATCCAACCGGTGCGGAAGGTGCCGCAGGCGCTGATGAACCCGAGATCGCTATCGTGGCAGCTATCGGCGTGAGAATGGCAACACTATCGGCCGAAGAGCTGTCGTCGAATGCGTCGTCGAACCAGGTGCCGGCCCCCGGAATCCGCGCGAAGAAGCGCTTCACAATGGATGCAATCGCCGACGCAAACGTTTGCGGACAAATGATCGCTTTACCACTCCGGATTTACCGAGTCGTGCTGGCGCGAGCGACGACGCGGTGCGGGATCAGGACCCGCCGTGGTACCGCGTCTTTGTCGGCCATCCGCTCGGCGAGCAGTTCCAGGGCCGAGTGGACGAAAGCCCGCCGGTCGAAGTCGATCGTGGTCAGCGGCGGTACGGCGTACTGGCTCTCCAGGATGTTGTCGAAGCCGGCGACCAGACACTTGTCCGGTACGGCGACGCCCGCGGCCCACAGTGCCGACAGCGTGCCGATCGCGATCGAGTCCGTGAAGCAGAAGAACGCATCCGGTGGCTCATGGCCGGCGAGGAACCGGCTGACCACGAGGTTGGCGCCGTCCGGACTCCATCGATCGAGGGCGACCTCCAGTTCGGGGTCGGGCTCGATGCCGGCGTCTGCCAGCGCCTGGTGGTAGCCGGTGGTCCGGAGCCGGGCTGCCGCCGTACCGGCGATGGTGGCCGAGCCGCCGAGGGTGCCGGCGCCGCTCGAACCACTGGGCGACTCCGGCGTACCGACGGCCGCGATACGACGGCACCCCTGGTCGAGCAGGTGCTGCACCATGTCCCGCGCGGCACCCACGTTGTCGATGGCGACCTGACTCACCACGTCCTGATCGACGTCACCGATCAGTACTACGGGCGGCAGCGGGCCCGCGGTCATCACGGCACTGTCGCCGAGGTTGATCGGGTTGAGGATCAGCCCGTCGACCAGATGGGCGCGTGCCTTCGAGAGCAGCTCGAACTCGCGCTCCGGCTCGGCGGCGGTCTGCTGGATCTGGACTCCCCAGCCGCGCTCGTGCGCGAGCTCGACGACGAGGTGCGTGATCTCCGCGGAGTACGGGCGGAGCAGGTCGGGCAGGGCCAGGCCGATCATGCCCGAGCGGCCGTTGCGTAAGCCGCGGGCACTCATGTTGGGGACGTAGTCGAGTTCGCTGACCGCCCGCTCGACCCTGGCGCGGGTCTCGGGGCGGACGAAGACGACGCCGTTGATCACGTTCGACACCGTCTTCGGTGAGACCCCGGCCAGCTTGGCGACGTCCTTGACGGTGGCACGCATGAGCCCATTGTCACCGACGAGGAAAGACCACCGTCCGCGGAGGGGTGGGGACGGTCAGCGGGTGGGGAGGGCCCCGCCGTTGACGTGCAGGACCTGGGCGGTCAGATGGCGGGCGCCTGGTGAGGCGAGGAACCAGATCGTCTCCGCGATGTCCGACGGAGTGCCCTCCCGCTTGATCAATGTTGCCTGTAGCAACGTTTCGCGGCGGCTGCCGGACAGTTGGCCCCGGAAGAACTCGGTCTCGGCGGTGAAGCCGGGAGCGACGACGTTCGAGGTGATGCCGCGCGGGCCGAGGTCGGCGGCGACGTCCAGATTCCAGGTCGCCAGAGCGGCTTTCGACGCGCCGTACGAACCCGCGCCTTTGGCCGCGGCGATCGAGCCGAGGTGGATGACGGCTCCGCCGTCAGCGAGTTTGGGGGCCAGGGCGGTCGTCATGAGAACCGCCGTGAGCACATTGGCCTCGAGGTTCGCCAGCCAGTTCGCGCGCAATCGAGCGAGGTCACCGGATGGGTCGGAGGCGGCGAAGTCCGTGTTCCCGCCGGCGTTGTTCACCAGTACGTCGACCCGCGCCGGCACCCTGGCGGCGAACTGCTCCACCTGCGCCGGGTCCGTGCCGTCGCACACCACGGCCCGCACGCCCAGGTCCGCGGCCGCCTTCTCCAGCACCTCGACACGCCGCCCGGTGATCACCACGTCGTCACCGCCGGCTACGAACCGCTCGGCCACGGCCCGGCCGATCCCCGTCGCTCCCCCGGTCACCACGATCGTTCTCGACACGCCGAACTCCCTCGTTTAGGTCTAAACGTTTAGCCCTAAACGTACCATCACCAGAGTGAGTACCCCAAGGGATCGCTATCCACTCGACATGCCGAGCCCTTACCCGGCCGCCGAGATCGCGCGTGCCTGGGAGCGCGAACGCCCGGGCACCCCCACGGACTCGATCGAGATCGTCACTCCCCTGTGGCGACTCGCCAAGCTCTTCGCCGACGACCGGCGCCGGCTGCTGGCCGACCTTGGCATCGACCCCGCGACCCTCGATCTCCTGAGCGTCCTGCGCCGCAGCGGACCGCCGTACGAGCTGAGCACCCGTGAACTGACCAGGCGAACGCTGGTCACCGCCGGCGCGATCTCCCAGCGAGTCGGGCGCGCCGAGCAGGCCGGGCTGGTCGCCCGGCGTACGGAGGGCAACGGGTCGCGGGCGGTCTTCGTGACCCTGACCAAGGCTGGACACGACCTCGTCGAGCGGACGGTCGACCAGGTACTCACTCGCGAATCCGAACTGGTCGCGTCGCTCTCGCCCGGCGATCGCGAACTGCTGGCCGGCCGGCTGCAGAACCTGCTCGACGACGTCCAGCAGAAGCTCGCTCCGGCTGCCGCGGCCAAACCTGAGTAGTCTGTGAGCAGGCCCGAGGCCCCGGCTACGTGTCGCTGGGGCCCCGGGTTGCGGCTACTCGGAGCAGGACCGGCGAACCGTCCGGCGTCCGACGTCGGCCACCCCTCCGGGGCCGGCCTCGGACAGCGGACGGTCCAGGCCACTGCGCTACCCGGTACGCCGAAGCGGCGGCGGGCCTGCGCGGCACCCCTGCATCACACCACGTCCGGAGGCGCCGCGCAGTTCGGGCCGCGTCAGCTCAACTGCGGCTGGACCAGGTTGGCGAAGCCCTGGTGGCCGGTCGAGTTCGGGTGGTACGACTCGCTGATCGGGTTCGACAGGCCGTTGATCCACTCCGGACTGCCGCAGACCGCGTGGCCGATGAACGCCGTGGTCGGGTTGACGAAACTGAACCCGGCAGCGCTCGCCGCGGCCGAGATCTTGGCATTAAGCAGGTCGGCGGTCTGGTTCAGCCGGGTCATCTCGGTGCCGCTGAAGAAGGTCGCCGCGTTGCAGTCGATGCCGTTGAACAGCCGCGGGTAACCGACCACGACCACCTTCGCCGTCGTCGCCCGGCTGCGGATGGTTGCGTAGAGCCCGTTCAGCCGGCTCGGGATCGTGTTGTTGATCGTTGCCTGCGCGGTGTTGATCGCACCGTCGCAGTTGCTCAGCCAGGCCGGCTGCGCGCACTCGGTGATCACCGACGAGAACCCGGCATCGTTGCCGCCGACCTGCACGGTGACGAACCGGACCCCGCTGTTCAGCGGGGTGAGTTGTTTGGCCGACACATCGGCGACCCGGGCGCCGGAGCAGGCGACCGAGGTCAGGTGCGCGCCGATCCGGGCCGCGTCGAGGTACGGATAGGACTGGGTGGAGCGCTGGCAGGAGCCGCTCTCCGAGGTGTAGACCCGGGTGCCGACCCCGGAGGCGTACGAGTCGCCGAGGGCGACGTACTCCGGGGCGGCCGCTTGCGCGATGGTCGGGCTGAGGAGCGCGGTGGCGACGACTGCCGCGCTGACGAAGCCGGCGATGAGTTTCATGGGCGGACCGCCTTTGCACTGAGAGGGGTGCGGTGAACTGAGAGTCACCATCCCTGACCAGTGAGTAACAAACAAGACCTCGGTGAGAAATTCACCACCAGTTGGCGAATTTGGTAGCCGTCGTACGCCTACTTCTCCGGGCCCGGCACCGAGAGCGGGTCGAAACCGTAGGGCAGTTCGAGCCGGTGCGCCGCCATCAGGTCGGCGTCGCCGAGCAGGTCGCGAGTGGCGCCGTCGGCAACGATCCGGCCGGCGTCCATCAGCAGACTCCGCTCACACAGCTGCAACGCGTACGGCAGGTCGTGGGTGATCATCAGCAGCGTGACGTCGAGCCCATTGAGGATGTCGGCCAGTTCGCGCCGGCTGGCCGGGTCCAGGTTGCTCGACGGCTCGTCCAGCACCAGTACTTCGGGGCGCATCGCGAGCACCGTCGCGACGGCGACCCGGCGGCGCTGCCCGTAGGACAGGTGGTGCGGGGCGACGTCGGCGTGGTCCTGCATCCCGACCTGGACCAGCGCTTCGTGGACGCGGTCGTCCAGTTCCTGTCCGCGCAGGCCGAGGTTCGCGGGTCCGAAGGCGACGTCGTCGCGCACGGTCGGCATGAACAGCTGGTCATCGGGATCCTGGAAGACCAGGCCGACCTTCCGGCGTACCTCGGGCAGGTGTTCGCGGTGGAGGTCCGAGCCGCCGACCTGGATCCGGCCGCTGCCGGTGCCGCCCGCGACTGAACCCAGGATGCCGTTCAGGTGCAGCACGAGCGTCGTCTTGCCGGCGCCGTTCGGGCCGAGCAGGGCGACCCGTTCGCCGCGCTGGATGGTGAAGTCGACGCCGAACAAGGCCTGCCGGCCGTCGGGATAGGCGAAGACCAGACGTTCGACGTGGATCGAGGGACCGCTCACAGGCCGGCCACCCTCGCAGTCACGGCGATGACGACAGCACTCAGCGAGAGCGCCAGGCCCTGCAACCATTGCGCCTGCGCGGCACCGGTCTGGGAAAGCAACGGCATCCGGCCGTTGTAGCCGCGCGACTGCATGGCGAGGTGCACCCGCTCGCCGCGCTCGAAGCTGCGGACGAACAGGGCGCCGACTCCCCCGGCGACGGCCTTGAGATGTCCGGCGCGACCGCCTTGGTAGCCGCGCGATTCGCGGGCGATCCGCATCCGGTGCAGGTCATCCGACACGACGCTCAGGTAGCGGACCATGAAGGACAGGATCGCGATCAAGGTCGACGGCAACTTCAGCCGTTCCAGTCCGGCGAGCAGATCGCGCGGACCGGTCGAGGCCGAGAGCACGATCGCGGCGACCACACCGAGGGTTCCCTTCGCCAGCACGTTCCAGGAGCCGAGCACGCCCGATTCGGACAGCGAAAGGCCCAGTACGTCGACCCGCGGGCCGGTCGCCACGAACGGGAGCAGGAGGGCGAACACGACGAACGGCGTCTCGACGGCGAGCCGCTTGAGCACGACCAGCGCCGGGAGTCCGGCGAGCAGAACGCAGCCGGCCAGCATTCCGGCGTACAGGGCGAAGGCCCAGAAGGCTGTGGACGGGGTGGCGACGACGGCGAGCACGAAGACGAACAGCGCGACGATCTTCACCTGCGCGGGGAGGCGGTGGATGCGGCTGTCCCCCGGCACCAGCAGGCCGTCGCCGACCGACCCGCTCACGAGCGGGCGCGGGCGGACCGCAGCGACGCCAGCTTGGCGATCAGCAGCCCGACAGCGATCGTGACGAGTACGCCGATGATGCCCGCGAGCGCGCCGGACACCTGGCTGTTGCCGATCCCGCTGACCCCGTAGTCCGCGAGCGGGCTGCCCGCGACCGCTGAACTCTTGGCCGCCCCCTCGAATCCGAGCCTCGCGCCGACGAACTCCAGGCCGTCGGGGTGCGCGCTGGCGAACAGGCTGACCACACCGGCGATCACCAAGGTGGCCGCGATGCCGACTCCGAGGCTGCGGCCCGCAGGCCGGGCGGCGATCGGGCGATCCGGTGACACCGTGGAACTGTTGCCGTCGGCATCGACCAGGACGAGGTCCGGCTGCAGATGGCGAGCGGCGTAGACGAGATCGGGCCGGGTCGCGACCACCGCGCTCAGAGCTGCCGCCGTGATGACCGCTTCGCCGATGCCGACCAGGATGTGCCAGCCGACCATCGCCGTCGCGAGCTTGCCGAGCGGGATGTCGACCGCGCCACCGATCGCATACAGACCGGTGAAGGCCAGCGCGGCGATCGGCACCGAGACCAAGGCGCCGACCGTCGTCGCCGGGACGACGCTGCCGACCCGCTTGGGCAGCAGTTTCAGCAGCGCGCGGGTGACGAAGTAGCCGACGACAACGGTGACCAGACCCATCAAGGTGATGTTCGTCCCGAGCGCGGTCAGGCCACCGTCGGCGAAGAGCAGACCCTGCACGAGCAGCACGGTCGACATCACCAGCACCGCGGTCCACGGGCCGACCAGTGCGGCCGCCAGCGCACCGCCGAGCAGGTGCCCACTCGTGCCCGCGCCGACCGGGAAGTTCACCATCTGCACGGCGAACACGAACGCCGCGGTCAGGCCGGCCAGCGCGGGACCGGTCTCGCGGATCTCCCGGTTGGCCCGCTGCAGGCTGAACCCGACGGCTCCGGCGGCAATCAGTCCGGTCGCGATCGAGGTGGGCGCGTCGAAGAAGCCGTCGGGAACGTGCATGCCCACATTCTGGTGCCAGTTGCGACTCGATCGCAACAGAGCGGGCTACAGAGCTTTGAGTGCATCTCCGATCGCACGGTGAAAGGTCGGGTATGCGTAGATCATCTGTTGCAGAGAGTGAACCGGGACCGCTGCGTGCACGGCGACCGCGAGCGCGCCGAGCACCTCGCCACCGGTCGGGCCCGCACTCGTCGCCCCGACCAGCACGCCGCGGTCGTTGTCGACGACAAGCTTGATGAATCCTTCGTTGCCGGCCTTGTGGATCCAGCCCCGCGACGACGAGGGGATCTGGCTGATCGCGGTGCTGACGTCGAGGCCGGCGTCGCGCGCCTGCTTCTCGGTCTGCCCGACCGCGCCGATCTCCGGATCCGTGAAGGTCACGCGCGGCATCGCGTGGTAGTCGGCCGGCGGCGCGCCTTCGGCTCGGAGTACGTCGAAAACGGCGACGTTCGCCTGATACATCGCCGTGTGGGTGAAGGCCCCGACCCCGGTGACGTCGCCGATCGCCCAGACTCCGTCGGCCGCGCGGACGTGCTCGTCGACGGCGATGCTCCGCGCGTCACGGTCGATCCCGACCGTGTCCAGACCGAGCGCCTTGATGTCCACCCGCCGACCCGTTGCTACCAGCAGCTTCTCGGCGGAAACGGTGCTGCCGTCGCTCAATGTCAGTGTGAAGGTGCCGTCGTCGTAGCCGACCTGCTTGGCCTGTACGCCGGTACGGAACGTCACGCCGTCGCGCTCGAGCGCCGCCTGGGCCAGCTCGCTCGACTCCGGCTCCTCCAGCGCGAGCACCCGGTCGAGTCCCTCCACCACAGTGACCTGTACGCCGAAGCGCGCGAACACCTGGGTCAACTCGAGGCCGATCGCGCCGCCGCCGAGCACGATGATCGAGTCCGGCAGCGTGTCGGCCTCGATCGCCTCGTGGTTCGTCCAGTACGGCGTACCGGCGAGCCCTTCGATCGGCGGGATCGACGGCACGGTCCCGGTCGCGACGATGATGCCACGGGAGGCCTCGAACTCCCGATCGCCCGCCGTCACGCGACCCGGGCCGGTGATCGTCCCGCGCTCGCGCAGGAAGGTGACGCCCTTCTTCACCAGCCGGTCCACCGCGACCTGGTCGTTCCAGTCGTCGGTCGCCTCCTTGCGGATGCGCTGCGCGACCGGTGCCCAGTCGGGCTCGACAGTCGCCTTGCCGGCCATGCCGTCGACGCGGCGGGTCTCGGCGATCAGGTTCGCGGCCCGGATCATCATCTTGCTCGGGACGCAGCCCCAGTACGGGCACTCGCCGCCGACCAGCCGGGGATCCAGCCCGACCACGGTCAGCCCCGCCTCGGCCAGTCGGCCGGCCGCCTCCTCGCCACCGACGCCGAGCCCGATCACGACCACATCCACCTGTTCAGCCATGCCGCCAAATCTCGCAGACCTCGGCGGCCCGACCAAGTCTGGGCCCGGCGCGTCAGTGGGCCGTGAGGCAGCCGGTGAATATTCGGGTGGCAGCGAGCTGGTCTAACGGTAGGTTGACGGTCTGCCATTAGTTCGAGCCGTGGAGGCCGTTGATGTTCGTGATCGCCCATCTCAGTGACCCGCACCTGGACGGTTCAGCTGATGCCCGTGACCGGCTGCGTCAGGTGACGGCCTACCTGCGCGAGTTCTCCCGGCCGGTCGATGTCGTCCTGGTGACCGGCGATCTCGCCGACCACGGGCTGGCCGAGGAGTACGCCGAGTTCGCGGCCGAGCTGGCGCTCGACGTACCGGTGCTGGCGCTGCCTGGGAACCACGATGTCAGCGCGCCGCTGCGGACCGGCCTCGCGTCGTACGTCGGAACGCCGGCCGGTTCAGGTCATCCCGTTCACCAGGTGCACGACGTCGGTGCGGCGCGGTTCGTCCTGCTCGACACGTCGGTGCCGGGCGAGGACTACGGGCTGCTGAGCGAGGAGTCGCTCGCGTGGCTGTCCGACGTACTGGACGAGCCGGTCGACGGTCCTTTGTTCGTCGCCTTCCACCACCCGCCGAACAAGCTGGACCACCCCGTGCTGGACCAGTGGATCCTCAAGTCCGGTGACGCCTTCGCCGACGTACTGCGCGGCAAGCCGATCACCGCCTTGCTCGCAGGCCACGTCCACAACGGCGTCGCCACCACCTTCGCCGGTCATCCGCTTCTCGTTGCCCCCGGCACCCGGTCGACGGCCCCGCTGCCCTTCGAACCGGCCGCTGCCGCCGGCCTGGTCGACCTCGCAGCACCGACCGGCCTCGCGCTGCATCTCCACACTCCGGATCAACCTCTCGTCACGCTTTACCGTTTCCTACCGTCAACCTGGAGCTGAGGGTTAACCGATTCGGAGGTTGAGTTCGATGTCAGACCAGCTTGTCCTGCGGCCGATCGGCCACGTGGAATCCCCGCTCACCGACCGGGCCACCGCGCCCCGTCAAGGAGATGAAGGCGGCCCGGACGCATGGGTCGTCTTCACGCCTGAGGTGAGTGACGGGCTGAGTCACCTGTCCGTCGGGGACGAGGTCCTCCTCATCACCTGGTTCGACCGTGCCGACCGCTCCGTCCTGGCGGTCCGTCCCCGCGGCGACTCCACGCGTCCGGTGACCGGCGTCTTCAGCACCCGCTCCCCCGACCGGCCGAACCCGGTCGGTCTGCACCGCGTCAGGATCCTCACCATCGACGGCCTCAGAATCCAGGTCAGCGACCTGGAAGCCCTCGACGGCACACCGATCGTCGACGTGAAACCGGTGCTGGGCGACGAACGCTGAGCTGGTCGCCGCAATCCGGTTGCACGGGATTCGAGCGCGCTGACAGGGTGGGCGACTGTGCCTACCTTTGTCGCGCCCGATGGGACAGAACTCTGCTACCACCTGGTCGGCGAGGGACCACCTCTGATCTGCATCCCCGGTGGGATGCAGGACACGGTGTACCTCGGTGATCTCGGCGGGCTGTCCGCGCATCGGCAACTGGTGCTGTTCGAGCTGCGGGGAACGGGGCGATCCGCCGTACCGGCAGACCCCGCGTCGTACCGGTGCGACCGTCTCGTCGGGGATGTGGAGGCACTGCGCCAACACCTCGGCCTCGAGCAACTGGACCTGCTGGCGCACTCGGGTGGGACGAACCTGGCGCAGCGCTATCTGGAGAAGCACTCCGCCCGGGTGGCCAAACTCGCCCTCATCACCCCGAGCGCCCTGGCCACTGGCATCGAGGTCCCGGGCGACGCCCGGGCCGCGATCGCAGAGCTCCGCCAGGACGAGCCCTGGTACCCCGAGGCATCAGCAGCCTTGAACGCGATGATGGCCGGCAACGCAACGGCCGACGCTATGAAGTCCATCGCCCCCTTCTTCTACGGCCGCTGGGACGCGGCAGCCGAAGCCCACCACGCCGGCGAAGCGGACCACCGCAACACCGATGCCTTCGCCGTCTTCGTCTCCGACGGCGCCTTCGACCCACCCACCACCCGCGCGGCGTTGGCCGCCTTCCCCCACCCGGTCCTCCTCCTCGCCGGCGAGTACGACCTCAACTCCCCACCCTCCGCGGTAGCCGCCCTGGCCGACGTCTTCCCAAACCCCCAGTACGCCGTCCAGCCCAAAACCGGCCACTACCCGTGGCTCGACGACCCGACTCAGTTCGTGAAGAAGGTCAGCACTTTCCTTGCAGGTCACTGACGGCAACTATCGGGTAATGGAGCAGCTAGGAGCTACGGACGGCAGTGCGATGGAGAGGCAACTGTGGACCGTCGATGCGCCGGTGCTTCTGGTGCCACCGCGTCCGCCGCTCGCCTGTAGGACCATCCAGCTCTCGCTCCCGCCCGCGGGAGGGTCCGGCGTAACGGTCAACGGACTGGAGCCGCGCACGGTCGAGGGGGCCGTCGTCCACAACACGACCGTGATGACGCCGACGCTGCGCTTGACCGGGACCTACGACGGTGAAGCTCTCACTCTGACCGAGCCGCCGATGCCGGGCGAGGAGGGCCGAGGGTTTGCTGAGCGAAGGGTGACCCCTGACGAGGCAGAGCTCGTGCCGGTGGAACCAGTGGCTCTTCAAACGCTCCGGCAGAGTTTGCGCACCGACCTCGGAGACCAGCTTCTTCAGTCGTCGGCTTTGGGCGGGATACTCCACTTGGTGGTTGCCGCCGCTGCGGAGGAGCAGGCCGGGCAGCTGCGTGCGCGGTACGGGCCGCACCTCGTGATCAGCAGCTGGCTACGGCCGGTATGACGACGAACGGCCACCGGGGAGCCGGTGGCCGTTCGTGGTTTCGGGCTGGGATCAGAAGTTGATCATGTGGCCTTCGAGGCCGTGGAAGGCTTCTTGAAGGGCCTCGGAGAGGGTGGGGTGGGCGTGGACGTTGCGGGCCAGTTCCTTGGTGGTCAGGTCCCACTTCTGGGCCAGGGTGAGCTCGGGGAGGAGCTCGGTGACCTCGGGGCCGATCAGGTGGGCGCCGAGCAGTTCGCCGTACTTCGCGTCGCTGATCACCTTGACGAAGCCGTTCGGGTCGGCGAGGCCGTGGGCCTTGCCGTTCGCCGTGAACGGGAACTTGGCGACCTTGACGTCGAAGCCCTCCAGCCGGGCCTGCTCCTCGGTCCAGCCGAAGCTGGCGATCTGCGGCTGGCAGAACGTGGCCCGCGGGATCATCACGTAGTCGAGTTCCATCGTCTCGTGCCCGGCGATCGTCTCGGCCGCGATCACGCCCTGCGCCTCGGCCGCGTGCGCGAGCATCAGCTTCGCGTTCACGTCGCCGATGGCGAAGATGTTCTCCACGTTCGTGCGCAGGAACCCGTCGACGTCGATCGCGCCGCGCTCGGTCAGCTTGACGCCGATCTTGTCCAGCCCGTAGCCGTCGACGCGCGGCTGGAAGCCGATCGCCTGCAGCACCTTGTCGGCCTCCAGCGTCTGCTGGTTGCCGTCCTTGCCGGTGACGGTGACCTTGACCTTGTCGCCGGAGTCGTCGATCGAGTCGACCCGGGTGCCGGTCAGCACCTTCACGCCGAGTTTCTTGTACGCCTTCGCGAGCTCCTTGGAGACCTCGGCGTCCTCGAGCGGCACGACCCGGTCCAGGAACTCGACGATCGTGACGTCGACGCCGTAGTTGGTCAGCACGTACGCGAACTCGACACCGATCGCACCGGCGCCGGCGATGACGATGCTGCCCGGGAGCTCCTCGGTGAGGATCTGCTCTTCGTAGGTGACGACCCGGTCGCTCAGCTGGGTGCCCGGCAGCAGCTTGGTGGTCGCGCCGGTCGCGATGATGCAGTTGTCGAAGGTGACGGTCTCGGACTGGCCGTCGTTCAGCGAGACGTCCAGGGTGTTGGCGTCGACGAACGAGCCCCAGCCGTCGTACTCGGTGATGTTGTTCTTCTTCATCAGGAAGTGCACGCCCTTGACGCGCCCGTCGGCCACCTTGCGGCTGCGCTGCACCGCGGTCGGGAAGTCGAAGGTCACCTCGCCGCTGATGCCGAAGGTCTTCGCCTCGGCTTTGAAGATGTGCGCCAGTTCGGCGTTGCGAAGCAGTGCCTTGGACGGGATACAGCCCACGTTCAGGCAGACACCGCCCCAGTACTTCTTCTCGATGATGGCGGTCTTGAGCCCGAGCTGGGCGGCGCGGATCGCCGCGACGTACCCACCCGGGCCGGCGCCGAGGACAACAACGTCAAAGTGCGAGGCCATGGTGGAAATGCTAGTCGGTCGCACCAGTGCCCCGCGCCACCGGCCGACCCCTCCCGGGCGGCGCGTGACGGCGGTCACCAAAACGGAGTGTGTCCTGCCTCATCGTCACTGTCGGTGACAAGGCCTTCCTTCTGCTCCCGTACCCGCATACGCTGGGCCGGGCGCGGGGGCTGCTCTCCTTCCGTGCACGCGTGAGGCGCTTCCTGGGAGCAACGATGGGGGCCTGATGCTGGGGAATCGCCGCAGACTGCGGCTCGCCGTGATCGGCGCACTGGTGGCAGTCGTCGCACTGCCCTCGTACGCCGCCTACGCCGACGACCCCACGCCTCCACCGCCCGCCTCCGTCACCGACGTGAAGCGGTCGCTCGAGCAACTCCAGGCCGAAGCCGCGGCGATCCAGGCGGACTTCGCCAAGACGACCATCGCCTACACGAACGCGCTGAAGGCAGTCCAGACCACCGAAGCAGCAGCGAAGAAGGCCGAGCAGTACGCCGCCGGCAAGAAGAGCGTCTCCGACGTGGAGCGCCGCAAGCTCGGTCTCGTCACCGCGCAGGCCTACCAATTGGGCATCCCCACAGTGATCGGCACGGAGTCGATGCTGTGGTCGCTCGCTCCGATCGCGGAGAACCTGCAGGAGATCGCAGACCGCCAAGCGGCCATCCGGCAGCTCGGCAGCACCCAGGTCTCGCAGTACCAGGCGGCGACCGCCGCGCAGAACGCTGCGGGCACCGCGGCCGACGACGCGGCCAGGAAGCGCGCGGCGGCCGATCAGGCCGCTCAAACGGCCCGCACCCTCGGCCTCGAGGTGAAGAGCAAGGCCGCCGAAGCCTCGGTCGCCATGCAGGACCAGATGGCCGACCTGGCCGGTGCGAGTCAGATGTCCAGCCAACTGCAGAACAGCCGGAACGCGGCAGCCTTCGCCAAGTGGCAGGCCTACCTGACCGACCTCGCCGCGACCAAGGTGATCCCTCCCGCTGCCGGCACGATGAGGAACCCCGCCAAGCTCCCGGCCGGCCTCAAGCCGTACGTCGCCGCCGGCCACAACGTCCCCGGCGCAGCCTCCGTCGTCTCCGGCGGCCGCACGGTCCGAGTGCTGTCCGCCGAGACGATCCGCGCGGTCAACCAGGCCTTCAGCCTGCTCGGCAAGCCGTACGGCGTCGGCGCCACCGGCCCCGACAAGTTCGGCTGCCTCGGCGCGGCCAGGGTCGCCTGGCAGCCGTACGCGAAACTGCCGAACCTGATCAGCAAGGTCTACCCGAACTACCAGAAGGTGCCGACGGCATCGATCCAGCCGGGCGACCTGCTGCTGATCGGCAACCGGTCGATCGGCCTGTTCCACATCGGCGTCGCCCTCGACGGCAACGAGATGATCGCCGCCGACGAGGCCAAGGGCTCCGTCACCGTCACGAACGTCCCCGACAACCTGTACGCCGCCCTGCGCCCGACGCTCGGCCAGCCGACCAAACCCCAGCGGCCGCCCGCGTCGACCACCCAGGCGTACCAGTTCCGCTGCGGCAACACCGCCACCTCCTACGACGTCGGCACCGGTGCCTGGACGTGGCCGATCTCCGAAGGCCAGTACGAGATCGGTACGCCGTTCGGCCAGGCCGGACCGCTGTGGGCCTCCGGTTTCCACACCGGCCAGGACTTCGTGGCCCCGGTCGGTACGACGGTTCGCGCGGTCACCGCCGGAACGGTGCGGATCGAGCACCCGGCGTGGGCGGGCAACCTGGTCCGGATCGACCACGGCAACGGGCTCGAGACGCTGTATGCGCATCTCAGCACGATCACCGTCGCCGACGGCGCGCACGTCGTCGCGGGCCAACAGATAGGTGCCGTCGGCACCGAGGGCAACTCGACCGGGCCGCACCTGCACTTCGAGGTCCACCTCGGCGGTGACACGGTGAACCCGATGCCGTTCCTCGCGACCGGTAGCACCAGCACCGGCTGGGGTGGCTACAGCAACGGCATGATCCCGGCCGACAAGTTGTGCGGCATCAGCGGCGGCTCGGGCCACATGCTGCGCTGCGACGCGGCCGCGGCGTACCAGCAGCTCGCGAGCGCCTACAAGGGCCAGTTCGGCAAGACGCTGTGCATCACGGACTCCTATCGCTCGTACGCCTCGCAGGTCGACCTGTACGGTCGCAAGCCGTCCCTGGCCGCCCTGCCCGGTACGTCGAACCACGGTTGGGGGGTGGCCGTCGACCTGTGCGGCGGCATCGACCACTTCGGGACCGCGCAGTACCAATGGATGTTGTCCCACGCCCCTGCTTTCGGCTGGGTGCACCCGTCCTGGGCCAACCAGGGCGGCGGGCGCGAAGAGCCGTGGCACTGGGAGTTCGGCAAGCCGGCCAACGCCTGAACCGCCGACAGCCTGAGCCCGGCGGGTGGCTGAGCTCAGGAAAGGCGGGTCTGTCGACGCTTCCGTGGACCTAGTCCTTCGACCACGTAGGCTTTGGATGTGGCCGAGCAGACCAGTCCGGACCGCACGGACGACAACATCACGCTGGACGCCCAGGACGATCGCTGGGAGTGGCGGCGCAAGATCCGTGCGAACCCGCGCAAGCTGCTGTTCTACCGGATCGGCGTCGGTGTGCTCGGCACCCTGCTCATCATCGCGGCTCCGCTGACCGGGTGGTTGCCCGGTCCCGGTGGTATCCCGCTGTTCATCGCCGGCCTCGCCGTCCTGGCCAGCGAGTTCGAATGGGCCCAGCGCGTCCTGCTCAAGGTCAAGGACTGGGTCAAACAACTCACCGCCTGGACCGGCCGTCAGCCGGCCTGGCTGAAAGCCCTCGGCACCCTGGCCCTGGTCGTCTGCGTGGTGGTGGCCATCTGGCTCTACCTGGCCGTCCTCGGCGTCCCGGGCTGGTTCCCGGACTCCTGGGAGTCGTTCCTGCGCAAGCTCCCACTGCTGAGCTGATCCAGCTCCGGGTACGCCGGAAGGTCGATCAGGTTGCTCATCCGCTGAGCCATCTTCAGCATCTGGTCGAGGAAGAAGCGGGTGTTGAGCATCCGGTTGCGAGCGGCGATCCCCAACCGGCTCGCAGGCGCCATGAACTGACCGGCCCGGCTGCCGTCCTGCGTCGCCTGAACCGCTTTGCGCAGCCGAGCCTCGTACCGCGCGAACGCGGCCGCGTAGTCGCCATCGGCAGCCGCCAGCTCCCCTGCCAGGACATAGGCGCCGACGACGGCTGTACCGGTCCCCAGTGCACCGAAGGTCGCGCCGTAACCGGCGTCCCCGAGCAGAACCGTCCGCCCAGTCGACCACCGATCCACGTGCACCCGCCCGATCGCGTCGAAGTACAACTCCGTTGCTGCAGGCAACGCATCGAGCAGCTCCGGGACCCGCCAGCCGAGCCCGCCGAACGCGCGCCGCAGGATCGCCTTCTGTTCGTCCAGATCATGCCGGTGGTAGCTCAGCACGGGCGACTTGAAGACGAACAAGGTCTGCGCGAGCCCGGGATCCCGGCGATCGGGCCCGACACTCGCGAGCTTCCCAGGCACGTTGTACAGCAAGGTGTCCCCGGTCAAACCCCACGTGTTCGGCACCTCCCAGCCCGCCACGTAGTACCCGAGATGCCGCTCGGTCACTGCCTGCGCCGGGAACGCCAACCGGCGTACCGCGGAATGCATCCCGTCCGCACCGATCACCAGGTCGTACGTCTCCTCGATGCCACTCCTGAAGCGCACCTCCACTCCCCCGGCGTGCTCGGCCAGGCTCGCGATCGAGTCGCCGAAGCGGTACTCCGCGATGTCGCGACTGTGCTCGAACAGGATCCGCGACAGATCGGCCCGCAACACCTCCAGTTCGCCACCCGCGAACTCCACCGGCAGCCGCATCACCTGCCGGTCCGACGCGTCGACGAACCGCATCGCCGTCCCGCCCGTCTGCGCGGCCCGGAGGTCTTCCAGCACGCCCATCTTGCGCAGCACGGCCTTGTTCACCTCACCCCGGAAGTCCACCGCGTAACCACCGCGGCGCAAGGCCGGCGCAATCTCCACCACGGTCACCTGATGGCCACATTGCCCCAGCCACAACGCCACCGACGGCCCCGCGACACTCGCACCTGACACCAGTACCTTCACTGCGAACTCCAATCTGTGTCCGGCGGACACAATAAAGTGTATGGTAGACACAGTTCGGTCGGAAACGGAAGGACGACGATGACGGAACTGCTCTGGGGCACCCCGCAGCCACCGAGCCGGGGGCCCAAGCCGGCGGTCACCTTGACCGGCATCGCCGAGGCGGCCATCCGGATCGCCGATGCCGAGGGTCTGGATGCCGTGTCGATGCAACGGATCGCGGCCGAACTGCCGGTCACGAAGATGGCGCTCTACCGCTACGTCCCCGGCAAGGCCGAGCTGATCGCGGTGATGAGCGACCTGGCCATGGGTGTCCCGCCGGAGCGCCCCGGTCTGGCTTGGCGCGAGGCTCTGCGCGCCTGGTCGACGGACCTCTTCGACGGCTTCAGCAGGCACCCGTGGCTGATGCTGTCCACCATCGGCCGCCGCCCGATCGGCCCGAACGAAGCCGCCTGGCTGGACCGCGGGCTTCAGGCGCTGGCGGG
Organism: Kribbella voronezhensis; assembly: GCF_004365175.1. NCBI lineage: Bacteria > Bacillati > Actinomycetota > Actinomycetes > Propionibacteriales > Kribbellaceae > Kribbella > Kribbella voronezhensis. The sequence continues at coordinate 1,322,361 of NZ_SOCE01000002.1, read as the reverse complement.
CACCGGCCTGACCGGCGGCGAGCAGTTCGACTCGATCCTGGTGCTGTCCGGACACGTCCGCACCCTCGCGCTGCAGACGGTTTCGATGCCCGGCGGCACGGCCGGCCTCACCGAGGAGACGATCACCACCGCGTTCGCCACGATGATCGCCGCCGATCCGGATCGCTTCCCAGCGCTGGCCGGCGCCCTGACCTCGCTCGAAGGAAGCGAGAACCAGGGCTTCACCTTCGGCCTCGACCGGATCCTCGACGGCCTCGAGGTGCTGATTCAGGCGCGGGTGAAGCGGGAGCGGTAGTTGGTGGCGCTGAGGCCGTAGTGGGACTTGAAGCGGCGGGCGAAGTGGTTCTGGTCGGGCCAGCCGACCGATTCGCCGATCCGGTTGATCGGTTCGTCGGTGTGCAGCAAGCGATCGGCGGCGAGTTCGGCGCGGAACCTGGACAGGTAGGCCATCGGCGGAAGCCCGGTGGCGGCCTTGAAGATCCGGACCAGATACCCCGGCGCGAGATGCAGCTCCAGCGCCAGCTCGGTCAACGTCCACTGATAAGCGGGCCGGGCTTCCATCAACTGCAACGCATCCAGTACTGCGGGGTGCAGCTGCCCCGTGCTGACCCGGCCGTCACCGGCCGCCCGGGCCAGCCGACTCAGGAACAGCGACAGCCAGCCGATGATGTCGCCGTGATGCAGATTCGCCGGCCGATGCCGTAGATCCTGCAGGCCGTCCAGGTGTCCCACACACTCCGCCAGGGCATCGGGATCCAGCCGAGTGGCCAGTACGCCGCGGCGCTCGGCCGTGTACGGCAAGGTCCACAGCAGATGCCCGAGCAGCGGGTCCTCGCGCGTCCACGCGAGCTCGCGTCGCAGGAGGTCGGCGGAGAAGCAGCAGTTGTAGATCTCCAGCCGGTCACAGTCCTCGTACCCGTGCCACACCCCCGGCCGGAGCAGGAGCACGTCGCCGACCTGCAACTCCTGCCGAGCCGCCAGGCAGTTGTGCGCCCCGCGCCCGCCGAGCACCACGACGACCTCGAAGAAGCTGTGCGTGTGCACCGGGTGCCCGCCCTCGTGGACATAGCGACCGGCGAACGCCAGCGACCCGTCGACGAGATGGACCAGGGTCCTCCTGATGTCGACCGGTGGCTCCTCCATCAACCGCACGATAGGGGCCAAAGTGCATTTTGTGCTAGGTCGGGTGCACTGCGGACTATCCCCGGCCGCGGACCCGCCGCAAGATCGGGGCAGGCGAATCCTTCCCGCCACCCCCTTCCGAAAATCTCGACCCAGCCCTTCGACAGCCCTTGAATGAATCGTTTCATACCGGGAGTGTCCATGCAGCGTCCTGCCGCACCCGTCCTTGTCCGCTTCGAGCATCGCACCGACGAGGGACCCGTTCTCGGCCTCGGGACCGGCTCGCCCCGCCTGTCCTGGCAGGTGCCGGCCGCGGATCCCGACTACACCCAGTCCGGCTACGAGATCGAGATCACCCGCCCCGGCGTACCGCAGACCAAGCACGCCATCAGCTCCGCCGACCAGGTGCTGGTGCCCTGGCCGAGCCACCCACTCGGCTCCCGGGAGTCCGCCCAGGTGCGTATCCGCGTCCGCGGCGGCGACGAGTGGAGCGACTGGAGTGATCCGGCCGTCGTCGAGGCAGGTCTGTTATCGCCCGGCGACTGGACCGCCCGCTTCGTCACCCCGCGCGAGATCGGCGCCATCGGCTCCCCCGCCCCGATCGTCGGCGGCAGCATCGACCTGCCGGACGACATCGTGCAGGCGCGCCTCTACGCCACGGCCCACGGCGTCTACGTCCCGGAACTCAACGGCCACCGTGTCGGCGACGAGCACCTCGCCCCCGGCTGGACGGCCTACCAGCACCGCCTTCGCTACCAGACCCACGACGTCACCGACTTCGTCCGGCCGGGCGCGAACCAGCTCGACTTCCTGCTCGGCAACGGCTGGTACCGCGGCCGCCTCGGCTTCCACGGCCAACGGGCCGTGTACGGCGACCGGCTGGCCGTCCTCGCCCAGCTCGAGGTGACCACCGCTGACGGCACAGTCCACACGCTCGCCACCGATGGCAGCTGGACCGCCCGCGAGAGCCAGATCGTTGCCGACGACCTGTACGACGGCCAGCGCGTCGACCTCACCCATCAGCCCGCACCCGCGACCGGCGTCGAGGTCCTCGACGCGGACCTCACCCTTCTCGTCGCACCGGACGGCCCGCCGGTCCGCGTCGTCGAGGTCGTGCCCGCACTGAAGATCTGGACCTCACCGGCCGGCAAGACGCTCGTGGACTTCGGTCAGAACCTCGTCGGCCACGTCCGGTTGACAGTCCGCGGCGGGAGTGCGGGCGACGAGATCGTCGTCCGGCACGCCGAGGTGCTCGAGAACGACGAGCTCGGCGTCCGTCCGCTGCGCACCGCGAAGGCGACCGACTCGTTCGTCCTGGCCGGCCCCGGCGAGACCGTTCTCGAAGCAGAGTTGACGTTCCACGGCTTCCGGTACGCCGAGGTCACCGGCGTACCCGACCTCGCCGCTGGTGACCTCGAGGCGGTGGTGATCAGCTCCGACCTTCGCCGTACGGGATGGTTCGAGTCGTCCGACCAGCTGCTCGACCGCTTCCACGAGAACGTCGTCTGGGGGATGCGCGGCAACTTCGTCGACGTGCCCACCGACTGTCCGCAGCGCGACGAGCGGCTGGGCTGGACCGGGGACATCCAGGTCTTCTCCCCCACCGCGACCTTCCTCTTCGACAGCGCGGGCTTCCTCGACAGCTGGCTGGCAGACCTCGCGGCGGAGCAGCAGAAGGACGGCTCGGTCCCCTTCGTGATTCCCGACGTACTGCGGGACGCCTCGCCGTCGACGGCGGCGTGGGGCGACGCGGCAGTCGTCGTGCCTTGGGTGCTGTACCAGCGCACCGGCGACCTGGACCTGCTGGCGCGGCAGCTGCCGAGCATGCGTGCCTGGGTGGACCGGATGACCGACCTCGCCGGTGACGATCTCCTCTGGACCGGTGGTTTCCAGTTCGGTGACTGGCTCGACCCGGCCGCGCCGCCGGACAACCCGTTCCGGGCGAAGGCCGATCCCGACGTGCTCGCGACCGCTCACTTGGCGAGGTCCGCGCAGATCGTCGCCGAAGCCTCCGAGCTGACTGGTGACAGCTCGAAGGAGTACGCCGACCTGGCCGCGCGAGTGCGCGCCGCCTTCGCAGCGGAGTACGCGACTGAGGGCGGCCGTGTGCTCAGCGATGCGCCTACGACGTACGCGATGGCCTTGCAGTGGGCGCTCTTGCCGACGGAGGCGCAGCGTCGGCGGGCGGGGCTTCGCTTGGCGGATCTCGTACGGACCGCGGGCTTCCGGATCAGCACAGGGTTCGTCGGTACTCCGTTGATGGCCGACGCGCTGACCGACGTCGGTGAGCCCGACCTGGCGTACCGGTTGCTTCTGCAGACCGGCTGCCCGTCGTGGCTCTACGCGGTCACCATGGGCGCGACGACGATCTGGGAGCGCTACGACAGCATGCTTCCGGACGGCAGCATCAACCCCGGCGAGATGACCTCGTTCAACCACTACGCACTCGGCGCGGTCGCGGACTGGATGCACCGCCGAGTCGCCGGGCTCGCGCCCGGATCAGCCGGCTACAGCAGCATCGTGGTGCACCCACTGCCGGCATCCCAGCTCACCCGTGCGGCGGCGCGCCACCTCACGCCGTACGGCGAAGCCCGGGTCGCGTGGGAACGCAACGGCGGCTCCTTCCACTTGGCCGTCACCGTGCCGGTCGGCAGCACCGCGACTGTGCACCTGCCCGGGAGCAGCGAGCCGATCGAGGTACGGCACGGAGACCACGAGTGGACGGTCGACGATCCGTACGCCGAACCGGCCGCGCTTCCCGCCGACGCCACCATCCGGCAGTTCATCGACCACGAAGCCAGCTGGAACGCCCTCATCGAGACGGCCGTGGAAGCGGGTGTGATCACCGACGACGCCCAGCTCGCCGGGCGGCTCGAGCGCTACCTCGACGCGCCCGCGACAACTCTCGTCCAGGTCGCCGGAGGCTGGCACGCCAGCGGTGACATCGACGCAGTACAGACCCGCCTCGACTCCTTGCTCGCCACGCAGTAACCGTCTCTGGAGGTCCCATCATGACGATCCGCCCACCATCGACAGCTTTGGCCCTGATCGGCCTGCTCGCCCTCACGGCCTGCAGCGCCGGCAGCCTCGGATCCAGTGACAGCGGAGGCGACGGCAAGGTCAGCATCAGTTACCTGATCGGCAACCAGGACCAGGACGTCAAGACGGCCGAACAACTGGTCAAGGACTTCTCCGCGAAGAATCCCGACATCACCATCAAGACCGAGACCCGCCCGGCCGGCACCGAGGGCGACAACATCGTCAAGACCCGGCTGTCCACCGGCGACATGCCGGACGTGTTCAACTACAACACCGGGTCGCTGTTCCAGGCGATCGCCCCGCAGAAGAACCTGGTCCCGCTCAGCGACCAGGGCTACATCGGCGACCTGGACGAGAACTTCAAGAAGACCGTGACCGCCGACGGGCAGGTGTACGGCGTACCGGTCGGCGGCTTCATGGGCGGCGCGGTGCTCTACAACATCCCGATCTACACCCGGCTCGGGCTGAAGCCGCCGGCCACCTGGGCCGAGTTCATGGCCAACAGCGCGAAGATCAAGGCGGCCGGGATCCCGCCGGTGATCCAGACCTACGGCGAGACCTGGACCTCGCAGCTGTTCGTGCTCGGCGACTTCCACAACGTCGCGGCCGTCGAACCGGACTTCGCCGACAAGTACACGAAGAACCAGGCGAAGTACGCCACCTCACCGGCGGCGCTGAAGGGCTTCGAGCACACCGAGGCCGTGCACGACGCCGGCTACGAGAACAAGGACTTCGCCTCGGCGAAGCTGCCGGACGGTCTGCGGATGCTTGCCCAGGGCAAGGGTGCGCAGTACCCGATCCTGTCCGGTGTGGTCGCCAACATGGTCGCCACCTACCCCGACGCCGCCAAGAACGTCGGCCTGTTCGCGCTGCCTGGTGACGACGCGAGTAAGAACGGCCTGACCGTGTGGACGCCGGGCGCCAACTACATCCCGAAGACGACCACCGGCGCCAAACTTGACGCCGCGAAGAAGTTCCTCGCCTTCATCGCCAGCCCGGACGGCTGCAAGTCCCAGACCGCCGCGGGTGCGCCGACCGGCCCGTACGCCGTCAAGGGCTGCGACCTGCCGGCCGACGTACCGCAGGCGATCAAGGACATGCAGCCGTACCTTGACAAGCAGGGCGCGTCCAGCCTCGCGCTGGAGTTCGTGTCGCCGGTCAAGGGCCCGTCGCTGGAGCAGATCACCGTCGAGGTCGGCTCCGGTATCCGCAAGGCCAAGGACGGCGCCGCCCGGTACGACGAAGACGTGAAGAAGCAGGCCCAGCAGCTCGGGCTGGCGGGCTGGTGAGGTCGTGACGCTGACCTCGATCCGTACCCGTGCCGAGACGCCCGCGGCGACGCGGGCGTCCGCGGCCAAGGTCTACACGCCGTACTCGGGCTGGTTCTACCTGCCTTCGGCGATCATCTACGGCGTCCTGTTCATCGTCCCGACCTTCGCCTCGCTCTACTTCAGCCTGACCCGCTGGAGCCTGTTCGAATCGAAGTTCATCGGCCTGGAGAACTTCAAGCTGTTCTTCTCCGAGCCGCAACTGGTCAAGGGTTTCACCAACACGCTGATCTTCGCCGTCGTCACGTCGGGGTCCAAGGTCGTCCTCGGGTTGTTGCTGGCCGTGCTGCTCACCTCGCAGATCGTTGCCCGCGGCTACCTCCGGTCGGTGGTGTTCTTCCCGGTCCTGGTCTCCACGATCGGCGTCGGCATCACCTTCACCGTGCTGATGAATCCCGATCACGGTCTGATCAACGGGGGTTTGTCGGCGCTCGGCATCGACGGACCGGGCTGGCTGACGGATCCGAAGTACGCGTTGCTGTCGGTCGCGGCCGTCGACATCTGGAAGGGCGTCGGGCTGGCCACCTTGATCTACATCGCCGGCATCGTGTCGATCCCGCGCGAGTACCTGGAAGCCGCGCGGGTGGACGGCGCGAGCTCGTGGGAGACGTTCCGCCGGATCGTCCTGCCGCTGTCCAGGCCGGCCACCGTCACGGTCATCATCTTGTCGCTGATCGGTGGGCTGCGGTCCTTCGAGCTGATCTGGGCGATGACCCGTGGTGGCCCCGGGTTCACCTCCGATGTCATCGCGTCGGTGATCTACAAGCAGTACCAGGCCGGCTTCTACGGTCTGTCGACCGCCGGGAACGTGGTGCTGTTCATCGCTGTCACCGCGATCGTGCTGCCGCTGTCGTACTTCCTCAACCGCAAGGAGGTGGATCTGTGAGCACCGCCGAGCTCGTCAACCACAAGCCGGGCCGCAACTACCTGCTCAGCGCGGTCGCGATCGTGGTGTCGATCGTCGTGTTCATCATCCCGTTCGCCTTCATCGTGCTGACCGCGGTGAAGGACCGCCAGCAGGCGGCCTCGCTGGACTTCTCCTGGCCGCACCAGTTGCGGATCGTGCAGAACTTCGTCGAGGTGGTCAAGGCACGGGACTACATGCTGGTGATCGCGTTCATCAACAGCACGATCCTGACCGTGGCCAGCGTCGCCGGCATGGTCGTGCTGGCGGCGATGGCCGGTTTCGTCCTGCAGCGCCGCAGGAGCCGGTGGAACGGCTTCATCAACTTCCTGGTGCTGTCCGGCCTGATCATCCCGCCGGCCGTGGTGCCGACGATCTGGGTGCTGCAGAAGTTCGGCCTGTTCAAGACGATGCCCGGACTGATCCTGATCGAGATCGCTTTCGGGCTGTCGTTCTGCGTGCTGCTGTTCCGGGCGTTCGTCGCGACCATTCCGCGGGAGCTGGACGAGGCGGCGACCATCGACGGGGCCGGCCCGTTGCGGCTGTTCTTCGGGGTGATCTTCCCGCTGCTGCGCTCGGTGATCGTGACGGTGGTCGTCGTCCAGTCGGTGGCCGTGTTCAACGACTTCACCAACCCGCTGTACTTCCTGCCCGGCGACCAGAACGCGACGGTCCAGCTGACCCTCTACAACTTCCAGAGTCAGTTCAGTACGCAGTACAACCTGCTGTTCATGAACATCCTGCTGATCACGATCCCGCCCCTGATCATGTTCCTCTTCTTCAACCGCCAGATCGTCGCCGGCATGACCTCGGGAGCGATCAAGGGCTGATCGCTCCCGACGGCCATCGGCTACAACTCGGCGTAGTACCGCTCGACGGCGTCGAAGTCGACCGAGCTGTCCGGCTTCATGCCGAGCGCGTCGTAGTGCTTGCGGCGCGCTCGCATGTCGGCCAGCAGGATGGCCCGGGCATGTACGGCGACCTCCTCGGCGACGTCGGCCGGGACCACGATGACCCCGTCGTCGTCACAACCGACCATGTCGCCGGGGCTCACCTGGGTACCGCCGCAGGCGATGGTGGTCTGGGTCTCCACCACCTTGATCCGGCCCGGGATGATCGTCCGGCCGCGGGCCTTCGAACAGATCGGGGTGCGCTGGGCGGTGATCTCGGCGGTGTCGCGGCAGTACCCGTCGGTGACGATCCCGGCCGCACCGCGTTGGACCGCGCCCATGCCGTTCTCCGAGCCCCAGAAGCCGACCTCCTTGCCGCCGCCGGCATCCATCACCACGACGTGACCGGCCGGAAGCTCGTCGGGCAGCTTCACGTTGCCCGTCTCCTCGAACCAGATCCGGTGGGCCTCGACGATGTCCTGGGTGGACTCCAGCTTCCACATCGGCCGGTTCGACGGCACCGCCCGGATGGTGGCGGCCTGGCCCCAGAACTTCATCCCGAGCCACAGCGGCCGGACGTCGGGCGACATCAGCCCGATGTCGAAGTAGCCGATGCCGTCGAGCGCATCGGCCACGTCCACCACCCGCAGGTGCCGGTACAGGCTGGACAGGTCGTTCGCGTTGGCAGTTTCGCTGACAGTCATCAAGAGACCTTTCCATTGATCCGGTAGTAGTGCGCGGCGGTGCCTCCGAGGACCGCCGCGAGTTCGTTCGGGTCGTCGAGCGCGCGCTCGACGACTTCGCGCAGGCTGTTCCACGCGTGCTGGTAGTCGGCCCGCAGCAGTACGACGGGCCAGTTGCTGGCGAGCATCAACCGCTGTGCGCCGAAACAGTCGACCGCCCAGCGCAGATAGCGATCCAGGTCCGACGGCCAGGCGGGCACCGCGGACAGCAGGTCGATGCCGAGGGACACCTTCAGCGCGATCCCGGGGCATTCGGACAACTGCCGCAACTGTCCTGCCCACGGCTCCCAGCCACCTGAATCGATCGGCGGCCGGCCGAGATGGTCGACCACGATCCGCAATTCCGGTACGGCGTGCGCCAGCGCCACGACCGCGGCGGTCTGTGCCGCGGTGACCGGTACGACGTCCCAGCTCAGGCCGGCCGTGGCGAGTTCCTTGAACAGGGCGACCGAGTCCGGCTCGGTCAACCAGTCCAGCGGATCCCGCCCGACCAGGCAGCGGACACCACGCAGTACGGGACTGTCCAGCCGCTCGAGCTCGGCCCTGGCGGCCGCTGGATCCGACAGTGGCAGCCAGCCGACCACAGCCGCCACGAACGGCGCCTCGGCCGCGTAGGCGGCCAGCCGGTCGTTCTCGGCCGGTTCGTCGACCGATTGGATGAGCACTGTGCTGTCCACTCCGGCGGCGATCAGTTCGGGCCGCAGGTCGTCGGGGGTGTAGTCGCGCGCGATCGAGCCGTGCCGGTCGTTCCGCCAGGGCTGTTCCTGCGCGGCGACCCGCCAGAAATGGTGATGTGCGTCGATCACCGGCATCTCAGTGTCCTTCCCATTCGACCGGCTGATGCTCGAGGAAGCCGGCCACCCCGGCCCGGAAGTCCCGGCTGCCGTAGACGGCGGCCAGGACGTCGTCCGCGGCGGCGTTCGCGCCTTCGGCCAGGACGCGGCGCTCGATCTCCTTCAACGAGGCCAACGTCAGCGGTGCGTTGGAACGGATCGTGAGCAAGAGATCCTCGACGTACTCCTCCAGCGCCTCGGCATCGACGATCTTGGTGACGAAACCCGCGGTCTCGGCCTCCGTTGCCGGCAGCAACCGAGCGGTCAGCAGCAGCGCCATCGTTCGTCCTGCTCCGAGCCGCTGCTGCAGCCTGGCGAGGACCAGCGGCGGCAGGGTGTTGCCCAGGGTCCGCGCGACGGGTGCGCCGAAGACGGCATCGGGCGTGGCGACCACCAGGTCACAGCAGGCGGCGATCGCCAGTCCGGCGCCGACGGCCGGTCCGTCCACCACCGCGACCACCGGCACCCGGATCCCGAGCAGGCTGGTCAGCACCTCGCCGACCCGGTGCTCGTAGTCGACGCCGTCCTGGCCGGTCCTGAAGTCCCCGAACTGCCGGATGTCGGTCCCCGCCGCGAACGCCTCACCACCGGCGCCGCGCAGTACGACGACCCGGATCGAGGGATCATCGGCCACGACGTCGCGGATCCCGAGCAGCCCGTCGTACATGGACCAGGTGATGGCGTTGCGGCGACCCGGGTTCGAGAGCCAGAGGCGGAGGATCGGGCCGTCGGACCGAACGATCAGCTCGGCCGGACTCACGACGGCTGCTCCGAGAGAACCTCTTCGGTGTGCTCGCCGAGCAGCGGTGGGTGCCTTCGCAACTGCGCCGGCGTACCGCTCAACCTGACCGGCGACCCGAGCACCCGCACCCGTCCCTCGACGGGATGGTCCAGTTCCTGCACCATCCCGCGGGCCCGGACGTGTGGATCTTCGTCGAGCACCTGGCGATAGTTACGGATCGGCCCCGCCGGAACGCCGGCAGCGAGAAGCCGGTCAACCCACTCGTCGGTGGTCGCCGACGCAAGGGCCTCTTCCAGTACGCCGGCCAGCTCATCACGATGCTTCATCCGGTCCGTGTTGGTCACGAACCGCGGGTCGGCCGGCAGTTGGGGCAACTCGAGAGCCGCGCACAGTCGCTGCCACAGCCGTTCGTTGTTGGCCCCGAGCGTCAGGTAGCCGTCCTTGGTTCGCAGCGCCTGGTACGGCGCCGACATCCGGTTCGCGGAGCCGAGCGGCTGGGGCACTTCGCCGGTCGCCCAGTACTCCGTCGATTCCCAGACCGACATCGCCAGCGCCGACTCGAACAGCGAGGTCTCCACCTGCTGTCCGCGCCCGTTCCGCTCCCGGGCGTGCACCGCGGCGACGATGCCGAAGGCACAGAACATGCCCGCCCCGAGATCACCGACCGGCAGTCCACACTTCACCGGCACCCCGCCCGGCGTCCCGGTGATGCTCATGACACCCGACATCGCCTGCGCGATCAGGTCGTAGCCCGGCCGGTCGGCGTACGGGCCGGTCTGGCCGAACCCGGAGACGCTCGCGTAGATCAGCCGCGGGTTCAAGGCGGACAGCGTCTCGTAGTCGACGCCGAGGCGTTTCGTCACGCCGGGGCGGAAGTTCTCCACCACGATGTCGGCCGACCGGGCCAGCCGGTGGAAGTCGGCCAGACCCTGCGCGGACTTGAGGTCCAGGCAGACGCTGCGCTTGTTCCGGTTCAGGGCCAGGAAGGCCCGGCTGTCCTCCCCCGTCACCGCGTAGCCCCAGGACCGCCGCGTCTGGTCGCCGGTCGCCGGGTTCTCGATCTTGATCACGTCGGCCCCCAGGTCGGCCAGCAGCATCGTGCAGAACGGCCCTGCCATCACCTGGGTCAGGTCCAGCACCCGCAGTCCGTCCAGTGCGCCCTCGGCCACGTCAGCCACCCAGTCCCGCGTTCGCCTCTTTGAGGAACGAGTCCGCCGCCTGCTCGACCGTCTTCTTGCCGAAGGCAACTTCCTCGTAGGCCCGGGTGTACGCCGACTCGAAGGTGGCCTGGTAGCCCGGCGGGTAGAGGATCGTCGGCGGGTTCTTGGCCACGATCTGCCGGTAGAGCTCCAGTTCGTGCTTCTTCAGCGCGGGCAGGGCCGGATCCTTGATCTGCGCCTCGAGCACCTTGGTGTTGGTCGCCGCGCCGTTGTCGGACTTGAACACCTTGCCTGCCTCGAGGTCGTTGGTGAAGAAGTCGATGAAGGCGGCCGCGGTCGGGACGTTGTCGCAGTTCGTCGGGATCGCGAACCCGGACGTGAACATCGCGTTGCCCGAGCCGCTCGGACCGGACGGCATCGGCAGTGTGGTCAGCTTCTGCCCCCCGCCCTTGCTCGCGAGAGTGGCCGAGGCGGGGGTGAGCGCGTTGCCGGGGATGCTGTCGGTCATCAGCTTGCCTTGCGCGATGAAGCCCTGCTCGGCGCCCTCGGGCTCGTCGGCCTGGGTGTCGGCGCTCATCGTGACACCGGCCTTGCGGAGCTTCTCCCACATCGTCCAGTACTCCACGAGGGTGTCCTTGCCGAAACCGAGCTTCCCGTCGTTGGTGAACAACTGCTTGCCGTTGGCAAGGTTGTAGGCGATGAAGAAGTTCGGCAGACCGCCGCGGGAGCCGGCCGCGAAGGTGCCGGCCGGCAGCTTCGCCTGCGCCTTGGCCATCCACTCCGTGTACTGCGTCCAGTTGTAGCCCTCCGGCGGCAGGCCCACCCCGGCCTGGTTGGCGAGCGTCGCGTTGACGCCGACCGCGTCGTACGCGGCGCCGTACGGGAGGAAGTAGAGCTTGCCGTCCGGGCCGCGGCCGGTGTCGACGACCTCCTTGGGGATGTCGTCCACCTTGATCGCACCGGATTCGATCATCGGGTCGAGCGGTAGCAGCACCTTGCGCTTGGTGTAGTCGTTCAGCTGCCGTCCCTGCAACTGCATCACGCAGGGCAGCGTCTTGCTGGAGGCCTGGATGTTCAGCTTGTTGAAGTAGTTGCCGAAATCGGCGTTCTGCCGGTCGATCGTGACACCGGGATGCGCCTTGACGAACAGGTCCGCCACCGCGTTCGTCTTGGCCGCACGGTTCGCACCGCCCCAGAACGTCAGCTGCAGCTTGCCGGTGACATCACCCTTGCCGTTCTGGGCCGATCCGGTGTCGCCGCCACCGGATCCGCTGACCGACGTACCGTTGCATCCGGCGACCGCCAGCAGTGCCGCGCACGCCAGGGCCGCCGTACCGAGTCTCTTCATGACTGTCTCCTGTTTACTTGAGGCCGGTGGTCGCGACGCCTTCGATGAGCAGCTTCTGGGCGCCCAGGAAGAACCCCACGATCGGCGCGAGGGCGAGGGTGGACATGGCGAACAGTGAGCCGTACGCCGACTCCCCGGTCACGTCCAGGAACGAGTTCAGGCCGAGCGAGACGGTCCACAGCTCCGGCCGGTTCAGGTACAGCAGCGGACCGAGGAAGTCGTTCCAGCTGTTGATGAAGGTGAACAACGCGGTGGTGCCGATGGCCGGCAGCGCGAGCGGCATGATGATCCGGCTGAACGTCCGCCAGTGCCCGCAGCCGTCGATCCGGGCCGCGTCGTCGAGCTCACGCGGCAGGGTCCGGATGAACTGGACCATCAAGAAGATGAAGAACGCCTCGACCCCGAGCCACTTGGGCACCACCAGCGGCAGATAGGTGTTCATCCAGGCCAGCCGGTTGAACAAGATGTACTGCGGCACCAGCGTCACGTGGTACGGCAGCAGCATCGTGGCCAGCAGCAGGCCGAACAGAACCCGCTTGAACGGGAACTCCAGCCGGGCGAACGCGTACGCGGTCAGCGAGCAGGAGAAGAGGTTGCCCGCGATCGACAGCGCGGTGATCGCGATCGAGTTGAGGAAGTAGCGGGAGAAGTTCAGTTGCCCGGCACTCCAGCCGTGCTTGTAGTTGTCCAGCGTGTAGTTCCTCGAGAACAGCCCGAGGCTGTTCATCACCTCGGCCGACGGCCGGAACGACGCGGCCACCATCCAGACGACCGGGTAGAGCATCACGACCAGGACGGCGATCAGCAGGGCGTGCCGGACGAGTCCGGTCACGATCGGGCTGCGGGTCCGGCGCCGGCCGAACAACGGGCGGCTGATCGACAAGGTGGTCATCGTTCGTCTCCGTAGTAGACCCAGCGCCGGGCGGTGAGGAAGAGGAAACCGGTGAAGGCAGCCAGCACGATCACCAGCGCCCAGGCCATCGCCGAGGCGTAGCCCATCTTCAGTTCGGCGAATCCCTGCTGGTACAGGTAGAGCGTGTAGAACAAGGTCGAGTCGGTGGGGCCGCCCGTGCCACGGCTGACCACGAACGCGCCGGTGAACGCCTGGAACGCGTGGATCGTGTCGAGCAGCAGGTTGAAGAAGATCAGCGGCGTCATCAGCGGCAGCGTGACGCTGAAAAAGCGACGGATCGGCCCGGCGCCGTCGACCGCGGCTGCCTCGTGCAACTCCGCCGGGACCTGGCGCAGGCCGGCCAGGAAGATGATCATCGTGGCGCCGAACGCCCACAAGTTGAGTGTGACGATCGTCCACAGCGCGGTGCCGGGACTGCCGACCCAGCTGCCGTGCTTGATGCCGAACAGACCGAGCACCTGGTTCACCAGCCCGGTCCCACCGAAGATCTGCCGCCACAGCACGGCGATCGCGACGCTCGCGCCCATCAGCGAGGGCAGATAGAACAGCGCGCGGTAACCGGACAGGAACCTGATTCCCTTGTTCAGCAGCAGGGCGAGCGCCATCGACACGATCAGCAGCAACGGCACCGAGACCGCGACATAGACGAGGGTGACCCTGACCGACGACAGGTACCTCGGGTCCGCGGAGAACATCCGGCGGAAGTTCCCGAGGCCGATCCACCTGGGCGCGCTCAGCAGGTCGTAGTCGGTGAAGGCGAGGTACGCCGAGTACAGCATCGGCCCGATCGTCAGCAGCAGGATCCCGGCCAGCCAGGGGCTCAGGAACAGGTACGCCGTCAGCCCTTCGCGTCCGGTCCGCTCCGAGTTCTTCACGATCCGGATCCCTTGCGTGCGTGCTCCTCGACCCGCTCGGCGAGGTGCTGCGCGAGCAGACCGGCGACCGGCAACGGGAGAGCGCGATCTCGGGCCGCTGCCACGATGTCCCACAGGTCCTTGCTCCACGGCCGGTCGCGGACCGGCGTACCGGCGCTGTCGTAGGCGGCCACGGTCTGGTCGAAGAAGCCCCAGTTGCGGGTGATCCACGAGTCCCCTGTGCTCGTGGACACCGCCTCCAGCACGGTCCGCTCCGGTACGTCGTACGCTGCGGCCAACTCGAGTGCCTCCTGGACCCCGGCCAGGGCGGCGAACATCATCAACTGGTTCGCGAGTTTGACCGCGGCGCCGGCACCGGCCGGTCCGGCATGGATCACCTCGCCGGCGACCGAATCGAGCACCGGTCCGACCCGTTCCAGCACCTCGGCCCGACCACCGGCCATCACCGTCAGAGAGCCGGCGAGCGCTCTCTCGGCTCCACCACTGACCGGTACGTCGAGCAACCCGACACCGTGGCGCTCGGCCTGCTCTGCAAGGCGCTTCGCCGTACCGGGCAGGATCGTGCTGTGGATCAGGACCACCGATCCCGCCGCGAGGAGCGGGACGAGTTCGTCGAGGATCTGGCTGACCGCCTCGTCGTCCGGAACAGCTAGCGCGACCACCGCGCAGTCGGCGAGCCCGGCCGCTGTGGGAACGACCCGGACGCCGTCGAGATCCCCGGCCCGGGCCGCGTCCCGGTCCAGGACCGAGATTGTCCAGCCGTTCCGGAGCAGTGCCTGCACCATCGGCTTGCCCAGATTGCCGAGGCCGGCGAATCCGAGCCGTGCTGTTCCGGCGGAGATTGCGGGAGATTCATGCTGGGCCACGGGAACGCCTCCAGTTCACGGCCGCCCTGTCTATGAACTATTGTCTACAATAGATAATCGACGCTGACAAGGGTGGCGGCGACAACTCGAGGGATGACCCGCTACTTTGCAGGGTCTGGGATCGGCCCCCGCGGTGGTTCGGGGCGGCACGTCGAATGGCAGCTAGGAGTCGGTGGGAATGAGCGAGTCGCAGGGTGCACTGGAGTCACTGAGCCTGGTCCAGCTCGCGGCCAACGCGATCCGGCGGATGATCCTGGCCGGTGAGCTGGCCGAGGGTGAGCGGTTGATCGAGGAACGGCTCACCGAGCAGCTCGGCATCAGCCGTCCCCCACTGCGCGAAGCGCTGCGGGTGCTGGAGCAGGAAGGGCTGATCGTGACCAGGCCGCGGCGCGGGTCGATGGTGGCCACGCTGACCGATCAGGACGTCTTCGAGATCCTCACCCTGCGATCCGCGCTGGAGCGGCTGGCGATGGAGCTCGCGGTCCCCGTGCGATTCCCGGACCGGTTGAAGGTCGCCCAGGAAGCGCTGGTGGAGATGGAGCGTTGCGCGGCGGCCGAGGACCGCGGCAGCCTCGTGCAGGCCGGCTACCGGTTCCACTCCTCCCTCGTCGCGCTGGCGGGACACCGGCGACTCGAAGAGGCCTACGCGTCGGTGCAGCAGCAGCTCCTGCTTTGCATGGCGCGCAACCTCTACGCCCGCGAGCACTACCACGAAGATCTCAACGAGCACGTCGCCAGGCACCGTCACCTGCTCGAGCTCGTCGAGGCCGGCGACCCCGCCGCAGTGCTGGCCGAGCTCGCGGTTCACGGCGAACGATCGTTCAGCGACCCTCAGAACAAGGTAGGCAAGCGCTCGGCGAGGAATTCGTAGTCGCGCAGGCTGTTGTAGGCGTGGGCGGAGAGGCGGATGAAGACCCGGGTGTCGAAGGCGGTCAGGGTGATCTCCGCCTTGAGCTCGCGCGACACCCGGAGCTTGAAAGCCGCGCCGGCCTCGGGCGTCGGCTCGCCCGGGAAGGGGAGTTCCACCAACCGCATCGTCGGAGCCGGGTGGACCACCTCGGGCACCGACGAGCCGAGCGCCTTCGCGATCACCCGGGCACCTTCGTCCAGGGTCGCCGACAGCTGCGTCCGGCGCCGCTGCCACTCGAGGTCGGCGAGCACCCGCAACGACTCGGGTGCGGCGATCCAGGGCGCGTAGTCGAAGGTGCCCTGCATGTCGAAGCGCTCCGGCAGCCGCTCGTCGTACTCCGACCAGGACACGATCAGCGGCAACGTCCGCGCCCGCCACTTCTCCGCGACCACCAGACCGGCGGTCCCGCGCGGCGAGCACGGCCACTTGTGGAAGTTGCCGGTCCAGAAGTCGGCGCCGTCGCCGGCCGGGGCGTCGAGCAGCCCGGGTGCATGGGCGCCGTCGACGATGACGGGGATGTCGTACCGCGCGCACGCCTCGACCAGGCGCCGGATCGGGAAGATCATCGCGGTCGCCGAGCTGATCTGGTCCACCACCAGGGCGGCGGTGGTGCTGCCCAGGGCCGCGGAGATGAGCGAGACCACCGTGTCGTCGTCGGATTCCAGCGGCACGTCGACGACGACGACCTCGGCCTGGTGCTGCCGGGCGAAGCGTTCCGCCGCGAACCGCACCGCGCCGTACGCGTGATTCGTCAGCACGATCCGGCTGCCTGGCGCGATCGGGACGGTGGCGAGCGCGGCCGTGACGCCGGCGCTCGCGTTCGGCACCAGCGCGAAGCCGGCCGGGTCGGTCTCCAGGTACGACGCCAACTCGAGCCGGGCGGCCGTCAGCCGGTCGGCGACCGAGCGGAACCACGCCATCGGGTTGGCCTCGGTCTCCGCCCGCAGGGACGCCAGAACGTCCTGGGTACGCCGCGGCACCGCGCCGTACGAGCCGTGGTTGAGATGCAGGACGCCGGGATCGAGAGTCCACAGCTCGGGGCGGGGTCGGCTGATATCCGTCACCGACACCACGCTACCCAACCAGCCCCCGCCCGGCCGAGTCGAGCCTCAGTGCACGCGGCCCCCGGCTCGGGAGGGTCGGGGACCGCACAGTGCCGCCGCTCGCGGTACACGTCGGGCGTTCTCGATGGGGCCAGTCGCCCGGATAAGTGCCGTCGAAGCGCACGGTAATCCTGAACCTAGCCGTGCAATCGATTGACCTACAAGCCTCCGGGCTGCCGGCACTCGGCGATACTGCCGGGTGTGTATCCGTATCTCGACCACGACGGGCCGATCGCGATGGCCCACCGCGGCGGCGCCCTGCACCCTGACAACGTCGGCTACGAGAACTCGATGCATGCCTTCGAGCAGGCGGTCGGACTCGGGTACCAGTACCTGGAGACCGACCTGCACGCGACCAGCGACGGGGTGGTGGTGGCCTTCCACGACCACCGGCTCGACCGCGTCACCGATCGCACCGGCGTGATCTCCCAGCTGCCGTGGTCGGAGGTCAAGAAGGCCCGGATCAACGGTCACGAGCCGATCCCGCTGCTCACCGACGTGCTCGAGCACTTCCCGGCGACCAGGCTCAACCTCGACATCAAGGCCGACAACGGCGTCCTGCCCGCGGCCGCCGTACTGCGGAAGGCCGGCGCCATCGACCGCGTCTGCGTCTCGTCGTTCTCCCAGGCCCGGGTCAAGCGCATCCGCGCCGAGCTCGGGGAACGCCTGGCGACCGGCTTCGGTGAGCAGGAGATCGCCCGGATCCGGTTCTCCCCTTTTCGCTTCGACTCCCCCGGCGCCTGCCTGCAGATCCCGGAGTACTACGGCCGCCTCAAGGTCCTCACGTCGGGACTGCTGCGGCGCGCGCATGCCCTCGGCAAGCAGGTGCACGTCTGGACCGTCGACGACCCGGCGACCATGCACCGCCTCCTGGACGCCGGAGTGGACGGGCTCATCACCGATCGCACCGACCTGCTCCGCGACATACTGATCGAACGCGGGCAGTGGCCGTGAGCCGGGCCTGAGCCCGGATCGGCCCCGTACCTGCCACACTCCTCCGCATGGGAATCCTCTCCGCCCCGGACAGCGTGGACAAGCGCGAATACTGGGGGTTCAGCCTCTACGACTGGGCCAACTCCGGCTACGTCACCACCGTCGGCACCGTACTGTTCGCGCCGTACCTCACCTCGGTGGCCGAAACCGCTGCCTGCGGACGAGTCGGTACGACGGACGACCCCTGCCACACCAACCTGCACGTCCTCGGTCTCGGCATCTCCCCCGGCTCGCTGGCCTTCTACGTCGTCACCGTCGCCACCTTGATGTCGGCGCTGTTCCTGCCGGTCGTCGGAGCGATCGCGGACCGGTCGCCTCGCAAGCGAGTGCTGATGTGCGGCTTCGCCTGGGCCGGTGCCCTGGCCGCCTGCTGCATGGTCTTCGTCAGCGGCGACCGCTGGGCGCTGGGGGCGCTGCTGCTGTTCCTCGGCAACCTCTGTCTCGGGTCGTCGCTGGTCGTGTACGACTCGATCCTGATCGACATCGCGGCGCCGGACGATCGTGACGACGTCTCCTCGCGCGCCTGGGCGTTCGGCTACCTCGGCGGATTCATCCTGCTGGCGATCAACCTCGGCGTCGTCACCGCGCACGACGCGCTCGGCCTGGGCAAGGGGACGGCGGTCCGGCTCAGTCTGCTGAGCGCCGGGTTGTGGTGGGGCCTGTTCACCCTCATCCCCTACCTGCGGCTGAAGGACCGGCCACCGGCGAGCGTCGTACCGGTCGGCGGCAACCTGATCAAGCAGAGTTTCGGGCAGCTTTTCGCCACCCTGCGGCACGTCCGGTCGTACCCGATGACGTTGCTGTTCCTGGTCGCGTACCTGTTCTTCAACGACGGCATCCAGACCGTCATCTCGGTCTCCTCGACGTACGGCGAGAAGCAACTCGGCTTCGAGACGCAGATCCTGATCATGACGATCCTGCTGGTCCAGTTCGTCGCGTTCTTCGGCGCGCTCGCCTTCGGCCGGTTCGCCCGGCGCTACGGCAGCCAGCGCACGATCATGGGCGGCCTGGTGGTCTGGATGGTGATCGTGATCGCCGGCTTCCTGCTGCCCGCGCACCAGATCGCGCCGTTCCTCGCGATGGGCCTGGCGATCGGGATCGTCCTCGGCGGCACCCAGGCGCTGTCGAGGTCGGCGTTCAGCCAACTGATTCCGAAGGGCCGCGAGGCGGAGTACTTCAGCCTGTACCAGGCCGGCGAACGCGGCACCTCGTGGCTCGGCACCCTCGTCTTCGGCCTGGTCCACCAGCTCACCGGCTCCTACCGGCCCGCCATCGTTGCCCTCGGCATCTTCTTCGTCGTCGGCCTGGTCCTGCTCGCCCGGGTCGACATGCGCCGCGGCATCACCGAAGCCGGCAACACCCAGCCCGCCCTGGTCTGACACCTGTACGGCGTGCGCTCGACCCGCCTCGCGCGGGCCGAGCGCACGCCGGTACCACGACGCTGCGAGGTCAGCCGGGTCTTGCTACGGGGCGTTGGGGCCGACGTCGGTGGGGGTGAGGGGGTGGCGGAGGGTTGTGGCGGTGGAGAGTTCGTCGGCGCCGACGTCGTACGGGGCTACCCGGGGTTGGCCGTCGAGGTCGTCGGTGACCTGGCTGGAGTGGTCCTGGCTGGAGGCGTTGACGGCGGCGCTGCCGGTGCTGAGCCGGTAGACGCCGTCGGAGCCCGCGACGAGCTTCGGGTCGGCCCGGGTGAAGCCGGACGACGGGATGTTGCCGTTCGACGCCGAGCCCCACAGGATGTTGCCCGACCACGTGATGCCCTGCAGGTAAGGCATGTCCACCAGGGAACCGCTGTCGCCGACCAGGAGGTTGTCCGAGATCCGGCAGCCCAGTGGCGGTATCGTCCGCTGACTCTCGCCGACCACTGCCTGAGCGTTGTTCCGCAGGGTGTTCAGCACGATCGTGACCCGGTCCGGAGCGTCGTTGCCGCGCCGGCTGTCTTCGGGCTCGCCTTCGTAGTGATCGCGCTCGGTTCCACTGCCGAGCACGATCCCGGCGCTGCCGACCCCACCGACGTAGTTGTTCACGATCAGGTGGTCGTTGCCGTAGATCCTGATCCCGTTCGCACCGGACAGCAGATAGTTGCTCTCGACCCGGTTCTCGTTGCCGTGCCGCAGCACGATCCCACCGGTCGACGAGCGGATGGTGTTGTACCGGATCGTGTTGCCCGACGACTTCACCGAGATCGCCTCGGGGTCGCCGTTCACCCGCTCGAAGAGGTTGTACTCCACGGTGGCGTCCGCCGTGGACAGTGCGCGTCCACTGACACCGAGGCGGATCGGCTCACCGCCGTTGTCGCCGGAGTACGTGTGATCGCGGAAGTAGTTGCGGGCGATGTTCGTGCGCTGCGCCATCGCCGTACTGCCCGGTCCGTCGATCACCAGATAGACGCCCAGGGTGGACTTGTCGTGGAACACGTTCCGGTCGATCTTCACGTCGTCACCCCGCACGACGACCCAGTGCCCCGCAGCCGCGGCGAGCTGGAAGTCGTTGCGGGTCAGCCGGATCCGGGGACAGTCGGCCGGGATCTCCAGCGTCGTACTCTGCCGGAACGCGAACCCGCTGATCGTCACGTACGACGAGTTGGCGAACACGAAGCTCTGCGCACCGGTGAGCGTGACGCCACCGCGCGACTCGGCCACGATCGTGATCGGCGCCGTGCTGGTGCCGTGGCGGCCGCTGATCGTGACGGGTGAGCCCGACGGTACGGCGTACGAGCCGTTCGCGACCGTGATCGTGGTGCCGGGGCCGGCACTGTTGATCGCTTGTTGCAGCTGGGACAGCGAGGTGACGACGGCCGACACCTGCGCGTCGGCACGACGCCCGCCGGACAGTTGCAGGGCGACTGCGGCGACACCGAGGGTGCCGCCGGCCAAGAAGGTACGACGATCCATGACAAGCTCCTAACTACGCTGGCGGTAGAGCTTTCTGTATTCGCTCGGGGTCACCGAGCTGACCTGACGGAACACCTTCGAGAAGTACGACTGGTCCATCCCGACCGAGGCGGCGATCTCCTCCATCGGCCGCGCGGTCGTCACCAGCTCACGCTGCGCCCGCTCGATCCGGGCCCGCTTGATGAACTGCTTCGGCGACAACCCGAACTCGGTCCGGAAGTGCCGGATGAACGCACTCAGCTCGAACCCGAACTCGGCGGCCAACTGCTCGACGGTCAGCGCCGAGGCGAGGTTGTCCTCGATGTAGCGGACGATGCCGGACTCTTCGGTCTGCTGCGCCGACAACCGGATCGAACCGGGCGGCGCGCTGTCCAGGTAGTGCGCGAACAACGCGGTCAACGCCGACCGGATCCGCAGCGGCGTCGCCAGACCCGGCGGGTCGCGATCCGCGGCGCCGACCTGCTCGAACAGGGCAGCCGCTTCCGCCGGCGCACGACTGGGAACGATGAACGGCAGGGTCAGCATCTCGCCGATGTCCCGGTCGCCGATCAGCGCGGAGAAGTGCAGCCAGTGCTTGCGGAACGTGTTGTCACTGATCGTCGAGTACGAGATCGGTACGTCGGCGGGGAGGTAGCAGAGCTCACCCGGCTTCGGGTAGAGCTCCTGCTCCCCCACCACCAGCCGGCCCTCGCCTTCGAGGATCAGGTAGAGCCGCGAGAACGGATCGGGCTGCAGTGGGCGGTACCACTCGCGGTGGACATGGGTGATCCGGCTGGCCACCACCAGATCCAGCCGGAGCCGATCAAGGTGAGTGCGGATGATCTCCTCGTCACCTCGGACGGCAACCGCGGCGCGCTCGGTGCTCATCGGGCGTGGATCCCGACATCGGCCGCGGTCAGCGGGCGGAACCTGGGCTTGCGGAACCCGTACTCGTCGGCTCCCACATCGGCCCGGCGGCCGCGCGGCTCACCGTCCAGGTCGAGGGTGCCGCCCGGATACGAGCCGGTGGCCGCGTTGATCGCCGGGCTGCCGGCCGACAGCCGCCGTACGCCGTCCTGTCCCGCCACCAGCTTCGGATCGACCCGGGTGAAGGTGCCGGCCGGGGCGTTGCCATCGGCGGCAGCGCCCCAGACGAGGTTGCCCGACCAGCTGATGCCGTCCTGGAAGGGCATGTTCACGTGCTGTCCCGCGTCGGCCACCAGCAGGTTGTCGGCGATCGTGCAGTCCAGCGGCGGCAGGGTCCGGTGGCTCTCGCCGCTGATACCGCCCGTGCAGTCCAGCAAGCTGTTCAACGCGATCCGGACCCGGTCCGGCGCGTCGTTGCCGGTCCGCGACGTCGGCGGTTCGCCCGGGTAGTGATCGCGCAGGCTCCCGCTGCCGAGCACGATCCCGCTCACCCGCTCCAGGTAGTTGCTCAGGATCTGGTGGTCGTTGCCGTAGATCCTGATCCCGTTCGCTCCGGAGAGCAGGTAGTTGCCCTCGACCCGCGTGCCGTTGCCGTGCCGCAGCACGATCCCCCCGATGCTGTCCCGGATCGTGTTGTGCCGGATCACGTTGCCGGACGACTTCACCGAGATCGCCTCGGGGTCGCCGTTGGCGCGCTCGAACAGGTTGAACTCGACCACCGCAGCCGCGGTGGAGAGCGCTCTCGGCGACACGCCCAGCCGGATCGGCTCGCCGCCGTTGTCGCCGGGGAAGGTGTGATCGCGGAAGTGGTTGCGGGTGATGTGGACGCCGCGGGCCATCCCGTCGGTCCCGGCGCCCTCGATGCCGAGGTAGATGCCCAGCGTCGACTTCCCGTGGAAGTCGTTGTGGTCGACGCTCGAATAGTCCGCGCGCACCATCACCCAGTGCACACCCGCGATATCGGCCAGCTGGAAGTCGTTGCGGGTGAGCCGGATCCGCTTGCAGTCCGGCGGAATGTCGAGCGTGGTCTGCTGCCGGAACGCGAACCCGCTCAGCGTGACGTCCGTCGAGCCGGTCAGCACGAAGCTCTGCTCGCCGGTCAGGACGACACCGCCCGGCGACTCGGCCTGGACGACGACCGGCCGGCCGGGCCGGCCGCGAACACCGGCCAGGGCGATCGGCGCGCCGGCCGGTACGTCATAGGTGCCGTTGGCAACAGTGATCACGGTGCCCGGGACCGCCTGACCGACAGCCTGCCGCAGTTCGTCCAGCGACTGCACGAGCCGCCGCCGGCCCGCCGACTCGGATTCGGTGGGATCGGCGGCAGGGGCGAGCCCGCCGATCCCGGTGGACGACGGCGCGGCCGTCACCGGGAGCGCGCCGGCGGCAGCGGCCACCAGACCCGCCGCTCCGGCGGCGACGCCACCTGCGGCGGTGAGAAAAGTACGACGTTCCATGAGGTGCTCCCGATCAGGCGGATGGCGTGAGGAACAGTTCGATGACGGGTACGGTGACGTCCGGCCGGCGTACCGGCAGTTCGAGGGTGAGCGTGCCCGGCGGCTGACTGCCGGGCTGGGTGTTCTCCGCGATCCGCTCCGGATCCGGTTCGATCAGCCGGATCTCGGAAGCGTCGGAGAGCAACTGGGCGTACTGGACCTTGCCGGCCAGTCCGGGCAGGTGCACGTGCTTGAACGGCCAGCTGAACAGGTGCAGGTAGAGCCGGTTGCCGTTCTGTGTGTAGCGGCAATCGGCAGGCGGCACGTGCCCGGAGGCGCCACACCCGTAGATCGACCGCTCGTGCAGCCGCATCCAGTCGCCGATCGCCTCGAGCGTGGTCTGCGCGACGGGGTCGATGAGTCCCCGGCCGGTCGGCCCGACGTTCAGCAGCAGGTTGCCGTCCTTGGCGACGCCGTCGATCAGCATCCGCACCAGCAGGTCCGGGCTCTTGTAGTCGAAGTTGTCCCGGTCGTAGCCCCAACTCCCGTTGAGGGTTTGGCAGGCCTCCCACCTGATCGGCCCGTCCGGCCCGGTCATCGGTCCGGACGGCTGGTACTGCTCAGGGGTGACGAAGTCGCCGGGCAGGCCGGTGCGGTCGTTGACGAGGATGTCCGGCTGCAGCTCGCGAACCATCGCCAGCAACTCCTCGGCACCCCACTCCTCCGCACCCTTGCCGCCCCAGGTGTGCGAACGCCCGGCGTACGAGAAGTCGAAGAACAGGTAGTCGATCGTGCCGTACCTGGTGAGCAGTTCGCGCACCTGTCCGTGCAGATACTTTCGGTACGTCGCGAGGTCGCGCGGCGCGGCCTTGGCTTCCTCGTCGTCCCGCTGCGGATGCAGGCCGTCGATCGGGAACGACGGATGATGCCAGTCGATCAGCGAGTGGTAGAAGCCGACCTTCAGCCCCTCGGCCCGGCAGGCGTCGACGAACGGCTCGAGCAGATCCCTGCCGTACGGCGTGTTCATGACCGTGTAGTCGGTCAGCTCGCTGTCCCACAAGCAGAACCCGTCGTGATGCTTGGTCGTCAGGACGACGTACCGCATGCCGGCCGACCGTGCCGCCCAGGCCCACTCGCGCGGCCGGTACAGATCCGGGTCGAATCGGTCGAAGTACCGCTGGTACTGCGCGTCGGTGAGCTTCTCCCGGTTCTTCACCCACTCGTGGCGGGCAGCCAGCGAGTACAGGCCCCAGTGGACGAACATGCCGAAGCGGTCGTGGCGGAACCAGTCCTTCATCACTGTCATCCCTTCAAGGCACCCGCGGTGAGGCCACGGGCGAAGGATCGCTGGAACAGCAGGAACACAATGACCGACGGGAGCAGGGCGAGCAGCGACGCCGCCATCACCACGCCGGGCGTGACTACCGGGTCGATCCGGAGCGTCCGCAGTGCCAGCGGCAGGGTGTAGCTGTCGGAATTGGTTGCTACCAGCAACGGCAGCAGGTACTGGTCCCAGATCATCGTGAAGCCGAACACCCCGATCACCCCGAGCGCCGGCTTGCACAGCGGCAGGATGATCTGGGCGAAGATCCGCAGCTCGCCGGCGCCGTCGATCCGGGCCGCCTCCTCGAGCTCACGCGGGACGTCCTTCATGAACTCGGTCATCACCAGGATCGAGAACGCCCACGCACCCAGCGGCACGATCATCCCGGCCAGCGTGCCCATCAGGTTCAGGTGCACCAGCGGAAGATCTCCGAGCACCAGGGTCAGCGGCAGCGCCAGGATCTCCTCGGGCAGCATCATCGTGGCGAGGATCGCGACCAGCACCACGGTCATCAGCGGGAACACCTTGCGAGCCAGCGCATACCCCGCGAGCACCGAGACGGCCACCTGGAGCAGCAGGCCGAAACCGACCACGAAGAACGAGTTCAGCAGGTACTTCAGGACGCCGTGGTCGAAGGCGATCCGGAAGTTGTCCAGCGTCGGGGTCTTCGGGACGACGCTCAACTGGGTCGGGTCGGAGATGTGGTTGAAGGAGCTCACCAGCAAGGCGAGCAGCGGCCCGGCGAAGACGACGAACAGGCCGGAGTAGATCACCAGCTTGGCGATCCGCGCGCCGATCCCCTTGCTCTCGGTGAGACCCAACGCGGTCTCGGTGGCGGCGCTCATGCGGTCCTCCTCCTTCGCAGCAACTGGACGCAGACGGTCAGCACGAGGGTCGCGAGGAACAGCAGGACCGCGCCCGCCGAACCCACTCCGAGCCGGTTCTGTTCCAGTCCGAGCTTGTAGATCAGGGTCATCACGACCTCGGTCGATCCGTTCGGACCGCCGTTGGTCAGCAGGAAGACCTCGGTGAAGCTGCGGAAGCCCCGGACCGCGGCGAGCACGAACAAGATGGCGAACACCGGCCGCAAACCGGGCAGCGTCACGTGCAGAATGCGTTGCCGGGTCGAGGCTCCGTCGACCGTCGCGGCCTCGTACAAGCCGCGGTCGATCCCGGCCAGCCCGGCGAGGAAGATCATCATGTCGTACGGCGCGCCGCGCCAGATCCCGGTGACCGCGATCGAGGCGAGCGACGTGTCCGGATCGTTGATGAAGCCGGACGGCCCGAGGCCCACCAGCCCGATCACCTGATTGAGCAGACCGTCGCTGGTCGGGTGGTACATGATCCGCCACAACTCGGCGACCACGGCCATCGGTACGACGACCGGCAGGAACGCCGCCGACCGGATGAAGCTCAGCTTGCGCGTCTGCCCCTCCACCAGCAGGGCCAGGCAGAACCCGAGCAGCATCGAGCCGAAGGTCTGCCCGATCGCCAGCACCACGGTGTTCTTGAGCGCGGACCGGAAGCTCTCCGAACCCAGGATCTCGCTGTAGTTGGCGGTGCCGACCCAGGTGTTGCCGAGATAGGGCCGGACATCCTGGGCGGACATCACCAGTGCCCGCCCCATCGGGATGAACTTGAAGTAGGTGAAGAGAATCAGCGCGGGCGCCAGGAACAACCACGGCACCCACCACTTCCCACCCTGCCGGCTCCGCTGTCCCGCGGCCCTGCCCGGAGCGCGGCGGTTGCCGGTACGCCGTACGGGCGACCACCACTGGCCACGACCCGGCTGCTCGGCCGGCGGCGGTTCCACTGTCGCCGCCGGCGCCTCGCTGACGCTCATGATGCGGCGACGCCCTGCTTGCCGAGGGTCTCGGCCAGCTTCTTGTCCAGCTTGGTGAGTTCGGCGGTCACATCGAGGCTGCAGTCGGCGATCAAGGCGTTGATCGTGTCGGCCGTGTCCTGCCGCACCGGGGTCCAGTTCGGGATCGACGGGGCGTAGCGGCCGCTGTCGCGGTACGCGTCGGCGTAGACCTTCCAGCGCGGGTCCTTGCGGACGGCCGTGATGTCGACGGTCTTGTTCACCGGCAACTGCACGTTGAACGCCTTCTGGCCGGCCATGCCGAGCTTCTGCCCGTCGGCCGAGATCATGAAGGAGGCGAACGCGTTCTGGCCGGCCTCGTTGGCCGACCCGGCCATCAGGTAGACGCTGCCACCCTCGGCCAGGACGGTCGAGTCCTTCGGCCCCTTCGGCACCGGGACCACCTCGTACTTGTCCTTGCCCAGGCCGGCGTCGAACCGCGGCAGCAGGTAGGGACCGACGACGTACAGACCGGTCCGGCCGGCTTCGAACGTCTCGTTGGTGGGCGGGGTGTCCATGGTCGCCGCACCCGGCTGGATCACCTTGCTGGTGCAGGCCAGGTCGCGGAACCACTTGGTGGCGGCCACCGACTCCGGCGTCGACATCGCGGGCTTGTACTTCCCGTCGGACTGCTTGGCGATGAAGTCGCCGCCGGCGGCCCAGAGGAAGTTGGAGAAGTACCACGAGGCATAGCCGCGCTTGGTCGAACCCGGCACGGCGAGGCCGTATGTGTCGGCCTTCCCGTTGCCGTCGGGGTCCTGCGTGGTGAAGGCCTTCGCGAGAGCGGTCAGGTCGTCCCAGGTCTTCGGCGCCGCCAGGCCCACCTTCTGGCGCCAGTCCTTGCGGATCAGCAGCGCGCTGGCCTGCGCGGAGTACGGGACGCCGTACGTCTTGCCGTCGCCGGACTTGGCGACGGACAGCGCGGACTCCAGCAGTTGGTCGCTGCCCTTGATCGAGCCCAGGTCGACCTCGCGGACGATGCCCTGGCTGACCATGGTGCCCAGCTGCGACGAGTCGTTCAGCACCAGGTCCGGCAGGTCCTTCTGGGCGGCACGCTGGGACAGCTTCGTCTCGAAGTCGTCGAAGATCGCCGTGACCACGACCTTCTGACCAGTGGCCGCCTCGAACGCCGCGGCCAGCTTCTTCATCCCCTTCTCGCCGTCGCCACCGGGCGTGGTCCGCGTCCACAACTCCAGCGGCGCCTTCGGATCCTGCGCGACCGGCTTGGCACCACCCGCACCACAACCGGCCACGGCCAGCACGAGTACCCCGGCCAGCGACCCTGCGGCGAACTTTCTCAACGACCTCGGCATGCCATCTTCTCCTGTCGACGAAGAGGCGATTTGTACTTTTTGCGCCTCATTTCGTCGGAAGATAGCGCTTTCCGAAGCTCAGAGTCAATAACTCATCGGAGGTCTGCTGTCGCCGCGCTCTTGCCGTCGGCTGAACAGATGTTTAGTATGCTGTACATGCGTTCATCTTCCAGTGACCTGACGGCCCGGGCACAGATCCGGGACCGCGCGCTCGAACTGTTCGCGCAGCGCGGTCCCGACGCCGTGACCGTGCGCGACATCGCGGCCTCGGCCGGGGTGTCACCAGGCCTGGTGATCCACCATTTCGGCTCCAAGCAGGGTCTTCGCGAGGTCGTGGACAGCTACGTCGCGGGGATCTTCGACGAGATGTTCGCCGCCGTGGCCGGCGATCCGGCGATG
Source organism: Kribbella voronezhensis (assembly GCF_004365175.1). Taxonomy (NCBI): domain Bacteria; kingdom Bacillati; phylum Actinomycetota; class Actinomycetes; order Propionibacteriales; family Kribbellaceae; genus Kribbella; species Kribbella voronezhensis. Next base: position 1,294,459 of record NZ_SOCE01000002.1, on the reverse strand, counting down.
CTGTCCGACACGAGTCCGCAAGGGACCTCCGGTCTGGCCGAGTTGATGTTGACCAGCCTGCCGACGGACTCCCCCGTCCCTGCCTACTTACGGCGGTTGCTGCTGACCGGGGACGGCACGGGCAGGGAACTGTTCCGCCGCTGGTACGCGGCGACGGCCGCGATGACCGAGCAACTGTCCGCGGCCGGCGTCCTGCGTCCTGCCGAGGACCCGGCGGTCCGGGCCGCCTTCTTGCTGGTCAACGACCTGGCCGTCGTGCTGCTGCGTGACCATCTCACCGACGTCCTGGGGATCGACCCGCTGACACCCGACGGCATGCGCCGGTGGGCCGCGGACGTGGTCACCGCCTACACCCAGGGCGTCTTCGGATCGGAGGAATCATGACTGTGAAGACCGAGACGACGAAGACGACCCGGGCAGGGCTGCACCTGTCCGGCGTCACCAAGGTGTACGGCAAAGGTGATGCCGCCGTCTCGGCTCTGCGGGGCATCGATCTCGACATCGAACCGGACGAGTTCGTGGTCGTGCTCGGACCCAGTGGGTCCGGCAAGACCACGCTGGTCAACATCATCGGCGGCATCGAGGCGGCGACCGACGGGCAGGTGGTCGTCGCCGGTGAGGAGATCTCCGGCCGGAGCCCTGCCGATCTGTCGGAGTTCCGGCGCGACCACGTGGGATTCGTCTTCCAGTTCTTCAACCTGATCCCGACCCTGACGGCGCGCGAGAACGTGGAGGTCATCATCGAGCTCACCGGCCGGGGTGAGATGTCCGCCGTACCGGGACTGCTGGACGCCGTCGGTCTCGCGGACCGGATGGATCACTTCCCGGCCCAGTTGTCCGGTGGACAGCAACAGCGGGTGGCCTTCGCCCGGGCGCTGGCCACCGGCCCCGACCTGCTGCTCGCCGACGAGCCGACCGGCGCCCTGGACCTGGCAACCGGGCGGCAGATCCTGCAGTTGATGCAGCGCCTGAACCGCGAAGGCCGCACGGTCGTGACGGTCACCCACAACGCGTCCGTGGCACAGGTCGCCGACCGGGTCGTCACCGTGGTCGACGGACGCATCGAGTCGGTACGGCGTAACGCCCAGCCGGCCGATGCTGCCGACGTGGCCTGGTGAGCCAGATGCGCGCGACGACACGGAAGACCCTTCGTGATCTGCGGCGTCAACGGGCACAGGTGATCGCGGTCGGGATCACGGTGATGCTCGGCGTTGCGCTGTTCATCGCGAGTGCGGGGGCGTTCCGGAACCTCAGCGACTCCTACCGCTTCACCTACGACCGGCTGCACTTCGCCGACGTGAGCGCGACGGGCGGCAACCCTGAGTCGATCGCAGCAGCAGCCCGCGACGCCGGTGCCGCGGCTGTGACGACTCGTACCCAGACGGATCCGCCGCTGATGATCGACGGCACCAAACTGGTGGGCCGGGTGGTCGGACTCCCCGCCGGGCATCAACCGGCGGTCGACGCGGTGGACGTGAGTGCTGGGCAGTACCTCAGCGCCGACGATCCTGACGGCGTGCTCGTCGAGCGACATGCCGCGGACACCTTCGGGCTGACCGTCGGAGACAGCGTCCAGGTCTTCACCGGCCACGGCTGGCATCGCGTCACGATCCGCGGAATCGCGCGCTCGGCGGAGTACATCTGGCCGGCTCGCAGCCGGCAGGACGTGCTCGGCGACCCACACGCGTTCGCGGTCCTGTTCGCGGATGAGCAGGCCGTTCGGCAGTGGACCGGAGGCGGCCCGAACCAGGTGCTGGCAGAACTTGATCCGACGCATGCCGACGTCGCCGCGACGAGCGCCTCGCTGCGCCGCGCGGGAGCCACCGACGTCGTCGCGCAGGTCTACCAGGCGTCCAACGCAACGCTGCGCGAAGACCTGAACGGGTTCTCGGAACTGTCCATCGCCTTCCCGCTGCTGTTCCTGACAGCCGCGGCCGTCGCGGCGTACGTGCTGCTGGCACGCCGGGTGCTGGCCGAGCGGTCGATCATCGGCACTCTGATGGCGGCTGGTGCCCGTCGCGGCCGACTGGTCCGGCACTATCTCCAGCAAGGTCTGCTGGTCGGCTTGTTCGGTGGCCTGGCCGGGGCCGCGGTTGGAGTGGTTGCCACCGGCGCGATCACGAGGGCCTATACCGGGGCGCTCGGTATCCCTGACACGGTGACTGCTTGGCATCCGGGACTGGTCCTGATCGGCCTCGCCTTCGGTGCCGCGGTCGGGCTGAGCGGTGCCGCAGCACCAGCGCTGACCGCTGCTCGTACCGTGCCCGCAGAGGCGATGCGCAATCAAACCGGGGCACGGCCGCCAGGCGCCTGGAGCAGGTTGGTCGCCCGGATGCGCTGGCTGCCGGTCTCCGCCCGGATGGCGCTGCGCGATGTCTTCCGCGGACCACGGCGAACTCTCGCCACCATGCTCGGTGCGGTCCTGGCGCTGGTGCTCGTGCTGGCCTCGATCGGGATGCTCACCAGCGTGTCCACCGCCCTGGACAAGCAGTACGGGCAGATCGAACGGCAGGATGCCACTGTCGTGACGGCGACCGGAACAGCCGATTCCGGCCTGCACGAAGTACGCGGGATCGCAGCAGTCGAGCGGAGCCGGACCGGGCAAGTAGTTGGTGCCTTCGGCAACAAAACCTACGCGACGCAACTCCAGGCCTTCCCTGTCGGTACGGCGATGCATCGCTTCCGCTCGACCTCGGGACAATGGCTGCCGCTGCCGGACGACGGAGTGCTTGCGGGTGCTGCCGTCGCCGACAAACTCGGCATCGCTGTCGGCGACCAACTCACCTTGTCGGCACCCGGTGGTCACACCGTTTCGGCCCGGCTCATGGGACTGCTCGACGAACCCGTCGGCACCTCGCTCTACAGTGCGGATCGCCTGGCAGCGCAGGTACTTCCTGCTTCCACAGTCAACACCTACCTCGTCCGCTTCGACGACGGAGTCGACCGCGACACGATGCGCCAGAACGTGAGCCGACTGCCAGGAGTAGTGGCGTACGCCGATGCCCACGCTGTCACCGCCGCCATCAATCAGTACCTCGGCCTGTTCTGGGCGTTCATCGCCATCATGGTCCTGCTGGGCGCGATCCTGGCCGGCGCCGTCATCTACGTGACGATGGCGGTGAACGTGGTCGAGCGCACCAACGAGCTCGCGACCCTGCGGGCGGCCGGGGTTCCGCTACGCCGTACCGCAGGCACTCTTGCCACCGAGAACCTGGCAGCGACCGGCCTGGGACTGCCCTTCGGTCTGGTCGCCGGAGTCGTCGCTGCGCACGCCTTCCTGGACACGTTCTCGAGCGACCTGTTCCGCTTCGACCTCGTCCTCAGTTGGTGGGCGCTGCCGGCCGCTGCTCTCGGCGTACTGATCGCGGCCGCTCTGTCACAGTGGCCTGCCGTCCGGGCCGTTCGGCGGCTGGACATCGCTCGCGTCGTCCGCGAGCGCGCTCAGTAGGCGGTTCAGTTGGAAGGCGAGGCGCTCGGGTTGCGGCCGAAGCCGCCGAGGCCGCCCTGGCGGACCGTGCGGGCGGTGAGAGTGCCGTTCGAGGTCTCTCCGCTGACGACCACCTGCTCGCCTGCCTTCAGGTCGCTCGCCTTGCCCTTGCTGGTGATGTCGATCGCCGTGTCACCGGTCAGCTTGACCGTCACGTCACCGTTCTGGGTCTTCACCACGAGTTGTGAGTCGTTCGCAGACACCACCGTGCCGATCGCGGCGTTGCCGGCCTGACCGCCCGGAATTCCGGGCTGCCCGGTTCCTTGCCCTTGGCCACGGAATCCGCCGTACCCACCGGCGCCCCGCCCGGCACCGGCCTGCGGGGTCGTGGCGTCCTTGGCGAAGGCCGCGTGCAGTCCGGCGCCGCCGGCCAGGCCGATCGCGAGGACGACGACACCGGCCAGTACGGCGGTTGCCGCCGGCAAGTTCACCGTCTTCTTCGGCTTCAGGGCCTCGTTCACCTCGTCGTCGCTGCCGATCTGCGCGAACTCGTCCGGGGTCTGGTTGGGCGTGCTCATGAGCGAGCCTCTCTCATTCGTGGCGGAGTGCATCGATGGGACGGAGACCGGCAGCCCGGTGGGCCGGCATGCTGCCGAAGAAGAGCCCGACGGCCGCGGAGACGCCGAAGGCGAGCGCGATCGACGACGGCACCAGGACCGGCTGGACGCCGGCCAGCTGGAACCGGCTCACGACCAGCGCGGCGATCACCCCGACGGTTCCGCCGAGCAGACTCAGCAGGGTGGCCTCGATCAGGAACTGGCCGAGGATCGCGCGCCGCCGGGCGCCGAGGGCCTTGCGGATCCCGATCTCGCGGGTCCGCTCGGTGACGGTGACGAGCATGATGTTGGTGACGCCGATGCCGCCGACGATCAGGCTGATCGCGGCCACCGTCGCCAGCAGTGCGGTGAAGGTCGCCGCGGTGTCCTGGCTGGTCTGCAGGATCTGGGCAGAGTTCGTGATCCGGTACGGCGAGGTGGTGGTCGCCGGCACCTGATGACGTGCCGTCAGCAGCTGCGTCACCTCGGCCTGGGCGGTGTCGACCTTGTCCTTGTCCGCGGCCTGAACGACGATCTGGTTCAGCGGGCCGTAGCCGGCCTGGGTCGCCCGGAGCGTGCTGATCGGGACGATCGCGGTCGCGTTCGGGTCGTTGAACCCGGTGCTGTCCTTGCTCGCCAGCACCCCGAGCACGGAGAAGTCGACCGCGCCCACCTTGACCGTCTGTCCGACGGCCGCAGTCACGCGGCCGAAGAGTTCGGTCGCGGCCGTCTGGCCGAGCAGGATCACTCGCCGGGAACTGTCCACGTCCTGCTTGGTGAACGAGGCGCCCGTGCCGACCGGGGTGTTCGTCGCCGGGAGGTACTCCGGGGTCGTGCCGATCACCTGATTGATGGTGTAGCTGACGTCGCCGTTCGTCGCAGTACCGCTGCTGGTCATCACCGGAGCGACCGCCGCCACGTCGGGCGCGAGGCGGTCGTCGGCGAGGGCTGCAGCGTCGTCCAGGGTGAGGCTGTACTGCTGGGCGGCAGGACCGGCCTGGCCGCGCTGGAAACCACCGCCGCCACCGCTGGTGGAGACGGTGAGCAGGTTCGTCCCCATCGCCTCGAGCCGATCCTGCACGGCCTTGCCCGAGCCGTTGCCGACAGCAACGAGAACGATGACGGCACCGACGCCGATCGCCACTCCGAGCATGGTCAGCAGCGAGCGCATCTTGTTCGCCCCCAGGCCGCGCAGGGCCGCGCCGAACAGATCGCGAGGTGACATCAGCGGGTCACCTTCTCGTCGGAGACGATGCGGCCGTCGGAGAACTGCACAAGCCGCCGGGCGTGCTGGGCGACCTCGGTCTCGTGGGTGATCACCACGACCGTCCGGCCCTCGGCGTTCAGCTCGTCGAACATGCCGAGCACCTCGTCGGTGGAGTGCGCGTCCAGGTTGCCGGTCGGTTCGTCGGCCAGCAGGATCCGCGGGCCGGTCGCGAGGGCCCGCGCGATCGCGACCCGCTGCTGCTGACCACCGGAGAGCTGGTTCGGCCGGTGATCCTCCCGATCGGCCAGGCCGACCAGTTCCAGAGCTCGCCGGGCGCGCTGTCGCCGCTCGGTCCGGCGCAGGTGGGCGTAGGTGAGTGGGAGCTCGACGTTCGCGAGCGCCGACGTCCGGGGAATCAGGTTGAACGACTGGAAGACGAAGCCGATCTTGCGGCCCCGGACGAGCGCCTGCTGGTCCTCGGTCAGCCGGGCCACGTTCGTGCCGTCGAGCCAGTACTCGCCGCGCGTGGGCACGTCGAGGCAGCCGAGGATGTTCATCAGGGTCGACTTGCCGGAGCCTGACGAGCCCATCACCGCGACGTACTCGCCGGCCTCGACGCGCAGCGAGACGCCGCGCAGCGCATGGACCGCGGTCTCCCCCGCGCCGTAGGTCTTCGTGACGTTGCGGATGTCGATCAGGGCGTCAGCGGCCACGGTTGATGCCTCCGCCGGTACCCGTGCCGATCCCGCCGGCCGGGAACTGCCCGCCGGGGAACTGCCCGTTCCGGCCCTGCCCGGTGCCGCCCGCGGTACCGCCGCCGATGGCGCCCTGGATCAGCTCGACCCGGTCGCCCTCGTTCAGCCCGGAGGTGATCTGGGTGAAGCTGTCGCCGCGGACACCGAGCTGAACCTCGCGGGTGCCTGAACCGTCCGCCATCGTCACCGTGTGGGAGGTGCCGCTGGTGACGATCGCCGTACTCGGGACGTAAAGGACGTTGGACGCCTTCGCGGTCTGGACCGAGACGTTCGCGGTCTGCCCGATCCGCGCGCCGTCCGGCAGCTTCGCCAGCGCGAAGGTCGCGGAGTACGAGACGACGCCGTTCGTGGTTGTCGGGGTCGGGGAGACCGAGGTGAGGGTGGCCGTGAGGGTGGTGCCGGGTTCGGCGTTCAGGGTGACGGTGGCGCTCTGCTTGGCCTTGATCTTGATCGCGTCGGCTTCGGGGAACGCGGCCACGACCTGGAGTGACTTGAGGTCCGAGATGTCGACGAAGCCGCCGCTCGACGCGGTCGCGCTGCTCGTCGTACCGGTGCTGCCCTGGCCGGTACCCGAGGAGCCGGAGCTGCCCGTGCTGTTGCCGGAGCCGCCGGCGACCGAGCCGACGGTGCCGTTGATCGCTGTGACGGTGCCGGCGATGGGTGCCTTCAGCGTGGTCGCGGCCAGATCTGCCTGGGCGCCTTCGAGATTCTGGTCCGCCTGTTCCTTGTCCGCCTTGGCCCGGGCGAGGCTGGCCTTCGCGTTGGTGAGGGCGACCTCCGGGCTCTGGCCCTGGGACTGGTTCTGCTGACCGTTGCCGGGAGTCGGTGTCGGGGTGGCTTCGGCCGCGTCCACGGCCTCCTGGGCGTCGTCGAGGGTCTGCTCGGCGGCTGTGACGGAGTCGGCCGCGGCGGTCTGGTTCTGGTCGGCGATCCGTACTGCGCGCTCCGCGGCGCTCGGGTCGATCTTCGCGATCGTGGCGCCGTTCGCCACCACCTGGCCCACCTTCACCAGCACCGAGGTGACCGTGCCGGAGGTCTCGAACTGCGGCGACGCGGTCTGCGGGCTCTGCAGGGTGCCGCTCGAACTCACGCTCGCCGTCACGTCCCCACGACTGACGGCCACCGACGGCCGCGTCGTACCGGCTGCCTGGGAGTCGCTCTTGAAGAACAGCAGGTAGGCGCTGACGGCGATCGCCACGACGACGGCCACCAGGGCCACGTTGAGCACGCTGAGGCCACGGAGTTTGTGGCGTGGGAGGACCATGGACGCAGACGCTAGGACCGTTTGCTGAGGAATCGTTGCCCACTTCCTGGCAACAGGCTGTGAACCTCACGGCCCTCTTCAGCGTCATCACCACTGTGTCCTGCGACACACGGTGATTTGTGAACACCCGATGACAGGGCGTGATGACGGTGCTGTCAGGTGCGAACCTGGGGCGCGGGCATGCCAAAATGGGAATGATCCGGGTCGGCCGACCGTTGGCACGGATGACGAATCTCGGAGGTTTGACATGTCTAATCGCGTACTGCGTGGTTCGGGGCTGGGTGGGGTCAGCTTCGAGGATGACCGCGGCGTCGAGTTCGCGCCGCGCCAGATGATCACTTACGACTGCCCGCGCGGCCATGTGGTCGAGGTCACGATGGCGCACGACGCCGAGGTGCCCGCGATCTGGGAGTGCCCGCACTGCGGCAGCGAGGCCGCCCGTTCCACCGGTGAGAAGCCGGAGCCGAAGCAGGAGAAGCCCGCCCGCACGCACTGGGACATGCTCCGCGAGCGGCGCAGCATCTCAGAGTTGGAGGAACTCCTCGCCGAGCGAGTAGCCCTCCTCCGCTCCGGCGAGATCGGCCCCGCCCACCTGCACCGCACCCGCACCACCGGCAAGCGCAGCGCCTGATCCACCCGAATGGGCCGTCACCACTCCAAGTGGTGACGGCCCATTCGCACGTCCAGCCCCCGCCTTCCCCACCTCAGCCCAGCGGTGGGGTCAGCTCTCGCAGTCCACGCCTTACCTCACCTCAGCCAAGCGGTGGGGTCAGCTCTCGCACCCCACGCCTTCTCTCACCTCGGCCAAGTGGTGGGGTCAGGTTGTTGGGGGTTTGTCTTGGGGGCGGTCCGGGTCGATGACTTCGCCTTGGATGATGTCGTCGGACGGTTGGCGGCGGGCCTGTTCGTATTGTTCCGCGGTGGGTGGGCGGTAGGTGCCGGGCATGAAACCGGTGATCGGGTTGCCGCCGAGCTGGGCGACGATGCGCCGGCCGAGGAACCCCGACAGCACCTTGCGCGCGAGCGGCCGGGTGAACGGCAGCACGAAGAAGAACCCGAAGATGTCGGTGACGAACCCCGGCGTCAGCAGCAGCGTCCCGCCGATCAGGACCAGCGCGGCGTCCGCCAGCTCACGACCAGGCATCCGCCCGGTCTGCAACGCCGTCCGCAGCGCGTTCCAGGCCCGTTTGCCCTCCCGCTTGATCAGCCAGGCCCCCAGCGCGCTCTCGACCAGCAGCAGCCCGACAGTAGGCCAGCCGCCGATCACCTGTCCGACCTGGATGATCACGTAGATCTCGATGATCGGCACGACCAGCAGTGCGACGGCAATGAACCACGGCATCGCTCTCAGCCCTCTCCTTGACTTAGACGGGCACCTTGGCGCGGTCGGCGGCCGGAGCCGGTGGGGTGCCGGGGTCGGCAGTCTTGCGGTTGCGGCGCGCCAGCAACGCCAGCGCTGCTCCCATGATCCCCAGGCCGGACAAGATCCACTGCGGCCAGCCGCCGAGCCTCGTCGCCAGCGTCTGCCCGTCGCGGACCGGGACGGACGCGACGTACACGTCGGAGACGAACTGACCCGACTTGTGCTCGACCGTACCGTCCGGGCGGATCACCCCGGAGATCCCGGAGGTGGACGCGATCAGGACGGTCCGGCCGGTCTCGATCGCGCGCATCCGGGTGATCGCGAACTGCTGCTCCGGCTGCCCGGTGCCGCCGTACGTCGCGTTGTTGGTCTGCACGATGAGGATCTGGGCGCCGCCCTTGGCCACGTCGGACACCACGTTGTCGTAGGCCAGCTCGAAACAGATGAGATCGCCGTACGTCGTACCGGCGATCGGCATGATTCCCGGCCCCACGCCCGGAGCCGTCTGCCGGCCGATCATCTCCAGCCGCTTGATGTAGGGCAGCAATTGGTCGCGGAACGGGATGTACTCACCGAACGGCACCGGGTGCCGCTTCGCGTACCGCTGACCGGGACCGGTGCGCGGGTCCCAGACGATGCCGGTGGTTTGCCGCTCGTTCGGGCCCGGCCCCTCGGTCACCGCGCCGACCAGGATCGGCACCTTCACCGCCTGGACGGCCGTCTCGATGTCCTGCCGGGTCTCGGCGTCCTTGTACGGATCGATGTCGGTGGAGTTCTCCGGCCAGATGACCAGGTCCGGCTTCACCTGGGTGCCGGCCAGCACCTGCTTCTGCAGATCGAGCGTCGCGGTCATGTGGTTCTTCGTCACGGTCCGGGCGCGGCCGAGGAACTCCAGCCCCTTGCCCGGCACGTTGCCCTGCACCATCGCCGCGGTGACCGTCTTGCCGTTGCCGGCGGTCGACAGAGTGAGCAGCGACGTGAGACCGACCAGAGCGAGGCCGACCACCAAAGACACCAAGCGCAGGCTGAAGGCGCTACGGCGTCGCAGTACGGCGTAGACGAGGACCCCGAGCAGCGCGATGACGAAGCTGAGACCGGAGATACCGACGTACGCCGCGAGCCGGCCGAGGTGGGAGTCCGAGAACGCCCAGGCCAGCCGGCCCCACGGGAAGCCGCCGAACGGGACCGAGCCGGTCGCGAACTCGGTGGCGACCCACAGGCACGGGATCCAGAGCATCCAGAGCCGATGCTTGAGAGTCTGGCTGGCGAGCGCTCCGAACACGCCGTAGAAGAGGCCTTCGAGGACTGCCAGGGCGATCGCCGCGTCGCCGCCGATGACACTGAGCCAGGGCACCAGGACCAGGTAATAGGCGATGCCGAAGCCGGAGCCGACCAGGAAGCCGCCCTTCATCGAGACGCCGTTCAGGGTGGCCAGGAAGAGCGGGATGGCGATCAGGGCCAGCCACGCGTGGTCGTGCGGTTCGAAGACCAGCCCGAGGCCGCAGCCGGCCGCTACCGCCACCAACAGCCTGGGTAGTAGCCGACCCAACGCCTTAAGCCGCTCCACGCGCGCACCCCTTCGCCTCACCGACCCGGCCGATACCGGTCGCACGACGGTACAACGCGCGAGGCGCGCGGATGTATCCGGTCAGTAGCCGCGTCGTGCGCGGTCGACGGATTCCGAGAACCGCGGGGGCCGAAAGCCGGGCAAAGGAAAGAGGCTCGGCGGGCCTTCGGACCAACCGGCTGGCCGCTGGATGCGAGCCACCCGGCTGTTGTCTACTGGGCGCCGAGCCTCTTCCACCTCTGCCCCGCGGGGGGCTAACCACCGGGGATCTCAGCCCCCGTCGACTCAAGCCTGGCACTGGCCTGGTCAGCGTCGCGGGATCTTCCGGTGGCCGAACTTCGTTGAACCGTAGGAGAAACGGGATATGACGACTCCCAAAACGATGCTCGCTCAGGGCGACGGTGTCAACCTCTGCCAGGGCCGCATCGGGCGGTTGTAACACTTTCGGCTGCGCTGCCAAGCGGTTCGGAGCCGAATGGTCGAAGTTACATTACAGAGCGATCTCGGTACTCCACGTAATTGTTACCCAGGGCAACTTAATCGTCACTCAACCTTGCCGGGCGGGTACGACGACGACGCCGGTCGCCCGGGTGATCTCGAGCGGTTCCGCGAGCACCTCGGCGGCCGATTCGGACAGGTCGGCGCGACCCCGGCAGACCACGCGAGCGACGAACGACAGCTCCCGGCTGCGGTTGCCGACCCGGGTGATCGTGGCGGTCGTCTCGACCACGTCGCCGGCCCGCAGCGGTTGCAGGAACTGGACGTCGGAGTAAGAAGCGAACAATCCTTCATCTCCGTCGGCCTGGATGCACACCTCGGTCGCGACGTCGCCGAACAGGCCGAGCACGTAGGCGCCGTCGACCAGGTTGCCCGCGTAGTGCGCGTGGCTGTACGGGATGTAGCGGCGGTGGGTGACGCTCAGACCGATCGTTGCCTTGGACATCGAGTTCGTCATGCGGTCCTCCGGACGGGGGCGTGCTTGCGGCGGGTGACCAGGGCGTCGACGAGATAGCTCGCCACCTCACCCGGCGTGGTACCGCGGCCGAACACCCGGTCGACGCCGAGCTCGCCGGCCATCGCCTCGGTGAAACGGGGGCCGCCGGCAACCAACACCGGGCGGGTCTCCTCGGAGTACGCCTCGCGGAAGGCGGCGGACATCTCCTTGGTGTTCAGCACGTGCGCCTCGCGCTGGGTGACCACCTGGGACACCAGGATCGCGTCGGCCTTCTCCGCCTTGGCACGGCGGACGAGTTCCGGTACGGCGACCTGGGCACCGAGGTTGACCACCTTCAGCTCCCGGTAGTACTCCAGGCCCTTCTCCCCCGCGAATCCCTTGATGTTCATGATCGCGTCGATGCCGACAGTGTGCGCGTCCGTGCCGATGCAGGCGCCGACGACGGTCAGCCGGCGGCGGAGTCCCTTGCGGATGGCAAGGTTCGCGTCCTTCGGCGACAGCAGTGGGTAGTCGCGCTCGATCACCTCGACCTTGCTCGTGTCGACCAGGTGATTCACCGGGCCGTAGACGACGAAGAAGGTGAAGTCGGGTCCCATCGCCTTGGCATGTACGACGAGCGCCGGGTCCATTCCCATCTTGTTGGCGAGCTGGATCGCCGCGCCCTCGGCCCGCTTGTCGTGCGGGATCGGCAGCGTGAACGACATCTGCACCATGCCATCGCCGGTCGTGTCGCCATAAGGCCGGATGATGCTCACTGCGCCTCCTCGAGCAGTTCGATGGCCGGGTTGTAGTACTGCGACGAGCGGCGCGCGACGCCGTCCAGACCGCGGCCCGCATCCTGCGGGCGCTTCATCAGACCGAAGGTGCCGTCGCCGATCGCGTTCAGCAGGCCGTCGTCGACGATCCGCTCGAGCAGGTCGATGGACTCCCCCAGCACCTGTCGCGCCCGGTTGGCGATGAAGCCGTCCGGCGCCGGGTGGAAGTCCTCATGAAGGTTGCCGGCGGCACCCAAAACATAACGAACGTTCTGCAGAGCCAGGTCGCGGTCGGAGATCCACGGCGTCACCACGGCCTCGGTCATCATCCCGACCAGCAGGATGCCCTGACCGGTCATCGCACCGACCAGGTTGAAGAACCCGTCCAGCAGGTAGCCGCGGAACACGTCGCCGGTCATGTGCCGGGTCGGCGGCATCCACTTCAGCGGTGCGTCCGGGAACAGCTGCCGTGCCAGCATCGCGTGCGCCAGCTCCATCCGGAACGAGTCCGGAATCTCCGGCGTGATCTCGAAGGCGTGCCCGAGACCGAGCTGCCAGTCCTCGAGACCTGCCTCCTTGGCGAAGTACTCGTTCAGCAACTGCGACACCGTCACCGTGTGGGCGGCGTCGACCGCGTCCGCGGTGGTCAGGTAGTTGTCCTCGCCGGTGTTGATGATGATCCCCGCGCGGGCATGGATCTGCCGGCTGAACCGCTGGTCCACGAAGGTGCGGATCGGGTTGATGTCGCGGAACAGGATTCCGTACATCGAGTCGTTCAGCATCATGTCCAGCCGTTGCAGCCCGGCCAGCGTCGCGATCTCCGGCATGCACAGCCCGGAGGCGTAGTTGGTCAGCCGGATGTAGCGCCCGAGCTCGCGCGACGACTCGTCCAGCGCCGCCCGCATCAGCCGGAAGTTCTCCTGGGTCGCATACGTCCCGGCGAAGCCCTCCCGGGTCGCGCCCTCGGGCACGTAGTCCAGCAGTGACTGACCGGTCGACCGGATCACCGCGATGATGTCCGCACCGGCCCGCGCGGCCGCCTGGGCCTGCGGGATGTCCTCGTAGATGTCGCCGGTGGCAACGATCAGGTAGATCCACGGCCGCTGCTCGGGATCGCCGTGCCGCTTGATCAGCCGGTCGCGTTCCTTGCGCCGGGCATCGACCTTCTTCAGCCCGGCGGCCGCCGCCTTGCGCGACGCAGTACGGGCTCGTACGGCGTCACGTCCCTCCGGCAGCCGGAAGGTCACCGATCCGGAGGCGGCCTTCTGCGCAAGGACGGAGAGGTCTTCCGCCTCGCCGCGCAGCAGCGCGTCCCAGACGGGCAGCGCGAGGCCGTGTTCCAGGCCGACGTCGGCGCGCACGGTGTCGGCCAGCCGGTTCACCCACGGGATGCCCTCGCTGTCGGCACCCGCCAGGCCGGCCAACCGCAGTACCGCACGTTCCACCGAGACGGTGGTGTGCTGCTTGGCGATGGTGACGATCGGCTTGCCGGCCTTACGGGCCAGCGTGCGCGCCTTCCGGACGGTGACCGGGTCGAGGTCCAGCTTCTTCACTGCTCGGGTCACGAGGACCATCCTTCTGCGTCGAACACGGTGCGGCCGCCAACCACGGTCCGCCGACAAACAGGCACTGGTGCCTCGTCACTGAGATCGGGCAACACCGGTACGCCGGCGCGCGGGTCCGTCGACCAAGCGGCGACCCGCTGATCGGGCGTCTGCACGACCAGGGCCGCGTCGCTTTCCCAGACGGCGTACGTCGCCTGTGTGCCGGGCGCGAGCACTCCGGCGTCGTCGATCCCAGCCGCCCGCCAGCCACCTCGCGTGTGAGCAGCGAAGGCGGCTCGCACGGTGATCCGCTGGTCCGCGTCGTGGTGGAACGCGGCCGCGCGGACCGCCTCCCAGCCGCCGAGCTCGGTCACCGGCGCGTCGGACCCGAAGGCGAGTACCACGCCGGCGCGGGCGAGCGAACCGAACGGGTTCATGCCCTTCCAGCGATCGCCGACGCGCTCGGCGTACATGCCGTCCGGGCCACCCCAGTGGCCGTCGAACATCGGCTGGACACTTGCGACGACACCGCACCGGGCCAGCGTGGCGATCGCCGCGTCGTCGACCATCTCGACGTGTTCGAGGCGGTGGCGGGCGGCAACGAGTGCCTGGACGCCGACCTTCTCGGCGGCGAGCTCGAAGCCCCGCGCGATGTTGTCGAGGGCGGCGTCGCCGATGCAGTGGAACCCGGCCTGGACGTTCTGCTCGGTGCAGGCGGTCACGTGGCCGGCGATCTGCTCGGCGGTGAGATACGCATGACCGCGATGGTCCGGGCGATCGGCGTACGGGTCGCGCAGCGCCGCAGTACGGGAGCCGAGCGCGCCATCCGCGTTGAGGTCACCGGCCAGCCCCGCAAGCCCGTACTGCGTGACGTTGTCGAAGACGCCAGGCTGACCCCAGTAGAGGGTCGCGGCGAGTCCTGCTTCCTCAGCTGCCTGGCGAACGAGCGGAAGCTCCCACAGCGGTCCGATGTGCGGAGCCGCCATCTCGTGAAAGGCACCGATGCCGCGCTCGCCCATCGCCTTGACGGCCGCGCGCGCGTCGGCAAGCCGCTGGTCAGGTCCGACCAGCTCACTGAGTGCATCCCGTACGACGTGGTGCGCGTCGCGCTCGACCCGGCCGTTCTCTTCGTACCCGGCTTGGCCCTGCAGACCCGGCACGGCAGCAGCGAGGGATGACGAGATGACACCGGAGTGACCGTCGACCCGGGAGAGGTAGACCCGACGGCCGTCGGCCGCGCGGTCCAGCTCGGCGTTGGTCGGCGGGCGGCCCTCGGGCCACTTGGTCTCGTCCCAGCCGGAGCCGTCGATGACCGCGTCCGGCGCCAGGGTCGCCGCGAAGGCCGCGAGACGGTCGAGTGCTTGCGTGAGGTTCGTCGTACCGGCCATGACCAGGCCGGTCAGCAGCGCGCCGGTCTGTGCGGTGTGGACGTGGGCATCGACGAAGGCGGGCGTGACGAGCTTGCCCTGCAGGTCGACGACCTCGTCCGCACCGGATACATAGGCCGCGGCGCTGGTGTCGTCGCCGAGCCAGCTGACCACGCCGTCGTCGAAGGCGATCGCGGTGGCGTGGGGGTCGGCGGGTGAGTAGACGGAACCGTTGGTCAGAAGTGTGCGCACAGGGCTAATCCTGCCCCTCCGCGGCGAGCCTGCCCTCGAACAACTCCCGGACACCCCGCTCCGACCGGAGCAGGTCCATCGCGTAGTCGGCGTGGCCCGGCACGTACCCGTTGCCCACCAGCATCGTCACGTCGGCAGCGAGACCTTCGGCGCCGAGCGCGGCGGCCGAGAACGACGTCGCCATGGAGAAGAAGATCACCGTGCCGCCGGCCGCCGTGGACAGCACAGCGCCGTGCTCACAGCCCGGTACGTCGACGCAGACGACCGTGATGTCCGCCGGTCCCCCGGCCGCCTCGACCGCCTGCGCGAGCGCGACCGGATCGCGGGCGTCGGCAAGAGCTACCTGGTCGGCCAGACCGGCGGCTTCGAGCTTGGTCTTCTCGGCTTCGACGGGCACGATGCCGATGGTCCTGGCGGCGCCGGCGCGGCGGGCGGCAGCCAGCGAGAGCGAGCCCGATTTCCCTGCGCCGCCAACTACTGACACGACAGGCTTTGTGCCTTTGTCGACATACTGGGCCACCACTCGCGCCGTCAGAGCGGGCGCGCCGCAGACGTCCATCACCGCGAGCGACAGCTCCGGCACCAGGTCGTCGGGCAGCTTCGCCACGATCGAGCGGGCGAAGAGAATCGCGTGTCCCTCGGCGGGAACCTGCTCGCCGCGGCCGTCCCAGCGGGCCAGTCCGTCGGTGATCCGCAGCGGCGTCAGGGTCAACGAGACGAGCGTCGCAACCCGGTCGCCCTGCTGGACCCCGAGCGGCGACTCGGGGCCGACCTCCTCGACGACGCCGACGAGCATCCCGCCGGAACCCGTCACCGGGTTCTGCATCTTGCCCCGCTCGGCCACGATCCCGAGCACCGCCTGCTTCACCGCTTCCCCGTCGCCGTCGTGCGCCTCGGCCAGCTGCCGGTACGACGCGGCGTCCAGGTTCAGCCGTTCGACCGAGATCCGGACCTCGTCCGGCCACAACTCGGGCGACGCGTCGAGCTTCCGCGCGGCCTGCGGCAGTACGCCGGCCGGTTCGAGCACGCGGTGCAGTCCGACAGGTGAACCAGCAGTGTTCGGCACAAGGCCTCCTTCGTCGAGCGGCTGGTGGCGAGACTCGCCGATGGCCGGGCAAAATACTACTCTGATAGACATCTGACGGAAATCTTGCGGTGTTCCGTTGGATCTACCATAAGTTCTATCGCTATCCTCACATGAGACCGACGCCGTAGTGGAGCCCCAGGAGGACTCGTGACCGATCTGATCAGCCCGGAGCTTGCCGCTGCCGAACTCAACGGGCAGCCGTACGCGTACCGCCGGGCCGAGCTCGTCGAGCCCGACTGGACCCGGATGCCGGGGTTCAAGGACGTGACCGCCGAGGAGTGGCGCTCCGTGCAGTGGCAGCGCTCGCACTGCGTGAAGAACGTGAAGCAGTTGCGCGACGTGATGGGCCACCTGCTCGAGGAGCGCGTCTACGAGGACCTCGAGCGTGACCAGGCCGAGCGGGCCACGATGTCGATGCTGCTGCCGCCGCAGATGCTGAACACGATCGTTCCCGAGGGCGCCGACGACTACACGGCAGCCTTCTACGCAGATCCGGTACGCCGCTACATGCTGCCGATGTTCACGGACCGGCGCACCGACTGGGCGTCGCACCCGCACGCGACCCGGGACTCGCTGCACGAGCACGAGATGTGGGCCACGGAGGGGTTGACCCACCGCTACCCGACCAAGGTGCTGGCGGAGATTCTGCCGACCTGCCCGCAGTACTGCGGTCACTGCACCCGGATGGACCTGGTCGGCAACTCGACGCCGGTGATCGACAAGCTGAAGTTCACCATCAAGCCGCAGCAGCGCCTGGACGACATGCTCGACTACCTGCGCCGTACGCCGGGTGTGCGCGACGTGGTCGTGTCCGGTGGTGACGTGGCCAACATGCCCTGGCCGCGGCTGGAGTCGTTCCTCACCAGCCTGCTGGAGATCGAGAACATCCGCGACATCCGGCTGGCGACCAAGGCGCTGATGGGCATGCCGCAGCACTGGCTGTCGGACGACGTACGGGCCGGTGTCGAGCGGGTCGCTCTGCTAGGCCGGCAGCGTGGCGTGATGATCGCCATGCACACGCACGTGAACGCAGCCCAGTCGGTGACTCCCCTGGTGGCCGAGGCGACCAAGGCGATGTTCGAGGCGGGTCTGCGCGACGTACGCAACCAAGGCGTGCTCATGCGCGGTGTGAACGACTCGGTGCCGCAGTTGCTGGACCTGTGCTTCGCCCTGCTCGACGGCGCCACCATCACGCCGTACTACTTCTACATGTGCGACATGATCCCGTTCTCCGAGCACTGGCGAGTTTCGGTGAAGGACGCGCAGCACTTGCAGCACGGGATCCTCGGGTACCTGCCGGGGTTCGCGACGCCGCGGATCGTCTGCGACGTGCCGTACGTCGGGAAGCGCTGGGTGCACCAGTTGTCGGAGTACGACGAGGTGCGCGGCATCTCGTACTGGAAGAAGAACTACCGCACCGGGATCGAGCAGCAGGACCCGGAGGCGCTGAACCGCACCTACGAGTACTACGACCCGATCGACACCCTGCCCGCCGAGGGCCAGGACTGGTGGCGCCAGCACGCCGGCGACTCGATCGCGAAGGCCTCCGCCCAGGCGGCCGCGTCCCGCGAGGCGGCCGAGTCCCAGAAACTGATCCAGATCAGCTGACCGCACCCCGCTGGTGTCGTCGCACAGGGGACCCCGACACCAGCGGGCGGTTTGCCCGAGCCTCCCGCTCTCAGCTGCCAACCAGTAGGGTTCGGAGACTGATGGGGGTGGGTGCCATGGGCTGGTACAGCGTTCGGTGCGTCTTCCAGTTGATCGATGACAACGACGACGAGTCGCCGTACGAGGAGCGGATCACGCTCTGGCAGGCCGCCGATTTCGAGACCGCGATCGAGCTGGCCGAGGACGAAGCCGCGGAGTACATCGACGGCACCACCTGGGCCTACCTCGGCCTCGCGCAGTGCTTCTACCTGGGCGACGACGTCAGCACGATCCTGTCCGGTACCGAGGTCTACTCGCTGATCCGCACCAGCGACCTGGCGCCCGACGACTACCTCGACACCTTCTTCGACACCGGCAACGAGTACCAGCGCCACGTCGAGGACACCTGAGCTAGCTCCGGAGCTTCCGCAGAATCCACGCGAGCCCGCCAAAAGCGATGACGTTGGCAACCAGCACCAGCCCGACGGCGAGCGAGATGCTCCGGTCGTAGGCCGCCCCCAACAGCGCGCCCGCGATCAGCAGCCCGAGCCCGCGGACGAAGGCCAGCCACCCGAAAGCCACCGCCCGCGAACCGCTCGGCACCAACTCCGTGACCACTGCCTTCACCGTGGAATCCAGTACGCCGTTGACCACACCCCAGACGGCGACGCCGATCCAGATCCACACCACGCCATGGCTGAACGCGAGCACCGACGCGGCCGCCGCGACCGGTACTGCCAGCAGTGTGAGCGGTCCCCACGAGTCGTAGACGCGACCCATCACGAGACCACTGACGCCGTCCACGAACATCGCCACGGCGAACAGAACGGGCACCTGCGCATCGGTCAGCAGGCCGTTGGTCTGTGCGTGGTACGCGAGCAGCGGGAACGACGCCACGCCACACGACAGCACTGCGACAGTTGCGACGTACTGCCAGTACCGGGCAGGCAAGCGCTGCGATGTCGCGGTGCCTGACTGAGGCTTGTCAGTGCTCGCTTCGTAGGCCAGCGGGTTCGGCACTCGATGCCGCAGCCAGAACAGCAGCACCAGCACCAACACACCCGGGACAGCCAGCACAGCGAAGGCGAGACGGTAGTTGCCGTCCCGCCACCCCAGTACTGCGGCCAGCAGCAGCGGCCCGAGCATGGCGCCGGTCTGATCGAGAGCCTGATGTACGCCGAACGCCCGGCCTCGACCGGTCTGCGCGGACGCGTGGGACAGCAGCGTGTCCTTGGCCGGCGACCGCACAGCCTTCCCGAGCCGCTCCGTCCCATAGAGAAGCAGAGCGGGCGCCAGCACACCCGTCACGCCGATGAGCGGAACACTGAGCACGGTCAGCCCGTAGCCGAGGATCGTCCAGGTCCAGTAGTGAGCGGTACGGCGTACGGCGTACCCGGAGACGACCCGCAGCCCGTAGCCGATGAACTCACCCGCCCCGGCAACCACCCCGACCACGGTGGCCGACGCGCCCAACGTCGCCAGGTACGGCCCGATGATGCTGCGGGCACCCTCGTACACCATGTCGGCCAGCAGGCTGACGATGCCGAACGCGAGTACGAAGTGCCACGGCCGCAGCAGCGCACGGCCCGGCGCGACACCCGGCGAATCAGCCACCAGGCCTCCAGATCTCAGAACCGCGGCACAGGATCAGAGCGCGGGCGGGCGGCGTTCGTACGGCGTACTCAGGACGATCGTCGTCGTCGTGGAGACGTTGGCGCGGGCGCGGATCACGGCCAGCAGGTTCTCCAGCGCGGCCGGCGTGGCGACCCGGACGATCAGGACGTAGCTGGAGTCGCCGGCCACCGAGTAGCAGGACTCGATCTCGCGGACATCGCGCAGCCGCTCGGGCGAGTCGTCGGGCTGGGACGGGTCGATCGGGCGGATCGAGATCAGCGCGGTCAGTGGCAGGTCGAGCGCGGTGTGGTCGATCGTTGCCGCGTACCCCAGGATGATGCCGCGCTGTTCCAGCCGCTTGACGCGCTGGTGCACGGCCGATGTCGACAGGCCGGTCGCCTTGCCCAGGTCGGTGAAGCTCATCCGCCCGTCGGACGCGAGCAGCTCGACGATCTTGCGATCCAGGTCCTCCACGAGTGTGACCCTACTGCCGCGAGACCCCGGCATGAAAGCATCGCCTCATGGCTGAGACGACCACCTCCACGACTGGTATCGCCGGACAGCGGCTGATGCTGCTCGACACGGCATCGCTGTACTTCCGCGCCTTCTTCGGCGTGCCCGACACGATGAAGGCGGCCGACGGTACGCCGACCAACGCGATCCGCGGGCTGCTCGACTTCATCGCCCGGCTGGTGGAGAACCACCGCCCGAGCCACCTGGTCGCCTGCTGGGACGACAACTGGCGGCCGTCCTGGCGGGTCGCGCTGATCCCGTCGTACAAGGCGCAGCGGGTCGAGTTCGTGACGTCCGGCGGCGACCAGGTCGAGGACGTGCCGGACCGGCTGGAGATCCAGGTGCCGTACATCCGGGCCTGTCTGGAAGCACTCGGGATCACGATCGTCGGCGCCGCCGACCACGAGGCCGACGACGTCATCGGCACCTTGTCGCACCAGGCGACGATGCCGGTCGACGTGGTCACGGGCGACCGCGACCTGTTCCAGCTGATCGACGACGCGCGCGGGATCCGGGTCATCTACACCGCGGCGAAGGGCGTCGGGCGCGCGGAGGTGTACGACGAGAAGGCGCTGCTGGCGAAGTACGAGATCCCCGCCAGCCGGTACGCCGACTACGCCACGCTGCGCGGCGACGCCTCCGACGGGCTGCCCGGCGTCAAGGGCGTCGGCGACAAGACGGCCGCCTCGCTGATCACGGCGTACGGCGGACTCGACGAGATCCGGACGGCGGCGGCCGATCCGTCGACGCCGATGTCGCCGTCGGTCAAGCGCAAGATCCTCGACTCCAGCGACTACCTGGACGTCGCGCCGAAGGTCGTCGCGGTGGCCAAGGACGCGCCGGTCGGCACGGTCGACGCAACCCTGCCGGCCGAGGTGAAGGATCCCGAGCGCTGGCTCGACCTGGTCGAACTGCTCGAACTCGGCGGCAGCGCCCAGCGCGTGATGTCCGCCCTCAACCTCGGCCCGAAGGCCTGAAACCCCGTTCTGGAAGGAACTGCATGAGCCGCACCCTCGAAATCGCCCAGCGTCACGCCGACGACATCATCGCGCTTCGCAGAGCGCTCCACGAGGTGCCCGAATACGATCTCGACCTGCCCAAGTCCCAGGCGCTGGTCCTGCGGGCACTGGAGGGTCTCGACCTCGAGATCACCCTGGGCAAGGAGCTGTCCTCGGTCACCGCCGTACTGCGGGGCGGTGGCGGGCCTGGCCCCGTCGTGTTGCTGCGTGGCGACATGGACGCGTTGCCGGTGACCGAGCGGGTCGACGTGCCTTATGCGTCGAAGCATCCGGGCATGATGCATGCCTGCGGCCACGATCTGCACGTCGCCGGTCTGGTCGGCGCCGCCAAGGTGCTGCACGAGCTGCGGGCGGAGCTCGCCGGCGATGTGGTGTTCATGTTCCAGCCCGGTGAGGAGACGAGCGGCGGCGCGCCGATCATGATCCGCGAGGGTGTGCTGGAGGCAGCGGGCCGGCGGGCGGACGCGGCGTACGGTCTGCATGTCGGGTCGGCGGGGCAGCCGTTCGGGATGTGGAGCAGCAAGCCGGGCTCGTTCATGGCCGCGGCCGACCAGTTGCACGTGCGGGTCGTCGGCGCCGGTACGCACGGGTCGACGCCGTACCGGGGCAAGGACCCGATTCCGGTCGCCTGCGAGATGGTGACCGCGCTGCAGACGATGATCACCCGGCAGTTCGACGTCTTCGACCCGGTCGTGCTCACGGTCGGGCGGATCGCGGGTGGCACCAAGGAGAACATCATTCCCGACGACGCGTTCTTCGACGCGACGGTCCGGACGTTCTCCGAGCAGGCCCGGGCGAAGGTGCAGCTGACGTCGACCCGGCTGGTCGAGTCGATGGCGGCCGCGCACGGGCTGACGGCCGAGGTGCAGTACCAGATCGGCTACCCGGTGACGGTGAACAATCCGGCCGAGTACGAGTTCGCCCGCGACACGATCGTCGATCTGTTCGGCCCCGACCGGTTCCGCGAACGCGCGAACCCGCGCTGCGGTGCCGAGGACATGTCCTACGTCCTCAACGAGGTCCCGGGCGTCTACCTCAACGTCAGCGCCTGCGCCGGGCCCGACCCCGAGGCCGCCGCCGACAACCACTCCCCCTTGGCCACCTTCGACGACTCGGTCCTGCCGGACGCCGCCGGCCTCCTCGCCGAACTCGCCGTACGCCGCCTGGTCAGGGGGCTTTAGATCTCAGCTGTTGCGAGGCTCTGGTAGCAGTCCGAGGCCCGGTTACGAGAGGTCGAGTTGGGCGCTGAGCCAGGGCAAGGTCCGGGCGAAGACGTTCTCGGCGAACTGCCAGACGTGGCTGCCGTGCTGGACGACGACTTCGGCGGGAATGGCGACCTTGTGACAGGCGGCGGCGAGTTGCTTCGACTCTTTGATCAGCAGGTGCTCGTTGCTGCCGTTGACGAACCTGCCGGTGACGTCTCGGTAATGGCCGTGGCGCGCCATTACCGTGAGCGGGTCGTGGGCAGCCCAGGCCGTCGCCGACCCGCCGTACAGGGTCGCGATCGTCTGCGCCTTGGTGCCGACGTTCGGGCCGAGATCGCCGTCGATGTCGACGAAGTGCCCGAACGTCTGCGGGTGCTCGACCGTCAGGCCGATCGCGCAAGTGCCGCCCATCGAGAAGCCGAGAACGCCCCAGTGGCGCGGGTCGCGCGAAGCGCCGAAGGTCGCGATGACGAACCGTGGCACGTCCTTGACCAGGTAGTCCTCAGCGGTGCCGTGCGGGCCGTTCACGCATTCGGTGTCGTTGTTGAACGACTCGGTGGCGTCGACGAAGACCAGGATCGGGGCCCGGCCCTGGTGGTGAGCCGCGTAGGCATTGCTGGCCCGCACCGCGCCGCCGATCCGCACCCAGTTCTCCGGTGCGGCGTGCTCGGCACCGATCATCTCGACGGCAGGCAGCGGCCGGTGTCCGTGCCGGAACCAGACGGGCGGGAGGTAGACGAGCTCCCGTCGTGGGCTGAAGGTCGCTGCCGAGGACGGGATGTCGACGCTCACCAGTTCGCCGGTCTGGGCGGCGTCCGGCAGCCGGCTGCCGTGTAGCTGCTGCAGGGTGATCTGGCCTGCGGGCGGGCGTCCTCTCAGCGCGGCCATGGCCGATTCGAGCGTCGGGTAGTAGCCGACGAACTGGTTCACGCTGTTGCCGCAAACGAGGCAGGCCAGTCCGAGCGCGACCACGCCACTGACGCTCTGCCACCACCGGGCGCTCGGCCAGCCGATGGTCACCACCAGCAGTGCGGCCGCTGCCATTCCGAGCCAGACCCAGACAGACAGCGGCAGTGGATCCGTGATGCCGAACAACGGCCGGCTCGCGGCGGCAGCGCCCAAGGCGAGCACCAACGCCGCTCCGGCGATGAAGGGTAATCTGCGGGTGGCCCATCGTCGATCTCGCCTGATAACCGCTGCTACCAGGGCGACAGCGGCCGCAGCCTCCATCGACACCGGTAGCCAGCCACTGAGGAGTGAGATCCCCAGAACAACCACCACTGCCTCCCCGACGACTGTTTCACCTTGCTCACTGCACTGACGCCGTGAACCGTTCAAAGGTTGTCGATGCCGCCGCCCAGTCCCTAGGCGTAGCGGGCGCCGCCGTCGACGTGCAGGGTTTCACCGGTGATGAACGGGTTGGTGAGGGCGAGCAGGGCCGCGGACGAAACGTCGGCCAGTTGACCGATCCGTCGCGCCGGCACCTTCGCGGCGGTGTTGTCGAACAACTTCTGCTTGCCTTCCCCCAGGCCGTCCCACGCGCCGGAGTCGATGATCCCGGGCGAGAGAGCGTTCACCCGGACCGGTGCCAACTCCACCGCGAGCGCCGAAGCCAGGAAGCTGACCGCACCGTTGGTTGCCGTCGTCACCGTCTTTCCCGCCGACGGCCGCCAGCCCACGATCCCCGAGAACAGCAACATCGCCCCACCCTCGGCGAACCGCGGCCCGAAGTGCTTGGCCAGCATGATCGCCCCGATCACCTTCGCATCGAACGCGGCCAGTACGGCGGACCGCTCGAGCGCGCCGAGCGGTCCGTTCGCGGAGGCGTTCGCGACACTCACCAGATAGTCGACAGTCCCCACGCGCTCGGCCAACGCCGCGATCGACGCCTCGTCGGCCAGATCCACTTCCGCCACCTCGATCGCCATCCCGGTCGCAGCCTCGGTCTCCGCCCCGATCGCCGCCCCGATCGCGGCCTCGGTCGCCGCCTCGATCGCCGCGCCGTCGAGCGAGGCGGCCAGCTTCTCCCGGTTGCGGCCGGCGAGCAGCACGCGGGCTCCGGCCGCGGCGGCGTCAGTGGCGAGCCGGCGTCCGATGCCCGAACTACCGCCCGCGACGACCATCGTCTTGCCCTGTAGTTCCACGCTCATGTGTCCTCCTTGATCGGTGCTTGCCCTCCTTCCAACGCGCTGGTACGGCCGCCGGCATCCCGTCGTGCCATGAAGCTTCTCGACAGTTCCCATAAACTGAACGAATGACAACGCTGCGAGCCCTGGAATGCCTCGTCGCCGTCCTCGACACGGGCTCGGTCACGAAGGCCGCCGCGACTCTGCATCTCTCCCAGCCGGCGCTGTCACACCAATTGGCCGGTCTCGAGCGCGAGATCGGCACTCCTCTCCTCGAACGCCTCCCCCGCGGCGTCCGCCCGACCACCGCGGGCCGCGCCGTCGCCGACGAGGCCCGCGCCGCCCTCGCCGCCGCCGAGCGGGTCGTCACCGTCGGACAAGCCGTTGCCAAAGGCACCGAAGGTCACCTCCGCATCGCCTGCGCCGCCAGCATGACCGCCGGCCTGCTGGCCCCCGTACTGCGAACCTGGCACCGCCGTCGCCCAGGAATCCAGCTCACCCTCACCGAACTCACCAGCGCCGACGCCCTGGCCGGCCTGGTCGAATCCGGTCAGGCCGACCTCGCCGTCGGCCCCCGCCCGACCACCTGGCAGGCCACCGTCGACCTCATCGGCACCGAGGAACTGGTCGCCGCGATGACTCCCAGCCACCCACTGGCCACGACCGACTCGGTCAGCCTCGCCGACATCTCGCAGTACCGGACCATCGGTTATGACCCGGAGAACGGCCTGCACGCCTGGCTCACCGAAGTCCTCGCCGGCCACGGCGTCGCCTTCACTCCGGTGATGCGCACCCGCCAAACCACCACCGCAGCCGAGCTCGCGGCGGCCGGCTTGGGCGTCGCACTCGTCCCCACCACAGCCCTACCCTCCGGCTACACCGGCACCATCCGCCGTCTCGCTCCTCCGCTGACCCGCGACATCGTCGCCCTCACCCCAGCCGCGGGCGACTCCGCAGTACGGGCCTTCGTCAACGAACTCACCCGTCGCGGTCTCCCGATCCCGAAACCGATCGCCACTCGGTTGGCCAGATAGGGAGAATTCCCGATACCGCGGACCCGGCCGGCGGCTGAGACTTCGTGCATGGCTGAGCACACGAAGGACTTCGTCGACGTACCAGGCGGCTACCTGTACTACGAGCAGCACGGTCGCGGGCCCGATGTGGTGCTCCTCGGCGGAGGGTTGGCCGACCTCCGGATGTGGGACTCGACCGTCGACTGGTTGGCCGAACGGGCGCGCGTCACCACGTGGGACTATCGCGACACCGGGCTGTCGGCACCGGCGTACGGACCGTACAGCGAGATCGACGACCTCACCGCGGTACTCGACGCAGCCGGTGTCTCCCAGGCGGTTCTCGTAGGGGTCTCGGAGGGTGGTCGTCGCGCGTTGGGGTTCGCACATCGCCACCCGGAGCGGGTGACGCACGTGTGTGCCGTTGCCCCGTCCTTCGGCGAGTTCCCCGACCCGTCGCCCGAGGAGGCCGCGGCCCGCGAGGTGATGCGTCGCCACTTCGCCGACTGCGAAAAGGTCCTGGCCGCCGACGGCATCCCGGCCGTCGCGGCCCTCGACGTCGACGCTTGGTGTCCCGCCGCGCCACAGAACGCCCGCCGCCTCCTGATCGGCCTCCAGATCGCCAACGCCCGGATGCGCCTCATGACCGAGTACTACGGCCTCGAACTCGACCCGCCGATCAAGACCCGCTTCACCGAACTCGAGCCGCCGATCTCCGTCCTCATCGGCCACCGCGACTTCCAAGCCACCCAACTCTGGGCCCAACGCCTGACCGCCCAGACCCCCAACGCCACCCTCACCACCATCCCCACCGCCGACCACATGCCAATGTTCTCCACCCCGCCCGAGTTCCGCGACTACGTCCTCGCCACCCTCCCAACCTGATCGGCGCGCCCCCATGCATGCCCACCGCGGGTTGTCCTCTCAATCCACAAGGAAGGGGACGCCCGGGTGGGCGTCCCCTTCTCGAGGTGGGGATGGGGTCAGGGGGTGAGGGCTGACTCGTCTTCGTCGTCGGTGATCAGTTGGGCTGTGGTGGGGACGGGTGGGACCGGGGTGGGGGCCGGTTCGTCGCCGTCGTGGTCGACGACGGCGGCGCTGAACTGGGCGTTGTAGAGGCGGGCGTAGGCGCCGTCCACCGCGAGGAGTTCGTGGTGGTTGCCTTGTTCAACGATCGAGCCGTCCTCCATGACCAGGATCAGGTCCGCGTCGCGGATCGTGGACAGCCGGTGGGCGATCACGAAGCTGGTCCGGTCCGAGCGCAGCGCGGCCATCGCACGTTGCACCAGCACCTCGGTGCGGGTGTCGACCGAGCTGGTCGCCTCGTCCAGGATCAGCAGTTGCGGGTCGGCCAGGAAGGCCCGGGCGATGGTGAGCAACTGCTTCTCACCCGCGCTGACGTTGCTGCCTTCCTCGTCGATCACCGTGTCGTACCCGTCGGGCAGGCTGTGCACGAAGCGGTCCACGTACGTCGCCTTCGCGGCCGCGAGCATGTCCTCCTCGGTCGCCTTGAGATTGCCGTACAGGATGTTGTCCCGGATCGTCCCACCGAACAACCAGGTGTCCTGCAGCACCATCCCGATCCGCGACCGCAGGTCATGCCGGGTCAGCTCGGTGATGTCGACGCCGTCGAGCGTGATCCGGCCGCCGTTCAGCTCGTAGAACCGCATGATCAGGTTGACCAGAGTGGTCTTGCCCGCCCCGGTCGGACCGACGATCGCGACCGTCTGCCCTGGTTCGGCGACCAGGCTCAGGTCGGTGATCAGCGGCTTGTCCGCGGTGTACGAGAACGACACATGCTCGAACTCCACCCGGCCGTGCGCATCCGTCACCTTGGCCGGCGTCTCCTCGTCCGGCACCTGCTCGGTGGCATCCAGTACTTCGAACACCCGCTCGGCCGACGCGACGCCGGACTGCAGCAGGTTCGCCATCGAGGCGACCTGCGTGAGCGGCTGGGTGAACTGCCGCGAGTACTGGATGAACGCCTGCACGTCACCCAGGGACATCGAGCCCGACGCGATCCGGAGTCCGCCGACGACCGCGATCACCACGTAGTTCAGGTTCCCGATGAACATCATCGACGGCATGATCAGACCGGAGATGAACTGGGCGCCGAACGACGCCTGGTACAGCTCCTCGTTCTTCTGCGCGAAGCTCGCCTCGATCTCCTTCTGCCGGCCGAACACCTTGACCAGCTCGTGACCGGTGAAGGCCTCTTCGATCTGGCCGTTCAGCGCGCCGGTGTGCCGCCACTGCGCGACGAACCGGGTCTGCGAGCGCTTCGCGATCGCCGCTGTGAGCACCATCGAGATCGGGATCGTGACGAGGGCGATCAGCGCCAGCGTCGGCGAGATCACGAACATCAAGGTGACCACGCCGATCACCGTCAGCAGCGAGGTGAGCAACTGACTCAACGTCTGCTGCAGGCTGGTCGAGATGTTGTCGATGTCGTTGGTGACCCGGCTCAGCAACTCACCGCGGGGGGCACCGTCGAAGTAGCTCAGCGGCAGCCGGTTCAGCTTGTCCTCGACCTCGGAGCGCAGCTCGAACACGGTCCGCTGGACCACGCCGTTCAAGATGTAGCCCTGCATCCAGGACAGGAAGAACGACCCGACGTACAGGGCCAGGACCAGCATCAACACGTTGCGCAGGGCATCGAAGTCGATGCCGACACCGGGAACCAGGTCGATGCCGCCGAGCAGATCGGCCACCCGGCCGTTCCCGGCCGCCCGCGCCTGCTCGATCACCTGCTCCTTGGTCAGGTCCTTCGGCAGCCCTTTGCCGATCGCGCCGGCGAAGATGATGTCGGTCGCGCGGCCGAGGATCTTCGGACCGACCACCGACAACGACACGCTGCCGATCGCGAGCAGGACGACGCCGCCGACCTGGAGCCGGTGCGGCCGCAGCCGCCTGAGCAACCGCTTCGCCGACGGGCCGAAGTTCATCGACTTGTCGCCGGGGATGCCGCCGGGCGGACCGAACGCGCGGCCGGTGGTCGGCCGCTCGGTCGACTTGATCGTCTCGACGGGCCGGTCCTCGGCCGCCGTTTCTTCCACCTTCTGGTCGGTCATGCTGCTTCCTCCGCGGACCGCTGCGACTCCACGATCTCGACGTACGTAGAACAGGTCTGGAGTAGTTCGTCATGGGTGCCCTTGCCGACGATCGCGCCGTCTTCCAGTACGACGATCTGGTCGGCGTCGATGATCGTGGACACCCGCTGGGCCACGATCACCACGCACGCGTCGGCGGTGACCGGCGCGAGCGCGGCCCGCAGTCGCGCGTCGGTGGACAGGTCGAGCGCGGAGAACGAGTCGTCGAACAGGTAGATCTCCGGCTTGCGGACCAGCGCCCGGGCGATCGCGAGCCGTTGCCGCTGACCACCGGAGACATTCGTGCCGCCCTGCGAGATCGGCGAGTCCAGTCCCTGCGGCATCGCCGCGACGAAGTCCTTGCCCTGGGCAATCTCGAGCGCTTCCCACAGTTCGTCGTCGGTCGCGTCGGGGTTGCCGTAGCGCAGGTTGCTGGCCACCGTCCCGGAGAACAGGTAGGGCCGTTGCGGAACCAGGCCGATCCGCTCCCAGAGCAGGTCCGGCTCGATCTCCCGGACGTCGCTCCCGTCGACCAGCACGCGGCCGCCCGTGGTGTCGAACAGCCGCGGCACCAGGGACAGCAGGGTCGTCTTGCCGGCGCCGGTACTCCCGATGATCGCCGTGGTCTTGCCCGGCGACGCGGTGAAGCTGACATCACGCAGTACGGGCTCGGCCGCACCGGGGTATGAGAATTCGGCGTTCTCGAAGACCAGTTCGCCTCGGCCGACGAAGGTCCTGATCGGCGTGACCGGCGGGCGGACCGAGGACTCGGTGTCCAGTACCTCGCTGATCCGGTCGGCGCAGACCGCCGCGCGCGGCACCATGATCATCACGAAGGTCGCCATCATCACCGAGAACAGGATCTGGATCAGGTAGCTGATGAACGCGGTCAGTTCACCGACCTGCATCGCGCCGCTCTCGACCCGGGAGGCGCCGAACCAGAGCACGGCCACGGTGGACAGGTTCAGGATCAGCATCACGACCGGGAACACCAGGGCCATCAGCCGGCCGGCCCGGATCGCGGTGTTCGTGACGTTGGAGTTGGCCTCGCCGAACCGCTCGACCTCGTGCGGCTCCCGGACGAACGCCCGGACCACCCGGATACCGGTGATCTGCTCGCGCAGGACCCGGTTGACCGCGTCGATGTTCACCTGCATCTTGCGGAACTGCGGGACCATCCGGCTCGCGATCAAGCCGATCGATGCCGCCAGCAACGGTACGGCGACGGCGACCAGCCAGGACAGGCCGGCGTCCTGGCGGACCGCCATGATGATGCCGCCGACCATCGTTATCGGCGCGGCGACCAGCATCGTGCAGGTGGTCACCACGAGCATCTGGACCTGGGTGACGTCGTTGGTACTGCGGGAGATCAGCGTCGGCGCGCCGAACTGGTTCACCTCCCGCGCGGAGAACTCGCCGACCCGGTGGAACACGGCGGCCCGGACGTCGCGCCCGAACAACGCGGCGGTCTTGGCTCCGAAGTACACGGCGCTGACCGTGCAGATGATCTGCACCAGGCTGACACCGAGCATCCAGCCGCCGGTGCCGACGATGTAGCCGGTGTCGCCCTTGGCCACACCCTTGTCGATGATGTCGGCGTTCAGGGTCGGCAGGTAGAGGGAGGCGATCGTCCCGATCAACTGCAGGACGACCACCATGGACAGGTTGCCGGCGTACGGACGCAGGTGCGTACGCAACAGGCGAAGCAGCATCAGTTGCCCCCGGGGTCATGGTTGCGGACACCGTCGAGTGCGAAGTCGACGATCTCCTCGGCGGTCATGGTCCGACCGTCCGAAATCAATGGGTGAGTGGCGGAGAAGGTGATCAGCCGGAGCCGATGGCCGACCTCCGCCGGTGGATAGCGCAGCAGGTCGGCGTCCTGGCGGAACACGTCGATGAAGGCCTCGTCGACTCGTTCGCCGTCCAGTTTGCGGCGGGCGGCCTCGTCGGGGTCCGCCTTCCAGTCGGGTGGGCGGTGCATCCGCATCGCCAGCAGCAGTTTGAAGACGCCGCGCAACCGGGTCTGGGTGACGTCGACGGCGGCGACCAGCCGCTCCCGCAGCGGCAGCGTCCGGTCGATCGCCGCCAGCGCGTCGATCAGCGGGTCGACGTCGAACGCGGTCCTGATCGCGGCATCGATCAGGGCGTCCTTGCTGCCGAAGGCGCGGAAGATCGTGCCCTCGGCGACGCCGGCCGCCTCGGCGATCTGCCGGGTGCTGACGTCGGTGCCGTACTCCTCGAGCAAGGGCAGCGTGGCCTCCACCAGCGCGGCACGGCGCTCGTCCGGCGGAAGTGGGGTTGCTCTGGGGCTCACCCGATCGAGAGTAACTGAGTGAGTACTCACTCACAACTCTGTTTTCGCCGATCTTCGTCATTGGGGCGGTTCTCGGGGCGAACCGCTTGCTGGTCCGTCCTACCAGACCGCAGGCTCACCTGGACGTGGCTACACTCGCCCGGCTACTTCGTGCAGCGTCCTCAGTAAATGGATTGACCTTGACCTCGAGCACTGTTGAGGTCCTACCTTCGGAAACTGTCGGTGCCCTGCGGGACCATCGGCAGACCTCAGACATCCAGGCCGACCGAACCGCCGGAGTATCGCTGTGAGTATGGAAATGACCGCGTGGACCTCGATGTACCACGCCATGCACCGCCAAGAGGACAAGAGACCCTTCTCGCGGGCGACCCTGAAACGGATCCTCGCGTTCGCGCGGCCGCACCGGCGACAACTCGCGCTGTTCCTGGTGCTGAGTGTCGGCGCCGCGATGCTGGCGGTCGCCACCCCCGTGCTCGCCGGCCGGGTGGTCAACGCCATCGTCGGCCACAAGGACTTCGGCACCGTACTGCGGCTGGCGATCCTGATCGCCGTGATCGCCGTGGGTGAGGCGGGGATCGGCCTGCTCACCCGCTGGTTGTCCGCCAGCATCGGCGAGGGACTGATCCTGGATCTGCGGACCGCCGTGTTCGACCACATCCAGCGGATGCCGATCGCGTTCTTCACCCGGACCCGCACCGGCGCACTGGTCTCCCGGCTGAACAACGACGTGATCGGCGCCCAGCGGGCGTTCAGCGACACGCTGTCCGGCGTGGTGAGCAACCTGGTCATGCTGCTGCTCACGCTCTTCGTGATGCTCCGGGTCTCCTGGCAGATCACCTTGCTCGCGCTGGTGATCCTGCCGATCTTCGTCATCCCGGCCCGCCGGATCGGCAACCGGCTGGCCGCTCTCGGACTCGAGGCGGCGAACTACAACGCCACGATGAGCACGCAGATGACCGAGCGCTTCTCCGCGCCCGGCGCGACGCTGGTGAAGCTGTTCGGCCGGCCGGCGCGCGAGTCCGCGGAGTTCGCGGTGCGCGCCCGGCGAGTGCGTGACATCGGCGTACGGACCGCGATGGTGCAGTGGGTGTTCGTCACCTCGTTGACGCTGGTCTCGGCGCTCGCACTGGCCGTGGTCTACGGGCTCGGTGGGTTCTATGCCCTGCGGAATCAGCTCGACGCCGGTGCCGTGGTGTCGATGGCGCTGCTGCTGACCCGGCTGTACTCGCCGCTGACCGCGCTGGCGAGTGCGCGACTGGAGGTGATGACCGCGCTGGTTTCGTTCGAGCGGGTCTTCGAGGTGCTGGATCTCGAGCCGCTGATCAAGGACAAGCCCGATGCGGGCGAGGTGCCGGCCGGACCGGTCGCGGTCGAGTTCTCGAACGTCAGCTTTGCTTATCCGTCGGCCGACAAGGTGTCGCTCGCGTCGTTGGAAGAGGTCGCGAAGCTGGACACCCGCGGTGGTGTCGAGGTGCTGCACGACGTGTCGTTCCGGGCCGAGCCCGGGCAGATGATCGCGCTGGTCGGCTCGTCCGGTGCGGGGAAGTCGACGATCGCTCAGCTGATCCCCCGGCTGTACGACGTGGACTCGGGTGCGGTCCGCCTTGCCGGCGTCGACGTGCGGGATGTGACGGCGGCTTCTCTGCGGGACACGCTCGGCATGGTCACGCAGGACGGGCACCTGTTCCACGACAGCATTCGGGAGAACCTGCTGCTCGCTCAGCCTGAGGCTTCTGAAGAGGAGCTGTGGGACGCGCTGACCCGGGCCAGGCTCGGTGACCTGATCCGGTCGCTGCCCGATCAGTTGGAGACCGTCGTCGGTGAGCGCGGGTACCGGTTGTCCGGTGGTGAGCGGCAGCGGCTGACGATCGCACGGTTGCTGCTGGCGCAGCCGCGCGTGGTGATTCTCGACGAGGCGACGGCGGCGCTCGACTCGACGTCGGAGGCTGCTGTCCAAGCTGCCTTGACCGAGGCGCTGGCGGGGCGGACCGCGGTGGTGATCGCGCACCGGCTCTCCACGATCCGGGCCGCCGACCAGATCCTCGTCATCGAGGACGGCCGCATCATCGAGCGCGGCACCCACACCGAACTCCTCGCCGACGGCGGCCGCTACGAAGAGCTCTACCGAACCCAGTTCGACCAACCGGCCACGGAAATCCCGGTGCCCTGAGACCGGTGCCGTGGTGCCTGGCTCGTCGGCGAACTGGCGTGATCAGCTGATTGACGATTGTTGCTGTTGAAGGAGGTTTGTCGGGTTGGCCGGTACGGCGGCGGTGGCGGGGCAGGCGGGGGCGTTGACCGGAGCGCTGGCGGGGCTGGCGGTGGTGTTTCGCGCGGCGGATCCGCCGCGGGACGGGCGGATGACGTTCTGGGATCCGGCGGGTGGGGCGTTGCCGCTCGGGGTTGGTGAGCAGGCGACGCTCGACCTCGTGGTGGACGGCGACGACGGCGTCGGCGTACGGGCGACGCCTGTGATCGAGCTGCCCGTTGCCGACGCGGTACCGGTGCTCGGTCGGGCTCGGACTTCGCCGGGTGCGCATCCGTCAGCGGCGTTCTGGGGTGCGGTGTCACTGATCGCCCTCCAGTTGGTCGCCCGCGGCCGTCTCCTCCCGGGCGTCTCCCCCGCCGGCAACGACGCCTGGCGAGTTGGCCCCCTCGACGCCGCGGACGTCGACCGAATCCTCCGCCTGGCCGAAGCCATGCCGCCCACCGCTCGCGCCCTCCCCCTCACCAACGACGCCCTCCCCGATACCCAAGCCACCTCACCCTCTACCGCACCTTCAGCCACCCCCTCGTCCTCCTCTTCATCGGCGGACTCAGCGAACCGCTCACCCTCGCCTTCACCAGCTGCGGACTCAGCGGGCCGCTCGTCTTCAGCTTCGGTGGGAGGGCTGGGTAGCTCGACCTCTGGTTCACCGTTGGGTGGAGGCGACGGCTCGACCCCAGCAATGGCGGGAGAGGGTGAGGGGTCGACCTCTGGTTCAGGGTTGGGGTTGGGCGGGGTTCGGGTGCCGGTGGCTGAGGAGTTGGTGCGGGAGTTTCTCGACGCGGTCGCGGACGGGATGCCCCGGTCGGCGGCGGCAGCCAAGGCACATGGGCCGTTGTTTGCGGCGAAGGCACCACAGCAGGTCCCGCGACTACGATCGTGGGCCGACGAGGTATCGGCCGGCCTCGACACCGGCGTACGGGTCTCGTTGCGGGTCGAGTTGCCGGAGTCGCAGGAGTTCCGGGCCGACGTCCAGCTGCACAGCCTCAACGACCCGACCCTGGTACGCGATGCGGCGGATGTGTGGTCGTCGGACGTTCCCGGGTTCGGTCCGCGAGCGAGAATCGACGCGACCCTGGCGATCCGCCGGGCCGCACGCGTCTGGGCGCCACTCAACCGCCTGCTCGACTCCCCCGTGCCCGACCGGATCGAGCTGGCCGACGAGGAGATCGCCGACCTGCTGGCAGGTGCCGCCCAGCGCCTGGCGTCGGCCGGCATCGACGTGCATTGGCCCCGCAGTCTCAACCGGGCGCTGACCGCTCGCGCCGCGATCACGTCCGCCGACGGCCCACCCTCGGACATGCCGGGCTTCTTCGGCGGCGGCGCGACGCTCGACTTCAGCTGGCAAGTTGCTCTCGGCAACGACCCGCTGACCGAGGCCGAGATGGACCAGCTCGCCGAGGCGACCCGCCCGCTGGTCCGGCTGCGCGACCAGTGGATGCTGATCGACCCCGACTTGGCCCGCAAGGCGCGTGAGCGCGTCCTCAAGCCGGTCACCGCCATCGACGCGCTGAGCGCTGCGCTGACCGGCTCCGCCGAGATCGACGGCCGCCAGGTGACCATCACTCCGGCCCGCTGGCTGGAGGAGCTCCGCGAGCGCATTGCGGATCCCGACCGGGTCGACGGCATCGTCGAGCCGCCGGCCGCGCTCCAAGCGACCCTGCGCGACTACCAACTCCGCGGACTGCAGTGGCTGGTCAGGATGACTTCGCTCGGGCTCGGCGGCTGCCTCGCCGACGACATGGGCCTCGGCAAGACGATCACGCTCATCTCGCTCCACCTCCATCGCCAGGAGTCCACCGAGACGTCCGGCCCGACCTTGGTCGTCTGCCCCGCGTCGCTCCTGGGCAACTGGGAGCGCGAGGTGCAGCGATTCGCCCCCGGGACGCCGGTACGCCGGTTCCACGGGTCCGGTCGATCCCTGGACGGAGCCGATTCGGGTTTCGTGCTCACGACGTACGGGACTCTGCGTCGCGACGCGGCCCGGCTGGCGGCGCATCGCTGGGCGCTGCTGGTCGCAGACGAGGCGCAGCACGTGAAGAATCCGGCCTCCGGTACGGCGAAGGCGCTCCGCACGATCCCGGCGGCGGCGCGGGTCGCCCTGACCGGCACGCCGGTGGAGAACAATCTCTCGGAGCTCTGGGCGATTCTCGACTGGACGACACCGGGCCTGCTCGGCCGGCTCGGTACGTTCCGCAGCCAGTGGGCCACGCCGATCGAGGCCGACAAGGACGAGGAGGTCGCCGAGCGGTTGGCGAGACTCGTCCGGCCGTTCCTGCTCCGGCGGCGCAAGTCCGACCCGGGGATCGCGCCGGAGTTGCCGCCGAAGACGGAGACCGACCAGATGGTTTCGCTGACCCGCGAGCAGGCCGTCCTGTACGAGGCGACCGTGCGCGAGTTGCTGGCCGCGGTCGAGGCCAGCGATCAGATGGCGCGACGTGGGTTGATCGTGAAGCTACTGACCGGCTTGAAGCAGATCTGCAATCACCCGGTGCAGTACCTGAAGGAGGCCGAAGGCGCGCGGTTGGCCGGGCGGTCCGGCAAGCTGGAACTGCTGGACGAACTGCTCGCCACGATCCTGGCCGAGGACGGCGCGGTGCTCGTCTTCACGCAGTACGTCGCGATGGCGCGGCTGTTGGAGCGTCATCTGGCCGACCGAGGAATCGCGAGTCAGCTGCTGCACGGCGGTACGCCGGTGAAGCGGCGCGAGCAGTTGGTCGAGCGATTCCAGGCCGGCGAGGTGCCGGTGTTCCTGCTGTCGCTCAAGGCGGCAGGGACCGGGCTGAACCTGACTCGCGCGGACCATGTCGTGCACTACGACCGCTGGTGGAACCCGGCGGTCGAAGACCAGGCGACGGACCGGGCCTACCGGATCGGCCAGACCCGCCCGGTGCAGGTTCACCGGCTGATCGCCGAAGGCACCATCGAGGACCGGATCGCGGCGATGCTGAGCAGCAAACGCGAACTGGCCGACGCAGTACTGACCGCCGGCGAAGCCGCCCTCACGGAACTGTCCGACGCCGAGCTCGCCGACCTGGTCCAGCTGCGAGGTGCCCGATGACTGCTGGGCGGAGCCAGTCCGATACGCGAGCCCACGGCCGATTGCAGCGGCCCCGACCCGTGGCCCGAGACTTGCAAGGAGGTCGCGGATGAGCGGCGAGGTGGCGCGCGGATTCGCCGCGTTCGCGGCCCGCCGTGGGAGTACGCGGGCACGGTCGTGGTGGGGACGGTCGTGGGGGCAGGCGCTGGAAGACACCTCGCTCGATCTGGGGCAGCTGAAGAAGGGACGCCGGCTCGCGAACTCGGGGCAGGTCGGCACGATCACGGTCAGCCCCGGGCGGATCGCGGCGACGGTCCACGCGCCGGAGGCCACCTACGAGTCGGTCGTCGTGGTCGACCGGTTGAGTCCGGACGAGTGGACCCGATTCCTCGACCAGGTGGGCTCGCGCGCCGGGCACATCGCGGCCCTGCTGGATGGCGAGATGCCCCACGACCTGATCGAAGCCGCTGCCGACGCTGCTGTGCCGTTGTTGCCGGGGATCGGTGATCTCGATCCTTCGTGCACGTGCGACGGCTGGGAACTGCCCTGCCTGCACGCGGCCGCCCTCTGCTACCAGGTCGGCTGGCTGCTCGACGAGGATCCCTTCGTTCTTCTGCTGATCCGAGGTCGCTCCCGCGAACAACTCCTGGACGACCTGCAGCAACGAGCGACCGGCACCCCGCTTCCCGAAGCGACGCCAGCTCCAGCCGGCGTACCGGCAAGCGAGGTGTTCGAAGGCGGCGCGCCTGCTGAGTTGCCGGAACTGCCTGCGTTGCCTGCCAAGGCAGAGCTCGACGGACTGGTGGTCGCCGGATTGCAGGCACCTGCCGGAATGGAGCCGGCCAGCTTGCCGCTGCTCGCCCTCGACGCCGCCCGGCGAGCCCGCGCTCAACTCAGCGCGATCCTGAGCGGCTCCCCCCATCCCTGGGCGCTGGACGAGTGGCAGGACGCCGTACGACTGGCTGCCGACTACCCCGTGCTCGCCGACCGGCTCGGCACCGCCTTCGAAGGACCGGCCGAGCTGGCCATCGGCATCACAGCATGGACGTACGGCGGTGCGCCCGGTCTCGACGTTCTCGAGCACGAGTGGCAGCCGGATCCCTCAGAGCTCGCCCGCGCGCGAGCCGAATTGGCCGCTGCCTGGGACGACCGCGACCTCGTCTTCGAGGTCTCCGCAAACCGCCTGAGCACCGCGGACCGCCAACTCCGCCTGGACCGAATCGGCCGCTGGCACCCGTACGCCCTCGTCGACGACACCTGGCAACCAGCCGGGCCTGCCGACCGCGACCCCACGACCGCTCTCGCTTCGCCCGACAACTGGTGACGTCCGCGAAGCAACCAGGCCACGGGCGATTGGCTTGCGGGGCACCTCATCGGAGAGGGTGGAGGTGGTCGCAGCCCGCTTTACAACGATGGGCGGCGGACGGGACGAGTCTGAGCTGAGCAGAGGAGTCGCTTCATGACGTTCACCACCCGGCCTACCCTGCGCGGTACCTTCGGGATGGTCTCGTCGACGCACTGGCTCGCGTCGCAGTCGGCGATGCGGGTCCTGGAGCTCGGCGGCAACGCCTTCGACGCCGCCGCGACGGCCGGGTTCGTCCTGCACGTCGTCGAACCACACCTCAATGGTCCGGGCGGTGAGGTCCCCGCGATCGTCGCCACTGCGGCCGACCCCACTCCGCGGGTGCTCTGCGGCCAAGGCGTCGCACCGGCCGGCGCCACGATCGAGCACTTCCGCTCACTGGGACTCGACCTGATTCCCGGCTCGGGTCCGCTGGCGGCCGCAGTACCAGGCGCGGTCGATGCCTGGCTGCTGTTGCTGCGTGATCACGGCAGCCTGCCGCTGCGTACAGTGCTCGAGCCCGCGATCGGCTACGCACGCAACGGCCATCCACTGGTCGGTCGAGTGGGCGACACCGTCGCGAACGTGCAGGAGTTGTTCACCGATCACTGGCCGACTTCCGCAGCGCTCTGGTTACAGGGCGGCCGGCCGCCGAGGGAGAACACGCTCTTCCGCAACACGGCGTACGCCGACACGCTCGAGCGGCTCCTGATCACCGCAGAGGGTGCCGGGCCGGATCGAGTCGTCCAGCTGGAGCGCGCTCGGCGTACTTGGCGCGAGGGATTCATCGCCGAGGCAGTCGACAGGTTCTCCCGGCTGCCCCATCGCGACTCCAGCGGTTCCGACCATGCCGGTCTCGTCACCGGCGCGGACATGGCGGCGTACCAGGCGAGCTGGGAAGAGCCTGCGACCTACGACTGGCATGGACACACCGTCGCCAAGACCGGTCCGTGGGGACAAGGTCCAGCATTGCTGCAGTCGCTCGCCGTGCTGGCCGAGCTCGGCGACCCGGCCGACCTCGACCTGACCAGCGCGGCGGGAGTGCACACCACTGTCGAGGTGATGAAGCTGTCGTTCGCCGACCGCGAGGCCTGGTACGGCGACGGGGCGGACGTGCCGCTCAAGACGCTGCTCTCCCCCGCGTACGCCGCCCAGCGCGCGGCTCTGATCGGAGCGAGCGCGTCCACCGAGCTGCGGCCGGGTACTCCGGACGGACGGGTCGCGATCCTGCCATCGGTTGCTACCGGCAACTACGAGCTCGACGCGACGACCGGCGAACCGACGGTGTCGAAGGAAGGCGTCACGAAGGGTGACACCTGCCATGTCGACGTGATCGACCAGTGGGGCAACGTCATCTCGGCCACGCCGAGTGGTGGCTGGCTGCAGTCGTCGCCGACGATCCCCGAACTCGGCTTCTGCCTGGGCAGCCGGTTGCAGATGTTCTGGCTGGAGGAAGGCCTGCCGTCCTCGCTCGTCCCAGGTCGGCGGCCGCGCACGACGCTGACTCCGACCCTCATACTGCGTGATGGCGCGCCCGTGCTCGCCTGCGGATCACCAGGGGGCGACCAGCAGGATCAGTGGCAACTGCTGTTCCTTCTGCGGCACCTGGCCGGTGGTCAGGATCTTCAGCAGGCGATCGATGCGCCCGCGTGGCACACGACGAGCTTCCCCTCGTCGTTCTACCCGCGCGCGACCGAGCCGGGTGGCTTGACGATGGAGAGCCGCCTCGGCTCCGCAGTACGGGATGAGCTGGTACGCCGCGGGCACGCCGTCACCGAGGCGGGTCCGTGGAGTCTGGGCCGGCTGTGCGCGGTCAGCCGGGAGGCGGACGGCGTACTGGCAGCCGCTGCCAACCCGCGCGGCATGCAGGGGTACGCCGTCGGCCGCTAGCGTCGGCCTACTCGGAGGACTCGTCTGGTGCGAGCGCGGCCGCGGCGGCGGCTTCGACGTGCTGGCGCGCGGCCTCGACGGCGGCCGCGCGGTCGCCGGCGGCGATGGCATCGACCAGGCGGATGTGCTCCATCCACGAATGCGGCGCACGCTTCGGCGCACCGACCCGGAAGACCCAGTGGACGTGGTGGTACATCGCCGACGACAGCGAGGCGAGCCACCGGTTGCCGCTGATCTCGATGACGGCGACATGGAACGCGCTGTTCAACTCCGCGACCCGATCGAAGTCCGCCGCCTCGGTCGCGGCACTCGCGTCAGCCAGCAGAGACCGCAGCCGCTCGACATCCGCGGCAGTGGCTCGCTCGGCAGCCATTCCGGCCGCCAAGGTCTCCAACTGCTCCCGTACGGCGAACAGATCCCGGATCGCCGTCTCGTCCAGCGTCGCCACCACGGCACCGCGGCGCGGCAGGATCTGCACGAACCCTTCGGCCTCGACCACCCGCAACGCTTCGCGCACCGGATTCCGCGACACCCCGAAGTCGTCGGCCAGCCGGATCTCCGTCAGCCGCTCACCTTGCGCGTAGTCGCCGTCGACGATGCGCCGGCGCAATTCGGTGAGCACCTGATCGCGCAACGCCAGGTGATCGCCACCGATCGTCCGCACCCGTTCTCCCCCGAACTCCCGCTCCACCCCGAGCTCCCCTCTCCCACCGGTCTCCGCAGCACCGTAGCGGAAACAACGCTCACCTTTCCCCGAAACGCACGTCACCGCCCGGAACTCCACGCTCACACCGGCCCCACCGCCTCGCCCCTCCCGCGCTCGCCCGGCCACCGCTTCGGGCTCCTTCCCGCGCTCTTGCGGCCACCGCTTCGGCCCCCTTCCCCGGCTCACGCGGCCCCACGGCCTCGCCTTCCCCCGCGCCTAGGTCGCACTCGTCAGGCGCTCGCCGGAAACAGACTTGTAGCTGTCGACGGTGGTGAAGGGAATGCAGTTGCTGTGGAGTGGGTGGACTGGTTACGTTGCGGGCTTGTCCATCTCAATCACGCCGTTGACCGATCCCGACTACCGGCCGTTCAGCCGCCGGATCGCCTGGCTGGCGTCCGACTCAGACGGCAACCCGGTCGGCTCCGCGTTCCTCCGCCTGAACAGCAAAGAGTCCCTGGCTCATCTCAGTGAGCTCGAGCTGGCAGTCCACCCGACCGAGCGTCGGCGCGGGATCGGGTCGGAGCTGCTCGCCGTCGCAGCGGCCGCCGGCCGGGAGCACGAAGTACGGACGATCCTGGCCGATGCGACCGTGGAGTCGCCCGGCGACCATTTCCTCCGGAGCCGTGGGTTCACTGTCGGGCTGACCCTGATCTTCGCGCGGCTGTCATTGTCCGAAGCCTCCCCGGCTGCCCTCTCCCCGGCGGCCCCACCTGGGTATCGCCTCGAATCGTGGTCCGGTGTCGTCTCCGACGAACTGGTCGAGACGTACGCCGATGCGCGGACGGCGATGGACGACGCGCCCGTCGGTGACATCTCCTACGGACCTGAGATCTGGGACGTCGACCGCGTGCGCCACGTCGCCAAGGTCGTCGAGGACCGAGGCGAACACCTGCTCACGGTCTCCGCGATCGAGCAGGCCACCGGCAAGATCGTCGGCTTCACCGAACTCGTCGTACCGGCCGACGGCAAGGGCGACGCCCAGCACTACGGGACCGCGGTCCTCCCGGAGCACCGCGGCCACGG
Source organism: Kribbella voronezhensis (assembly GCF_004365175.1). Taxonomy (NCBI): domain Bacteria; kingdom Bacillati; phylum Actinomycetota; class Actinomycetes; order Propionibacteriales; family Kribbellaceae; genus Kribbella; species Kribbella voronezhensis. Next base: position 1,253,516 of record NZ_SOCE01000002.1, on the reverse strand, counting down.
GCTCTCCTTGTGGATGAAGGCCGACTGCATCCGGCGGACGAGGTCCGCCTACCCCGACCTCGCCGGGCTCCTCACCGACACGGTCGACACCAACGCGCCCATGCAACGCATCAACACAGCCCTCGGCTACCAGGAAACCCACCGAACCCACCGCTACACCCTCGATCTCGAATAGCCGCGCGCGTCATCAGGCGGATGCGAGGATCTTTTCCACGGCGGCGATGGTGATCGGGTGGTAGCCGGGGCGGGCCGACTCGAAGACCTTGGCGGCGAAGTCGCGGCCGGTGCTGTCGACGAGGGCGCGGTAGACCGGGAGGACCAGCTTCATCCGGCCGACTCGGGTGAGGAAGCTCGCCAGTTCGCCGTACGCCGGCGTGTAGGTGCTGGCGGCAACGATCGAGTACCAGCGGCGGGCGATCTCGCCGTTCGCGGTCCCGGTGAGCCCGAACTCGCGGTCGAGCTGCTGTAACTGATCGGCCGTCCACACGTCCGGTGCGGCGTCGAGGAAGCGCAGCCATTCGTGGGTGGTCCAACCGGCCGCATCCGGAAGGTCACCGCTCGAGAGCCACTTGTCCCGGCTCTGGTCGACCAACTCGAAGCGTGCGGATTGCGCGCGCTCGGCGAACGCGGGGATGCCCGGCTCGTCCAGCCAGGCCGCGATCTCGGCGTCGGTGACCACACCGGGGTGCTGGTCCAGCAGTTGTTCCCGCAGGTGCGCGGCGAAGTGCTCGGAATTGATGCTCTGGAAGGCGAAACGATCGAAGTAGCCTCGCAGGAACGGGTCGAAGACCTCACGCGAGAACCGTTCCTCCAACCAGGCCAGGAACCACGATCCCTTCAACGGTCCGAGCCCGCTCGTGCCGTGGTACTCCGACTTGTGGTTGAGCCCGGGCAGTTCGACAGCCTGCTCCGCCGCCGACAGCGGGTCGAGCTTCACCACCGTCGCGTGCTGCTTGATCGCGGTCTCCATCACCGCGAGCTCCGGGCCGTACACGGCCTCGACGATCCGGTTCTCGACGTACGACGTGAAGCCTTCGTTCAGCCAGATGTCGTCCCAGCTGTCCTGGGTGACCAGGTTGCCGGACCAGCTGTGCGCCAGCTCGTGCGCGACCACGGTGACGAGCGACTTGTCGCCGATCACCACGGTCGGGGTCGCGAACGTCATCCGCGGGTTCTCCATCCCGCCGTACGGGAAGGACGGCGGGAGCACCAGGATGTCGTAGCGGCCCCAGCGGTACGGGCCGAACAGCGCCTCGGTGACCCGCATCATCTCCTCGGTGTCGGCGAACTCGGCCGCGGCCAGCTTCGCCATCTCCGGCTCGGCCCAGACGCCGGACCGGTCGCCCATCGGCTCGAAGACGAGGTCACCGGCCGCGATGGCCAACAGGTACGACGGGATCGGCTCGGGCATCACCACGTCGTACGAGCCAGTACGCCGGGACGCCGTGCCGTTGTCGGCGCTCATCAGCACCATCAGCTCAGGCGGTGCCGTCACGTGGGCGGCATAGCTGAACCGGACGCTCGGGGTGTCCTGTACCGGCACCCAGCTGCGTGCGTGGATGGCCTGGGACTGGCTGAACATGTACGGCAGTACACCGCCCGCGGTCATCGACGGCTCGAGCCACTGCAGGCCGGTCGCCGTCGGGGCGGTCCGGTAGCTGACCCGGACTCGCTGTTGCCGGTCAGTACGGATCGTCAGGGCAGAGCCGAGCTCTGAGTCCGGCACGGCCAGGCTGTACTCCAGCGGCTCCCAGCCGTCCTCGGTGGAGCCCTCCACGGCCAGCACGGTCAGGTCGCGCGTGTCGAGCACCAGCCGATCGCCCGGGCCACTCCAGGCGAGCGTATGAGTGGCGGAACCGGCCAGCACCTTCGCGGTGAAATCCAGGTCCAGCTCGAGCTCGAGGTGGGTGGTGCGGACCAACGCCGGTTCGGCGTAGGAGTGGCGGTCGTGCGTCACAGCGGGCTCCCGGGGCAGATGTCGTTCGCAGGACACTACCCATGCAATGCTCCGATGACGCGGCCAATTAGAGCCATGGTCATCTCCGTGCCAAACCGCCTTTCACCGCGCGACCGGGCGCGTGGGTGGGCGAGGCGGTCGCGGTTCGCTGCTGGGGAGGTAGCAGACTGTAAGGGTGTTGTCGGAGAGTAGTGCCGAGGCTGTGCTGCAGCGGCGGCCGTTCGGATCGTGGCTGCTGGGTCCGGCCGATCAGAGCCCACGGCTGTTGCGGCTGCGGGTCCAGGCGCTGCTGACGTTCTTCTCGATCGGCACCAATCTGATCGGCGCGCTCGTCGTCTTCGTGCTCGCGGTGTTCGTGTTGCCCGGTCCGGCTGGCAATCAGGATCTCGACCTGGCTCGCTCGATCGCCATCCCGGCGTACGTCGTGTTCGCGCTCGTGGTCGGGTCGTGGTGGAGCACGCGGCTCGGGCTCCGGGTGACGCGGTGGGTTCTCGAAGATCGGCCGGCGACCACGCGCGAGCAGATCGCGACCCTGCAACTGCCGCTCCGGCTGACGATGATCGAGGTGTTCCTCTGGCTGCTGGCGACGGTGATCTTCAGCCTGCTCACGCTTTTTCTGCAACCAGAGAGCGTTCTCCGCGTTCTGGTCACGACGTTCGACGGCGGTATCGTCACCTGCGCCGCGTCCTATCTGCTGAGCGAGTTCGCCCTCCGACCGATCGCTGCCCGCGCGCTGGCCGACGAGGCGCCACCGCGCCGATTGCTCGCCGCCGGACTGAAGGCGCGCACGATTTTCTTCTGGGCCGTCGGGTCGGGAGTCCCGGTCGCCGGTCTGATGCTGACCGCCGTACTCGCCCTGATCGACGGCGACGTCACCGCCACTCGGCTCTCCGTCATCATCCTTGCCCTCGGCACCGTGGTCCTGGTCTGCGGCTGGTTGCTGACAGCGCTCTCTGCGCGATCTGTCGTTGCTCCGGTCCGCTCGGTGCGGAACGCGCTGACGCTGATCGGCCGTGGCGACCTGGATGTCCGGATCCCGGTGTTCGACGGCACCGAACTCGGTTCACTGCAAGCCGGTTTCAACCGGATGGCCGCGGGCCTTCGGGAGCGCGAACGCCTCCGCGACCTCTTCGGCCGGTACGTCGGACCGTCGGTGGTCCGGGAGGCTTTGAGCAGTGACACGCTCGGTGGTGAGGAACGCTTCGTCGCGGTGTTGTTCGTCGACCTGACCGGGTCGACCGAACTCGCCGCGACCCGGCCGCCGGCCGAAGTGGTGCAACTGCTCAACCGCTTCTTCGCTGTCGTCGTCGACGAGGTGGACGAGCACGGCGGATTCGTGAACAAGTTCGCGGGCGACGCCGTGCTGGCCGTGTTCGGTGCCCCGACCGAGTTGGCAGATCCGGCAGGGAGCGCTCTCCAGGCCGGTCGTGCGCTGGCTGTCCGGTTGCGCGATGAGTTGCCCGAGGCAACGGCTGGGATCGGGGTGACCGCGGGAATCGTCGTCGCCGGGACGGTCGGGGACGTGCGGCGGTACGAGTACACGGTGATCGGCGACCCGGTGAACGAGGCGGCCCGGCTCACCGAGCTCGCCAAGTCGGTGCCAGGTCGCCTGGTCGCTTCGATGGCCGCGGTGGCCGAGGCCTCCGCGGCCGAAGCCGACCAGTGGCGGGCCGGCGAAGAAGTCACCGTCCGCGGCCGAACCCGGCCCACCCGGCTAGCCACTCCGCGCTAAGCGCTCGAGGGCATGGGATCAGCGGCCGCCGGCTACGTCGACCATGGAGCCCGTCATGTAGGAGGCGCGATCCGAAGCCAGGAACGCGATCAGCGCGGCGACTTCCTCGGCCTTGCCCGGTCGTCCCAGCGGCGGGGTGGCTCCGATCCGCTCGAGCCGGCCCTCGGCGTGGATGTCGGTCTCGATCAACCCTGGCCGGATGCCGAGCACCCGGATCCCTTCCTTCGCGACCTCGTTCGCGAGGCCGATCGTCAGCGTGTCCACCGCCGCCTTGCTGCCGGCGTAATCGACGTACTCGTTCGCGGACCCGAGCACCGCGCCCCGTGACGACACGTTCACGATCACCCCACCGCTTCCGCCGCGCGCGGTCGACATCCGGCGTACGGCGGCTCCCGCGACCAGGAACGCCCCGATCGTGTTGATGCGGAAGACCTTCTCCAGCCGCTCGACGTCGTAGTCGGCCACCTTCGCCGACGGCGTCACGATGCCGGCATTGTTGATCACGGCACCGATCGGTCCGAGCGCATCGGTCACCTCGCCGAACATCCGCTCGATGTCCTCGGCCTCGGCCACATCGGCCCGCACCGCCACCGCGCGTCGTCCGACGGCCTCACAGGCAGCGACCACAGCCGCAGCGTCATCGGCCTGCGTCCGGTAACTGATCCCCACATCCCAACCGTCACCCGCCAGCGCGACCGCGGCGGCAGCCCCGATCCCCCTGCTGCCACCGGTCACCAACGCGACCCCGCGCACGATCTCAGTCATCCCCCCACCCTTTCATGCCTCACGCAGCGGGTCTGATGACCTGGAGCTGAGTCTCGGTGTCTTCGAACCCGAGGGCGCGATAGATGCGCACGGCAACGTATTCGGGATCGGCGACGATCACCAGCGTCTTCGCTCCCAGTTCGTCCAGCCCGTACGCCGCCGCCCGGTGCACCAGTGTGCTCGCGAGTCCCCGGTTGCGGGCTTCCGGATGCGTCTGCACGGTCTGGAACCGGGCAGCGCCCTGCCCGTCGGGGACCAGACCGAGAGACGCCAGCAACCGCTCTCCCTCGAACGCCCCGAACCAGAACCCCTGTCCGGACTCGACCAGCTCACGAGCAGATCGGGTTCGACCTCTGGTGAAGTCCTCGTACGCCTCGTCGACGGTCATCGTGGCGGAGGCCAACCCCAGCTCGGTCAGCTGCTCCCAGTCCCGGTCGCCGCTCAGCAGCCGGTACTCCGCGGCTTCGTTCGGCCGCGCCGGCTCGTTGACCCGCGAGGCGGTCATCACCGTGCTCGGCTCCAGCTCGAAGCCCGCCGCCAGCAGTTCGTCCTCGGCGCCGATCACTCTGTCCACGCTGTCGATGCCCATGGCAACATGTTTCGCGTCCGGAAACTCGGTCTGGAACAACGCCAGGCGTGCCGTCGTGTCACCGGGCGCGAACGGCGTACGGAGCAGCAGGAAGTTGCCCCACCAGAACGCCGGGTTGCGAGGCGTCCGCACCACGACATACTCGCCTCGATCGGTCACCTCGCTCCCGGCCAGCTCGAGGAGTCTGAGATCTGTTCGGAAGCCCAGGCTGGTGATGTTCACCATCCCATCCTGCGCTGACCGTCAAGACGATTTCCGCGACGGCTTCCAGTGGGCGGGACCGTCGGTGTACTGGGCGGCCTCGGCGATGTTGCGCTGCATGCCGCCGAACACGACGCCGTGGAACGGCTTGATCGCGTTCCAGTACAGGTGGCCGGGCAGCCCGTGAGGATGGAAGAGCGCTCTCTGCCGGAAGATCGTGTTCCCGTCGGCGTCGGTGTCGACGATCAGCTCCAGCCAGGCGAGGCCAGGCAGCCTCATCTCCGCGCGGAGCCGGAGCAGTTTCAGGTCCTCGATCTCCTCCACCCGCCACCAGTCGAGAGGGTCACCGACCGACAGATCCTGCGGGTTGCGGCGGCCGCGGCGAAGACCCGGACCGCCGAACACCCGGTCGAGCACTCCCCTGGCCCACCAGCCGAGCCGCCAGGAGTACCAGCCGTTGCCGCCGCCGATCCCTTCGATCACCGACCAGAGCCGCTCCGGAGTCGCCGAGACAGCGCTCTCCCGCTCGTCCACGTACAACGAGCCGCCGGACCAGTCGGGGTCACCCGGCAACGGGTCACTCGGCGCACCGGGTGTGGACGCGGAAGCCCAGGTGGTAGTGACGTCGAACTCCTGCACGCGTTTGAGCGCGAGGTCCACCGCCCGGTCGAAGCCGATCAGGCCCGCCTCGGGATCGGCGACGTACTGCGCGATGTCGTGCTCCTTGCACACCACTTCGTGGATCAGGCTGTCCACGAGCGGCCGGGCGATGCTGCTGGGGACCGGCGTCACGAGCCCGACCCAGTGGCTGGACAGCGAAGGAGTTAGGAGCGGCAGCGTCACGATCCGTCGCGGCTGGAGTCCGGCGACCGCGGCGTACCGCTGCATCATGTCGCGATAGGTGAGAACGTCCGGCCCGCCGATGTCGAAGCCGCGGCTGACCTCGGCCGGCATCGAGGCGCTACCGACCAGGTAGTGCAGGACGTCCCGGACGGCGATCGGCTGGATCCGGGTCCCCAGCCAGCGCGGTGTGACCATGAACGGCAGCCGGTCGGTGAGATGCCGCAGCATCTCGAAGGATGCGGACCCTGAGCCGATGATGACGGCGGCCCGCAGTACGGTCGTCGGGACGCCTGAGGCGAGCAGGATCTCGCCGACCTCACGACGCGAGTCCAGGTGCGGCGACAACACCTCGCCCTGCGGATAGAGCCCGCCGAGATAGACGATCCGCCGTACGCCGGCCTCGCGAGCCGCCGTACCGAACGTCAAGGCCGTGTGCCGGTCCCGCGACTCGAAGCGGTTGCCGGTGCCGAGCGCGTGGATCAGGTAGTAGGCGATGTCGACGCCCTGAAGTGCGGCCGCGACCTGTTCGGCGTCGCCCGCGTCCGCCTCGACCACCTCGACGTCACCGAACCAGTCACGGTCCCGCAGCCGCTGCGGATTGCGAGCCATCGCGCGGACCCGGAAGCCGGCTTCGAGCAGTTCGGGAACGAGGCGACCACCGATGTAGCCGGTGACTCCCGTGACAAGGACCAGTGGTTTCTCCATAGCTGCCCACCGGTGCCCTGCCCTACCCCAGATCATGCGAGACCGGTCCCCGTCCGTTCCGGGGTCCGAGGCTGAAGGCGATCGACGTCGATCCGGCTCCCGACGCCACCTCGCCGGAGTCGGTGCCGATTGACATGCAGCCGGTTGGCTGCCTATTGTGAAAAGGCAGCTAGACAGCTGCATGTTGCAGCGGAGGGGCGATGGATGACGAGGTGTTCAGGGCGCTGGCGGACCCGAGCCGGCGGCGGCTGCTCGACAACCTGAACCAGCGGAACGGCCAGACCCTGCGTGACCTCTGCGCCGGACTGGAGATGGCGCGGCAGTCGGTGAGCAAGCACCTCGCCGTACTCGAAGCCGCGAACCTCGTCACGACCGCGCGGCGCGGCCGGGAGAAGTTGCATTTCCTGAACGCCGAACCGATCAACGCCATCGCGGACCGCTGGATCACGCAGTACGACCGCCGGCGTGTGCAGTTGCTCGCCGATCTCAAGAACAGCCTGGAGCAGGAGACCATGAACGACTTCGTCTACACCACGTACATCAAGACCACCCCGGAGCGGCTCTGGCAGGCGCTCACAAATCCCGAGTTCACCCAGCAGTACTGGGGTCTGCACCACGACACCGACTGGAAGGTCGGCTCTCCGATGGAGTGGAAGATGGGCGACGTGACGATGGCCGGCGAGGGACAGGTTGTGCTGGAGCACGATCCGTACCGGCGGCTCGCGTTCACGTGGCACCACATCACGCCGGAGTTCGCCAAGGCCGTCGAGATGGACGACGAACTGCGCGACAAGACCGCCGCCGAGCCGCTGTCCCGGGTGAGCTTCGATCTGGAGCCCGACGGCGATCAGGTCAAACTGACCGTCATCCACAGCGGCTTCGAACCGGACAGCGCCATCCGCCCCATGATCGAAGACGGCTGGACCCGCCTCATCTCCGACCTCAAGTCCTTCGCCGAATCCCTGCCCATCCCCGCCTAGCAATACTTCTCGCGCTAGGCCAGGGCTCAGAGTCCTATGTAGGCCGCTGATTCGCGGGGTTTGGTGGCGGCGAGAGTTATGGCTTTCGGTGGATGAGGAGGGGGAGTACTGCGTCGGCGCCGGATTCGCGGAGTTTGGCGGCGGCGACTGTGATCGGCCATTGGGAGGACGAGGCGTCGACGACCAGGAGGACGGACTTGCCGCCGATCGCCTGAGCGGTCGTGGGGTCGATGCTGACGCCGTCTCGCCAAACACGGGCTTCCTCGGCCGAGGACTGGTCGTCGGCGAACGCGGTGGAGTCGACGGTGAGCTCGGCTCGTTCGAGGCGGCCGATCTCGGCGAGGTGGTCGGCGATCTCCGTGGTCAGCCAGCGATAGCCGGCCGCCGGCAGCGTGACGACCACCTCGGGACGGCGCGACCACGCGTCGCGCCAGCGAGACAGGGCCGCGACACAGCCCGCCTTCAGCGCGTCCATGGCCGCCGGGTCTCCCCCGGTGCCGGAACTGAAGGTCTCGCTGATCACCTCACGCCACTCTGGAGCATCGGCGAACACCACAGTGCGCCCCGGCTCAGCCATCAGTGCCGGCGGAATCTTCCCCTTCGCGCCGAACGCTCCACCCGGCCACATCTTCCGCGGCTCCAGGACGTGGGTCTCGCCACGAAGCAACCGCGTGATCGCGTGCACCGTTTCGGGATCCGGCTTCGCCGTGAGCGGATCCGGCAGTAGCCCGAGACACACCGAGCACCGCCCGCAGCGCTCGGCCGACGGATCGTCCAGCGACTCCTGAAGAAGTTGCATCAGGCAACGTTCGCCGCGGGTGTAGGCCCGCATGATGTCCGCCTCGCGACGTCGTACGGCGACGATGCCGTCGTAGTGGTCCGCGTCGAAGGTCCAGTCGATCGCCGTCCGGATCCAGCCGCGCTCCACCCGCTCGACCGCGCCGTCCACCGCCAACTGCTTCAGCATCAACTCGACCCGGCCACGCCGCAGCCCGGTCTCCGCTTCGAGCGACGGAACCGTGGCCGGCTGATCGGGGCCGTAGGCCTCGAGCCCGCGGAGCAGCCGATTCACCTGCTCCGGCACCGGGATGGTCGCTGTGGCGAAGTAGTCCCAGACCCCCGCGTCGGCAGGCGACGGCAGCAGCGCCACGACCGCGTGGTCGATCCCACGTCCCGCACGCCCGACCTGCTGGTAGTACGAAACCGGCGACGGCGGCGAGCCCACGTGCACGACGAACCCGAGGTCAGGCTTGTCGTACCCCATCCCCAGCGCAGACGTCGCCACCAGCGCCTTCAGCTTGTTGCCCCGCAAGGCATCTTCGAGGTACTCCCGCTCCGACGCCTCCAACCCACCCGTGTACGCCGCGACGGGCACCGCGGCTCCATGGACCTCCTGGATAGCAGCGGCGAGGCGCTGCGCGTCGGAGACGGTAAGCGTGTAGACGATGCCGGAGCCCGGCAACTTCGGCAGCTGATCGACCACCCAGGCGAAGCGGTCCAGCGGCGACAACGCGTCCACGACTGCGAGTTGGAGACTCGACCGGGCCAACGGCCCGCGGAGTACGAGAGTCGACTGCCCCAATTGGTGCGCCACGTCGTCTGTCACTCGGGCGTTCGCGGTCGCGGTCGTTGCGAGGACCGGAGTCTGCGGATTCAGCTTCTGCAGCACATCGGACACCCGGCGGTAGTCCGGCCGGAAGTCGTGCCCCCAGTCCGACACGGCGTGCGCCTCGTCGATGACGAGCAGGCCGATCTGTCCGGCGAGCCCGTCGAGCACGCGTCGGCCGAAGCCGGGATTGGCCAGCCGCTCGGGTGAGACGAGCAGTACGTCGATCGCCCCCGAGCGGAGGTCGTTCTCGATCCCGGACCATGCGTCCACGTTCGACGAGTTGAGCGTCGCGGCCCGGAGTCCTGCGCGGGCCGCGGCGGCGACCTGGTCGCGCATCAGTGAAAGCAGTGGTGAAACCACCAGCGTCGGCCCAGCCCCTTCGGACCTGCGGATCGCCGTGGCTGCCCAGTAGACGGCGGACTTGCCCCACCCCGTTGCCTGCACGACCAGGACTCGCGCGTTCGGCTCGCACAACGCGGCGACCGCGGTCTCCTGGTCCTCCCGCAACCGGGCGGCGTCACCGGCGATCGCGCGGATCACGCCCGCCGCGGTACTCGCCCGTTCGTCCGACAACTTCAGCAGTTCACCCATGCCGACGACCCTAGACGCCGCCACCCCCACTTCGCTCGCCGCCGGCTCGAGCCTGTGGACAACACGCTCGGAGCATGCGGCGACGCCTGATCAACTCAGCGGCAGGATCCCGGGTGGCACGGCTCCCCCGCCGGGTCGACGAGTCGCCGCGGACCAGGGCCTTGCGCCGCGAGTACGTCGTACGGGTTGGCCAGCGCGCAGCGGTCGAGCGAGAGGCAACCGCAGCCGACGCAGTCCTTGAAGTCGTTGCGCAGCTGTTCGAGATGCAGGATGCGCTTGTCCAGCTCCGCCTGCCAGCACTCGGAGATCCGCTCCCAGTCCGTCCGCGTCGGCGTCCGGTTGTCCGGCAGCAGCGCGAGGATCGCGGCCACCTCGGCGAGCGGTACGCCGACCCGTTGCGCGATCCGGATCAGCGCGACGCGGCGCAGCGTGTCCCGCTTGTAGCGCCGCTGGTTGCCCGACGTACGCCAGCTGACGATCAGGTTCTGCCGTTCGTAGAAATGCAGCGCCGAGATGGCGACCCCGCTGCGTTCCGCCAGCTGCCCGACCGTCAGCTCACCCGGCTCGATGTCCACGCGCGCCCTCTCCTGATGCCAGACCTCAACCTATGTCGAGGCTAGCCGAACTCCTCAGGCCGGAGCCAGGCGCCTGCCGACGCTCGCGGACATCAAGGCAGCCGCCGCGCACAGACCACCTGCGAGGTACCAGGCCAGGTTGTAGCTGCCCTGCGCGTCGCGGATCGCTCCGGCGCCGGTCGCCGCGATCGCGGCGCCGATCTGGTGCGACGCGAAGACCCAGCCGAACACGATCGGGCCGTCCACGCCGAACCACTCCCGGCAGAGCGCCACCGTCGGCGGCACGGTGGCCACCCAGTCGAGACCGTAGAAGATGATGAACACCCACACGCTCGGCTGCGCGGTCGGCCCGAGCAGCGACGGCAGCACCAGCAGGGACAAGCCGCGCAGTGAGTAGTAGGCGATCAACAGGTACCGCGGATCCCAGCGATCTGTCAGCCAGCCCGACACGATCGTCCCGCCGACATCGAAGACACCGACCAAAGCGAGCAGCGAAGCGGCCGTGGTCGCCGGCATCCCGTGGTCATGTGCGGCGGTGACAAAATGCGTACCGACCAGGCCGTTCGTCGAGGCGCCACAGATCGCGAACCCGCCGGCCAGCATCCAGAACGCGGGCCGATGCATCGCCGTCCACAGTGCGTTCAGCGCTCGCATCGCACTGTTCCCTGTCGTCTCGACCCGCTGGCCCGCCGTGCTTCCCTCTGGAGCTCCGTACGCCCGCAGACCCACATCACTCGGATAGTCCCGCAGGAACAGCAGCACGAGCGGTACTACGGACAGCGCGGCTCCAGCAGCGACCAAGGCGGGCACCCGCCAGCCGTAGGAGGCGGCAAGCCGCGCGATCAGCGGCAGGAAGACCAGCTGACCAGTCGCGCCGGCCGCAGTGAGGATGCCGGTGACGAGGCCTCGACGCTCTACGAACCAGCGACCGGTGATGGTGGCGACGAATGTCATCGACATCGAGCCGGTGCCGACGCCGACGAGGAGTCCCCAGCACAGCAGCAGTTGCCAGGAGGAAGTCATGAAGACGGTGAGCCCGCTGCCGAGTGCGATCAGCACCAGCGCTGCGCTGACGACCCGGCGCAGGCCGAGCTTGTCCATCAGCGCGGCCGCGAACGGCGAGATCAGGCCGAACAGCATCAGGTTGATCGACACCGCGGCGGAGATCGTGGCGTGCGACCAGCCGAACTCCTCGTGCAGCGGATCGATCAGGACACTCGGCACGGAACGGAAGCCGGCGGCCCCGATCAAGGTGATGAAACCCACGGCGGCGACCGGCCAGGCGCGGTGCAGCCGGGCGGTCTTCTTCTCCAGAATCACTGTCACCCGGCGAGGATGCCGGAAATTCCGGTCCGGAAACAGTGGCCGGAATGCCACCATGTGTCAAGATATGGCCATGGCCTCCTCCAGCCACCTCCGTGCGGTCAAGCCGCACCGGATCGCCGTGCTCGCTCTCGAACCGGTGGTCGGCTTCGACCTGACCATCCCGCCGACCGTTTTCGGCAACGCCACCCGCTCCGACGGCACACCCCTGTACGACGTGCGCATCTGCGGGCTGACCACGGCGCCCGTCCGCTCGGCCGCCGGGTTCTCGCTGGTGCCCGACTACGGCATGGAGGCGCTGGCCGAGGCCGACACGGTGATCGTCCCGGGGACGTACATCCCTCAGCCGCGGCACGAGGGCACGCTGCCGGACGAGGTCACCGAAGCGCTCGCACTGATCCGTCCGGGGACCCGGATCGCCTCGATCTGTACGGGCGCGTTCGTCCTCGCCGCGGCCGGGTTGCTCGACGGCCGGCCTGCGACCACACACTGGCAGCGCGCTGACCTGTTCCGCTCGCTCTATCCGAAGGTGCTGCTCAACGAGGACCTCCTCTTCATCGACGACGGCGACATCATCACGTCAGCCGGCTTGGCGGCCGGGGTCGACCTCTGCCTCCATCTCGTCCGACGCGACTTCGGAAGTGAGGTCGCGAATCGCTCAGCCCGGCACTGCGTCGTACCGCCGTGGCGGGACGGCGGGCAGTCGCAGTACATCGAGCGGGTGATGCCTGATGAGGGCACCGAGGGAACCAGTCCGACCCGGGCATGGGCGCTCGAACGGCTCGACCAGGAACTGAGCCTCACCACGTTGGCCGAGCAGGCGCGGATGAGCGTGCGGACGTTCAGCCGACGGTTCAAAGCCGAGACGGGTCAGTCCCCCGGCACGTGGTTGCTGCAGCAACGCGTCCGCCACGCGTGCCACTTGCTGGAGACGACTGACCTCTCCGTCGACCGCGTTGCGGAATCGGCCGGCCTCGGTACGGCGGCGTCGCTACGCCACCACCTCCGCACCGAACTGGGCGTCTCCCCCCTCGCCTACCGCAAGACCTTCCGCGCGGGCTGACCACTCACGCCGGCCCGCGACCCGCAGTACGGAATCAGACGATCGTGAGGGTGTGCGGGCGTTGGTTGAAGGACTCCACGCCGGTGTCTGTGACTACCACGATGTCTTCGATTCGTGCCCCCCATCTGCCGTCGGAGTAGATGCCTGGCTCGACGCTGAAAGCCATGCCTGGTTCGAGAATCAGCTCGTTCCCACTGACAATGTACGGCTCTTCGTGCACGTCGAGGCCGATCCCGTGGCCGGTCCTGTGGATAAACAACTCCCCGAACCCGGCAGCCGCGATCACCCGACGTGCGGCGTGGTCGATCGACTCCGCGTTGACGCCCGGACGCACGGCGTCGACGGCCGCCTGCTGCGCCTCCTGTAGGACCGCGTAGGTCGCCAGTACGCCGGACTCGCGTGGCTCGCCAACGGAATACGTGCGAGTCGAGTCCGAGAAGTACCCGGCCGCGATCGGTCCGCCGATGTCCACCACCACGACGTCGCCCGGCTCGATCACCCGGTCGGACACGTCGTGATGCGGACTGGCTCCGTTCGGTCCACTACCGACGATGACGAAGTCGGCCCGCTCGTGCCCTTCCTCGACGATCGCAGCGGCAATATCAGCTCCGACCTCCGCTTCAGTGCGGCCTGCCCGCAACCATTCGCCGACGCGGGCGTGGACGCGATCGATCGCTGCTCCCGCCTCGCGGAGCGCCTCGATCTCGGCTGCGTCCTTGCGCATCCGCAGTTCGCGCACGATCGGTCCGGCCAGCACCTGGTCGACGCCGGGCAACGCCGCCCGCAAGGCGAGGACATGGAGTGCAGGGGTGAAGTCGCTCACCGCGACCCGCTCTGACCCACGCAGCCGCGCCGCCGCCACCGCGTACGGATCATCGCCGTCGACCCAGGTGAGGATCTCGATCCCGAGCTCATCGGTCGGTACGTCGGCGTAGCCGGGCGCCTCCAGCTTCGGTACGACGAGCGCCGGATCGCCATCGGCCGGGATGACGAGCGTCGTGAGGCGTTCGAACGAGCCGCCGGCCTGGCCGATCAGATACCGCAGATCCGAGCCCGGCGCGATCAGCAGCCCGGTACCGGCCGCGGCCTCCTTCGCCCGCCCCAACCGAGCACGCAGAACGCTGGCGTCAGGAGCCTGAAGATGCAATGAACGTGAGGACATGGGTCGAGACTATGTGAGCTGACGGAAATTGTCGGAGCGAGTTGTTAGAACTTCTGCCAGCTGGATCGGCATCCCGGGACCGGCCGGCGCTGCGCACGGAAAGGCACGACATGACGCTTCACCACGTCTCCCACGGAGAAGGTATTCCGGTCCTCGCTCTGCACGGCTGGACGCCGGATCACCGGCTGATGACCGGGCCACTCGAGCCTTTCTTCGCGGACGTTCCGGGCTACCGACGGCTCTATCCCGACCTGCCAGGGATGGGCGCGAGTCCCGCCGGGACCATCGACAGCTCAGACGGGATCATGGCCGCGCTGATCGAGTTCATCGACACGGAGATCGGCGACGAACCGTTCGTGCTGATCGGGGAGTCGTACGGCGGCTATCTCGCGCGCGGTCTGGTCGCCCAACGGCCGTCGCAGGTGCTCGGGCTCGGACTGATCTGCCCGATCGGGACAGCGCTCGAGCACGCCGAGCGGACCGTTCCCGACCACGTGGTTCTGCAGGTCGATCCTGGTCTGGTCGAATCCCTCAGCCCACAGGAGGTCGAGGACTTCACCGAGATTGCTGTGATCCAGACGGCCGAGACCTTGCGGCAGTACCGCGCGGACGTGCTCCCCGGCCTGGACGCCGCCGACGCCGAGGCGATGGACAGGATCCGGAAGAACTGGGCGTTGACGGTCGCACCGGAGAGCGGTCCCGTGTACGAGCGGCCGACGCTGGTCCTGTGCGGTCGCCAAGACTCCATCACGGGGTACGCCGATCAGTACGCGCTGCTCCCCCACTACCCACGAGCTACGTACGCCGTGCTCGACCGAGCGGGGCACAACCTCCAGATCGAGCAGGCGGGCCTGATGGGCGTCCTGCTCCGGGACTGGCTGGAGCGCGTCGCCAGGGAGGTCAACTGAGGGCGGCCGAATTGTCCCTGACCCGCTCTCCCCTGCCGAGGTGGTTTCAGCTGAGCTTGCTCCGAGCTGCCTCTGCCCAGATTGGCTACTAGCCGGTAATGTCGGGCCCATGGTGACTCCGAAGCGTCCGCCGGGTTGGCCTCTGCTCGTCGCGCTGACCAATGGGCGGAGCCGGGTTGCCGATGACCGGCTCGCCGCGGCCGTGCGCGGCAAGGTCGTGATGGTGACCGGCTCGTCGTACGGGATCGGTGAGGCGACAGCCAAGCGGCTGGCGCGGGCCGGGGCGACGGTGCTGCTCGTCGCCCGGACCGCGGATCAGTTGAAGGTCGTCGCCGACGGCATCCGCGCCGACGGAGGCAAGGCCTTCGACTATCCGACGAACCTGGCGGACACCGCGTCGATCGAGCAACTCGTCGCCGGCGTGCTGGCCGATCACGGGCACGTCGACGTGCTGGTGAGCAACGCGGGCAAGTCGATCAGGCGGTC
The DNA here is from genome assembly GCF_004365175.1 of Kribbella voronezhensis. Lineage (NCBI taxonomy): Bacteria > Bacillati > Actinomycetota > Actinomycetes > Propionibacteriales > Kribbellaceae > Kribbella > Kribbella voronezhensis. Next base: position 1,238,027 of record NZ_SOCE01000002.1, on the reverse strand, counting down.
GGTCGCGGACTCGTACCAGCGGTTCCACGACATCGAGCGGACGAACTCCGTCAACTATCTCGGGCCGGCCAAGCTCGTACTGGAGTTGCTGCCGTCGATGCGCGAGCGCCGGTCCGGGCACATCGTCAATGTGTCGACGGCTGGGGTGCGCACTCCGCCGATGGCGCGCTGGTCGGCGTACCTGGCTTCAAAGAGCGCCTTCGACGTGTGGCTGCGCTGCGTGTCACAAGAGGTCAGGAACGACGGGGTGACGACGTCGACGGTCTACATGGGGCTTGTGCACACGCGGATGAGTTCACCGACTCCACTCCTCAATCAGCTGCCAGGGTTGAGCCCGGAGCAGGCGGCTGACCAGGTGTGTGCGGCCGTCGCCAACAAGCCGCACAACATCACGCCGCCCTTCGTTCGTCCTGCCGATGCCCTCGGCAACTTGCTGCGGGTTCCCACGGACCGGTTGCTCGAGCAGTACTTCCGCCGCACCGACAAGCCGAAGCGCAAGTCATGACGCCGGTAGGGCGATCGGAATGAGATCGGTGGGCGAGCGGCGATGAGACCGATGGAGCGAGCGCGGATGATGCCGCGGCCGATCGGGCCGATGCGGCCGCCGGACTGGCTGGTCCGTGGTGCTTCCGAGGCTGCGGGGGTGTCGGTCGGCCTGATCCGTTCCGGGGTCTGGCGGTCGGTGCGGCCGTCCCACCTCGTGCCGATCGAGCGGGTCCTCCGCCAGTGGGGTCAGTCGATGGCGGCGCTCGGGGCCGTCGCGGCGATCAGATATCCGGATCAGTGCGCGGTGATCGACGAGCGCGGCAGCTTGACCTACCGCGAACTCGACCAGCGCTGTGCGCAGCAGGCTGCCGAACTGCATACGCAGTACGGGATTGTTGCCGGGAGCAAAGTTGCTGTGCTCTGCCGGAACCACCGCGGGTTCCTCGAGGCGACGCTGGCGACGTCTCGGCTCGGGGCGGACGTGTTGTTCGTGAACACCGAGTTCGCCGCGCCGCAACTCAAGGCCGTGCTCGAGAAGCATCGGCCGGACCTGCTGATCCACGACGAAGAGTTCGCCATCGACGCCGAGGTGCCGACCCTGCTGGCTTGGAAGGACCACTCCAGCGCAGTCGGACTCGACGAACTGGCCTCCGGGTCGGCTCCTCCCCCGCCTGCACCGGACAAGCCGGGGCACATCACCATCCTGACCTCGGGTACCACCGGTACGCCGAAGGCGGCGCCCCGAGCGCCGACCGCGGCCGGGCTGATCGGACTCACCGCCAGCATGCTGGACCGAATCGGTCTCCGCGCCGGTGAGCCGATGGTGATCTGCCCGCCGCTGTTCCACGGGCTCGGTCTGCTCACCTCCATGCTCGCGCTGTTCCTCGGTTCGCCGCTGGTCCTGGCCCGCCGGTACGACGCCGCGGCCGTGCTCGCCTCGATCGAGGCGAACCGGGCGGGATCCGTCGTCGCCGTACCGGTCATGCTGCAACGGATGCTCGCGCTCGGACCGGCCACTATCGCCGAGCACGACCTCAGTTCGCTGCGCGCGGTGATCTCCGGCGCGTCCGCTCTCGGTCCGGCGCTGGCGGAGCGGTTCATTTCGCAGTTCGGGCCGATCCTGTCCGATGCGTACGGGTCCAGCGAGATCGGGATCGCGACGATCGCCACGTCAGCAGATCTGCTGGCCGCACCCGGCACGGTCGGCCGACCCTGTCTCGGGAGTTCGGTGCGGATCCTCGGCGACGACGACCAGGTGCTTCCGGTCGACGAGACCGGGCGGATCTTCGCGGGTGGCGGACTCGTCTTCGGCGGCTATTCCGACGGCAGCAGCAAGACGACCGTCGACGGCCGGATGAGCACGGGCGATCTCGGCCATCTGGACTCCGCCGGCCGGCTCTTCGTCGACGGGCGCGAGGACGACATGATCGTCTCCGGCGGCGAGAACGTGTACCCGGTCGAGGTCGAGGACTGCCTGATGAGCCACCCGGGCGTCCTCGACGCGGCCGTGGTCGGCGCTCCGGACGAGGAATTCGGCCAGCGCCTGATCGCGTACGTCGTACCGTCGAACGACGCCTCCCGAGAAACGCTCCCCGACGAGCTGATCGAGCACGTCCGCTCGAACCTGGCCCGCTACAAGGCGCCCCGCAAAGTAGTCCTCGTCGACAGCCTCCCACGCAATGCCACCGGAAAAGTCCTCCGCCGCCACCTCCACGACACCTGACGCCAAACAACTCAGCCAGAGTGCGACGATCCGGAGCGGATGGGAGGGGGTGGACGGGGCTGATGGGAGAGTGGGGGTATGAAGATCCTGGTCGGGTACGTGCCGACGCCCGAAGGTGAGGCCGCTCTGGAAGCTGCGGGGGCGGAGGCCGTACTGCGTGGCGCTTCCATCCTGTTGCTCAACACCAGCCGCGGTGACACCTTTCTCGACAATCGGTACGCGAACTCCGAAGAGCTGGCCGCGGCCGAGACGAAGCTTCGCGAGCGGGGCGTCGAGGTGACGATCAAACAGGCGGTCGGCAGCGGCGATGTCGCCGGGGAGCTTCTGAAGGCCGCAGCAGAGGAAGAGGTCGGGCTGATCGTCCTCGGCCTGCGCCGACGAAGCCCGGTCGGCAAACTCATCCTCGGCAGCACCGCCCAGCGCGTACTCCTCGAAGCCCCCGTCCCGGTGCTCGCCGTCAAGGTCCCCTCGTCACGAGACGACTGACCGCAAGGATGTCAGCGCAAGGCGCGTGGTTGTCCGGTGCTGGTGTCAGCGCAAGGCGCGTGGTGTCCGGTGCTGGGCGTCCTCGCAGCGCGCGTGGCGTCCGGAACTGGCGTCAGCGCGGGGGCGCGAGGTGTCCGGTGCTGGTGTCAGCGCGGGACGCGTCGTGTCCGGAGCTGGGTCTCACCCCCGGGTGCGTGGGTCCGAAGCGGGGTGTCACCCCAGGGTGCGTGCGTCCGAAGCGGGGTGTCAGCGCGGGGCGTGTGGGTCCGAAGCTGGGTGTCAGCGCGGGCCGCGAGGTGTCCGGAGCTGGCGTCGCCCCAGGGTGCGTGGTTGTCCAGAGCTGGATGCCTGGTGCCAGGTGCCGGGCGGTCGTGCGTGGTGTAGGCGCGGCAGGTGGCTGTGGGTGGATTGGGGGGCGCATTAGGGTCGGGGCATGGCTTGTCGGATTACTGAGCTGGTCATCGACTGTGTCGATCCGCAGCGGCTTGCGGACTTCTGGTGTGAGGTGCTCGGGTATGTCGAGCTCCGCTGGGACGGCGACGACCTGGAGATCGGGCCGCCGGATGACGCGGGGACTTCGCCGATTCTGGTGTTCAACCGGAGTACTGCGCCTCGGCGGGGCAAGCTTCCGATTCACTTCGATGTGAATCCGACCGATACCGAGCAGGATGCGGAGCTCGAACGGTTGCTCGCGGCCGGCGCACGAAGGGCGGATGTCGGGCAGACCGGGGAAGAGCCGTGGCATGTGCTTGCTGATCCGGAGGGCAACGAATTCTGTCTGCTGCGCCGACGCGTGGAGCCGGTCGGCGGCTGACGCCGGGGCGTTGATGGGTAAACCACATGAGCGGTTGGAGTCGGCCGCTTAAACTGGGTGCTGACATGCCTGATGCCCGGACCGAATCGCCGCGTCCCTCCCCAGTTGCCTCCACCTCACCGGACCCGGCCCCCGCGCAGGGTCCGGCGCCACGCCGTCGCCGACGCCGCGGCAAGAACCCCAATTCCCCGAAGTCGCCGCGCCCGGCGGCCGGTGCGGAGGGCGCGCCCGCAGGCAGCACCTCCGAGGATGCGCTCTCCCACAGCGCCCCAGCCGATCCGCCCCGAGGCGGCGCCACCTCGGACAATGCGCTCCCGCGCGACACCTCGAAGAAGGCGCACCCGGGCGGCGCCTCGGAGAATGTGCTCTCGCGCAACGCTTCGGAGAGTTTGTCGCTGGGTGAGTTGGTGAAGCGGCTTGACGGGGTGATGACTGGGGATCGGGAGCAGCTCGGGCGGCGGTTGGAGCGGGTTCGGGGGATCAAGGAAGCGGGGAAGCGCGACCAGGCGCTCCAGGGCGTCGCGAATGCGATCGAGCAGGCCGAGCAGAAGGTGGAGCGCCGGCGGCTCGCCGTACCGGAGATCTCTTATCCCGAAGAGCTTCCGGTCAGTCAGCTCAAGGACGACATCGCGGCGGCGATCCGCGACCACCAGGTCGTCGTGATCGCCGGTGAAACGGGCTCCGGAAAGACCACCCAGATCCCGAAGATCTGTCTCGAACTCGGTCGCGGCGTGCACGGCATGATCGGTCACACCCAACCGCGCCGCCTCGCCGCCCGCACGGTCGCCGAGCGCATCGCCGAGGAGCTCGGCACCGAACTCGGCGAGACCATCGGGTACGCCGTACGGTTCACCGACAAGGTCAGTGAGCGCTCTCTGGTGAAGCTCATGACGGACGGCATCCTGCTCGCCGAACTGCAGCGCGACCGCGAACTGAGCCGGTACGACACGCTCATCATCGACGAGGCGCACGAGCGCAGCCTCAACATCGACTTCATCCTCGGCTACCTGCGCCAGCTCCTCCCCCGTCGCCCGGACCTCAAGGTGATCATCACCTCGGCGACGATCGACCCGGAGCGCTTCGCCGAGCACTTCGCCGACGCTCAAGGTCAACCCGCGCCCATCGTCGAGGTCTCCGGCCGGACCTACCCGGTCGAGGTCCGCTACCGCCCGATCAACGACCCCGACGACCCGAGCACGATCGACCGTGACCAGACCCAGGCGATCCTCGACGCGGTCGACGAACTCGAGTACGAGGCGCCCGGCGACGTCCTCGTCTTCCTCAGCGGCGAGCGGGAGATCCGCGACACCGCGGACGCGTTGAACGAGAAGTACGCCGCGCAACGCGGCCGGCCCGGCGGTGGGGTCGAGGTCCTCCCCCTCTACGCCCGCCTGTCCAACGCCGAGCAGCATCGCGTCTTCTCCTCGCACGGCTCCAGCCGCCGCATCGTGCTCGCGACGAACGTCGCCGAGACCTCGCTGACGGTCCCCGGCATCAAGTACGTGATTGACCCCGGTACTGCGCGGATCTCCCGCTACAGCCATCGCACCAAGGTCCAGCACCTGCCGATCGAGCCGGTCTCCCAGGCCAGCGCGAACCAGCGCAAGGGCCGCTGCGGCCGGACCAGCGACGGCATCTGTATCCGGCTGTACTCCGAGGAGCACTTCGAGAGCCGGCCGGAGTTCACCGACCCGGAGATCCTGCGTACCAACCTCGCCTCGGTCATCCTGCAGATGACGTCGATCGGGCTCGGCGACATCGCCGCGTTCCCGTTCATCGACGAGCCGGACAAGCGCAGTATCACCGACGGCCTGCAACTGCTCACCGAACTCGGCGCCATCGACTCCACCAAGTCCTCCGACCGCAACCGCCGGCTCACCCCGATCGGCAAGCAGCTCGCCCAGATCCCGCTCGACCCGCGGCTGGCCCGGATGATCGTCGAGGCCGACAAGCACGGCTGTGTCCGCGAGGTGATGGTGATCGCCTCCGCGCTCTCGATCCAGGACCCGCGCGAGCGCCCAACCGACGCTGAGGCGCAGGCAACCCAGCAACACGCGCGCTTCCGGGACCCGAACTCCGACTTCCTCGGCTTCCTCAACCTGTGGAACTACCTCAAGAAGCAGCAGAACGAGCTCTCCGGCAACCAGTTCCGCCGGATGTGCCGCAACGAGTACCTCAACTATCTCCGCGTCCGCGAATGGCAGGACATCTTCGCCCAGCTCCGCCAGGTCGCGGCGCAGATCGGCGTCACGCTCAACTCCGGCGGCGCCGCCGACCCGCAGAACGTGCACATCTCGCTGATGGCCGGCCTGCTCTCGCACCTCGGCATGAAGGATCCCGCGAACCAGCACCAGTACCTCGGGGCGCGCGGTGCCAAGTTCGCGATCTTCCCCGGCTCTGGTCTGTTCAAGAAACCACCGCAGTTCGTGATGGCCGCCGAGCTCGTCGAGACCTCGCGGCTGTGGGCCCGGGTGAACGCGAAGATCGAGCCGGAATGGGCCGAGGACCTGGCCGGGCACTTGATCAAGCGCAGCTACTCCGAGCCGCACTGGGAGCGCAAGGCCGGCGCGGTGATGGCGTACGAGAAGGTCACCCTGTACGGCGTACCGATCGTTGCCCGGCGCAAGGTCAACTACGGTAAGGTCGACGCCGAGGTGTCGCGCGAGCTGTTCATCCGGCATGCGCTCGTCGAGGGCGACTGGGACACGCACCACAAGTTCTTCCACGAGAACCGCAAGCTGATCGAAGAGGTCGAGGAGCTCGAGGAACGAACCCGGCGGCGCGACCTGCTGGTCGACGACGAGACGCTGTTCGCCTTCTACGACGAGCGGCTCGGCCCCGAGGTGGTCACCGGTCGGCACTTCGACACCTGGTGGAAGAAGGCGCGGCAGCGCGATCCTGATCTGCTCGACTTCGAGCGGTCGCTGGTGGTTCGTGAGGGTGCGGAGATCGAGGAACGCGATTTCCCGCTCACCTGGACGCAGAACGGGATGACCTTCGATCTGACCTATGCGTTCGAGCCGGGCACCGACGCCGACGGCGTCACAGTGCACATCCCGTTGCTGGTCCTCAACCAGGTCACTGCCGACGGCTTCGAGTGGAGTGTTCCCGGCTTCCGCGAGGAACTGGTCACGGCGCTGATCAAATCGTTGCCCAAGGCAATCCGCCGCAACATCGTGCCGGCGCCCGACCATGCCCGCCGGGTGTTGCCGGCCCTGGATCAGAGTTCAGGTCCGCTCACAGACGCACTGGCACGCGAGTTCCGCTCGATGCGTGACGTCCAGATCGAGCCGGAGGACTGGGACTGGAGCCGGATTCCCGAGCATCTGCGGATGACGTTCCGGGTCGTCGACGACCATGGCAAAACGGTGGCCGAGGGCAAGGACCTTGCGACCCTCAAGGAACGCCTGAAGCCCAAGACCAAGGCCGCCATCTCGCAAGTGGCGTCGAAGGCGGTCAGCGGCCTGGAGCGCTCCGGGCTGACCGACTGGACCTTCGGTGACCTGCCGAAGACCTTCTCCGAGCATCGCAACGGGCTGACGGTCGCGGGCTATCCGGCGCTGGTCGACGAGGGCAAGAGCGTGGCGATCCGGCTGCAGGAAACCGAACGCGACCAGGCGGCGGCGATGTGGACCGGCACCCGCCGGCTCCTGCTGCTGACGATGCCTTCGGTGATCGACGTCGTCCAGCGCAACCTGACGAACCAGCAGAAGATGACCCTGCTGGCCGGACCGCACCGCAACGTCGGTGACCTGCTCGACGACGCGATCTCCGCGGCGGTCGACCAGTTGATGATGGCCGCGGGCGGCCCGGCCTGGAACCTCACCGCCTTCTCCGTACTACGGGACGCCGTCCGCTCCGATCTCGCGGACACCGTGCTCACAATCCTCCAGCAGGTCGAGCAGGTGCTCGCTCACGCACGCACCGTCGACAAGCAGATCTCCCGTGCCTCCAGCCCGGCTTTGCTGGCCGCGCTCTCCGACGTTCGGGGCCAGCTGGAAGGTCTCGTGCATCGCGGCTTCATCACCGAGGCGGGCGCTCAGCGGCTGCCCGACCTGGTTCGCTACCTGCGCGGGATCGAGCAGCGCCTCGACAAGATCGGCGCCAACGCGATGCGAGACCGCTCGGGGATGGCCGTCGTGCAAACGCTGACGGCGGAGTACGAGAAACGTCTGAGAGCGATTCCCGCCGGCAAATACCCGACTCCGGAGCTCCTCGAGGTTCGCTGGATGCTCGAGGAACTCCGGATCAGCCTGTTCGCGCAGACGCTCGGCACGCCGTACCCGGTGTCCGACAAACGCATTCGCAAGGCTCTGACGACAGCGTGATTCCTGGGAGGTTTGGCGCCTCCCAGGAATCATGAATTACGGGTAGCTGACCAGATAGCGTTGCTGGGTGGTGGCGTTGGCCGGGCCGCCGGTGTTGTTGATGACGTTGGCGATCGTGCCGACGCCGCCGAGAGATACCGAGACCAGGTCGTGGAAGCGGACGCCGGGGGTGTCCGGGACCTCGAAGGAGTGACTGGCCACGATGGACGGGTTCGTCTGGAAGAACGAGTAACTGCCGACGCCCCAGGCCTCATGGGTGGTGACGCTGTTGGCGACCTTGTACGCCGCCCAGCCCTGGGTGCTGCCGCCGCTCGTCCAGGCGGCCTGGTTCGGTACGTCGTACGGCATCTCGTTCTGGTAGAAGTACGTCTTGCCGCCGTTGCCGTTCCAGAGCGTCTCGAACTGCTGGTAGTGCTCGACGAACAGGCCGTACATGGTCACGTCGTTGCCGTTGACAACCAACCCGTTGGCCGCGGTGTTCACGTCCCAGCCGACCTGGTCGCCGTGGTCGGCCCGCCAGAGCCACATGTGATCGCCGATCACGTTGTTGCTGTTGACCTGCAAGCTGACCGTTGCCTTGCCGAGGTGCGAGCCTCCACCGATGCGAACGAACACGTCGTGCAGCGACGTCGGGTTCGCCGCGTGGTTGACCCTGGATCCGGGCGGCCCGATCTCGACCAGGACCGGCGTGTTCACCGGGCCGGCGTCGATCAGCAGGCCGCCGAGCTTGACCCCGTCGACGTCAGCAACGGAGATCGCGCTCTTTCCCGTGTCCGGAGTCAGCGTCGCCATCCCGAGCCCGAGGACGACGGTGTTCGGCTTGGTCACCTTGATCGTGTCGGTCAGGTGGTAGACACCCGGCGTGAACAGCAGGTGCTTGCCCTGATCGAGCGCCGCGTTGATCGTGGCGACCGGGGTGTCGGGTTTGGCGACCAGGAACTGGCTGAGCGAGATCGAAGTACCGGCGGCCGGTCCGTGTGACCAGCTGGTGCCGGACGAGTTCTGGCGAAGCGCCGGGACGAACACGTTGTAGCTGCCGGCGTTGTCGACGTACAGGAACGGCTTCTCCCGGATCACCGGTGTCGTGCCGACGACGGTGTGGGCCGGGTCCGGGAAGTGCTGCGGCGGAGCTCCCGTCGTACCGACGAACACCATGTTCCACACCGATCCGGTCCAGCTGCCGAACTCCGAGTTCCGCGAGAACCACTGCTGCTGCGAGCCGGACACGACGGTGTTGTCGATCTTCGTGTCGGCGAACAGGCCACCACTCGCCCAGCCGTCGCCGCCGCTCCAGAGCTGGATCTCGGGCGCGCCCTTGAGGTGCATCCGACGGTACGGCGCTGCTTGGGCGACCGCCCAGCGCTCGATCTGGCCGTTCGGCGGGGTGACCGCCATGTTCTCTGCCGAGCGCCAGAAGTTCTGCGTGGCGTTCTGCTTGTTGTTCGGGTTGTCGCCCTGCTGCAGCCAGTCGGCCTCGACCCGGACGTGCCCGTTGATGTTCACGTCGTCCGGCGAGAGGCCGAGGCCGGCGACCTGGGTGTTGAAGCCGAGGTTGACGTCGGCGGCGTACGTGCCCGGCTTGAAGAGCAGTGCGTAGCGCTCGCTGCCGAACTGGTTGGTGTGCTGCAGTGCGGCGACCTGGTCGAGCTTCGCCTGCATCTGCGCCTGCGGGGTGGCCGGGGTGAACACCGAGACGTTCGGACCGAAGTCGGGGTTCATCGGGTCGGTCGGCGGGATCACGGGGCCGCTACCGCCGCCAGTGGTGTGCACTACGAGCTCCCAGAGTGAGTAGCCGTACGCCGTACCGCGCTGGGTGCCGTTGACTCGCAGGTACCGGCCGGTGCCGGTGACGTCGAGGCTCTGCGTCCCGCCCGTGCCAGTCGTGGTTGTGTAGATCGAGGTCCAGGGGCCGGCCGCGTTGTCGGAGACCTGGAGCTGGAACGCCTTGCCGTACGCCGTTTCCCAGCTGAGCACGACCTGGCAGATCGTCTGTGCGGAACCCAGGTCGACCTGGAGCCACTGAGGATCGGCTGCGGCACTTGACCAGCGGGTGCCGGGGTTGCCGTCGACAGCCGCGGAGGCCGGGGTGCCACCGTTCTCGGTACTCGACGCCGTCGCAGTCTTGCCCTGGGCAGTGTTGGCGGTGCCGCACGCGGGCGAGCCGTCAGCGGTACCGCCGTACACCTGGAACTCCCAGAGCGAGTAGCCGTAGCCGGTGGCGCGCTGGGTGCCGAGCATGCGGACGTAGCGACCGCTGCCGGTCACATCGACGGATTGAATGCCGCCGGTGCCGGTAGTCGTCGTGTAGATCGAGGTCCACGGGCCGGAAGCGCTCTCTGAGACCTGGAGCTGGAAGGATTTCGCGTAGGCGGCTTCCCAGTTCAGTACTACGCGGCTGATGGCTGAGGTCGCGCCGAGGTCCACCTGTAGCCATTGGGGATCGGCGAACGCGCTGGCCCATCGGCTGCCGGTGTTGCCGTCGACTGCGGCCGCGGCAGGAGTGCCGCCGTTCTCGGTGCTCGAGGCGGTGGCGGTCTTGCCTTGCGACAGCAGCGTGTCGGCAGCCTGAGCTCTGCCGCCCGGCGCTACGACGAGAGCTGTCGCGATCAGGAACGCGGCTGTCAGCAGGACCAGCCAGCGCCGGAGAGCCGGAGAGCGCGCTCCGGCCAGCGAAGAAGTAGGCATGAAGGAACCAATCAGGAGACGTGATGGGCGGCATCGTCCTGCAGGGTGAGAGAGCGCTCTCTGAGAGAGTCGTCGGTCAGCCCTCAGGTGTCAAGGGAACGTTCCCCGAGACTGGTTCCGGAACTTTCAGTCGGACAGCTCCAAGGCGTCGAGCGCCTCGGAGAGCTTCGTCAGGGCGGCCACGGCGTCGGCCAGTTGGTCCTCGCCGAGCACGCCGCTGAGCTGGCGGGCGTGCTGGGCGTGGTGTGGGCCGATCGCTGAGTTGGCGGCGCGCCCTTCGGGGGTGAGGGCAACCAGTTTGGCCCGACGATGGGCGGGGTTGTCGTGATACTCGGCCAGACCTCGGTCGACCAGTACGTCGGCGGTCCGTTGCACCGCCTGACGCGTGATGCCCATCTCGCGCGCGATGGCCGACACCGAAAGCGGCTGGTGGAGGACAGCGCCGAGCACCTGCCACCAGGTAGCCGTCAGGCCCGCTGGCCGAGCCAGATGCTCGGCCAGCTCCAGGAACTGCCCGTTCAGCTTGAAAGCGGTCAGCGCGGCGGCGCTGAGCAGTTCCTGTTCGCGCTTGGTCATCGTGCCGTCGGTTCCTCTGGTCAGGCGGACATCAGCTCGTAGAACCCGGCCGGGTCCTTCTTCCCGTACAGCTTGTACCAGGAGGCGAGCACCTGCGGCTCCATCACGTCGAGACGCGCGAGGATCTCGCGGGCGAACTCGACCGGCGCCGTCGCGCTCGCCGTGATCAGGTCGCCGTCCGTCACGGCCGGCTCGTCGCGGTACAGCGCTCCGCCCTTGTAGCCAAGGCTGTCCAGGAACGCCGCGGCGTTGCTGGTGTGAGCACGGTCGTCCAGCAGCCCGGCCATCGCCAGACCGCCCGTGGCGCCACAGATCGCCGCAACAGGCACGCCGGCGTCGAGGAACTCCCGGGCCTTCTCCGCGAACGGCACGAACGCCTCGGTCGCGAAGATGTCGTTGCCCGGCAGGATCAGCATCGCGCTGTCAGCCGGCTTCAGGTCCGCGAGCACGACGTCCGGCGTGATCCGCAGGCCGCCCATCGTGGTGATCGGCGCCGCGCTCGGCCCGACCGTCGAGACCGCGAACCGGCCCGGCGTCTTGTGCCACAGGGGCTTGTTGAGGTGCGCGGTCGCGAAACCGGTCTCCCAGTCGGCGAGCGTGTCGTAAACAGCGAGATGAACAACGGAACGGGTGGTTTCTGACATGACAACAGTTTGTCACTTTGACAACATCTTGTCAATCGCTCACAGCAGGAACCCGAGCAATCGTTCCAACGTCTCGTCCGGTGCCTCTTCGGCGAAGAAGTGACCGGCGCCGACCGCTCCCCCGCTCACGTCGGTGGCCCACTCCCGCCAGATCTCCAGCGGGTCGTACCACTGCGCCACCGCGCCACCGGGATCCCAGAGCGCCAGGACCGGGCAGGTGATCCGCCGGCCCTGAGCCCGATCGAGGCGATCATGCTCGTGATCCAGCGTGGCCGCCGCGCGGTACTCCTCGCAGATGGAATGCACCGTCGCCGGATCCCGGAACTTCTCGATGTACTCCGCGCGCACCTCGGCATCGAACACGTCCGGTCTCGTGGACCAGCCGTCGAGCAACGCACCGACGAACACCTCCGGCGCCCCGGCGATCAGCGTCTCCGGGATCGGCTCGGGTGCCGCGAGGAACGACCAGACCCAATAGCCCAGACTGAAATCCTTGTCCGCGCGATCGAACGCCTCCGCGGTCGGCACAATGTCCAGCAGTGCCAGGCGATCGACCCGCTCCGGATGATCGAGCGTCATCCGGTACGCGCACCGCGCGCCGCGATCGTGGCCGACCACGCTGAAGCTGCGGTGACCCAGCGCCTCCATCACCTCGACCTGGTCGCGGGCGAGTTCCCGCATGCCGTACGGCGAATGGTCGGCCGAGCTGGCCGGCTTCCCGCTGTCGCCGAAACCCCGGAGATCAGTGGCGATCACCGTGAAATGTTCAGCCAGCCCGGGCGCCACTCGATGCCACATCAGGTGGGTCTGCGGGAACCCGTGCAGCAACAACACCGGTGGCCCGGCTCCACCGCGCCGGCCTCTGATCGTCGTACCGGAAGTCGGGAGCTCGAACTCCTCGAAACCTTCGAACAAGACGGCACCTCCGCGCTTCCACTGCCCGTCTCAGGCGAATGCAAACGGACTGGACCAGAAGTGGTCCAGGCAGCAAAAAGGCGCCGGCCGACCCGGGGCGGGTCGGCCGGCGCCACGCAGTACCGGCTGCTATTCCAGGCAGATCCGGAACGGGTGACCGGCCGGGTCGGCGTAGACCCGCCAGCCCCGCTCGTTCTGCGCCGGTGGGGCGTCGACGGGGTCGAGCGGCTCGGCGCCGAGCGCGACGACCGTCGCGTGACCGCTGGCCAGATCGTCGACGATGAGGTCGAGGTGAAGTTGCTGTGCGTCCGTACTCGGCCAGGTGGCGGGTACGTAGTCCTCCGAACGCCGGAAGGCGAGGGTCGAGCCGGGGCCGGTCAGGCTCCGCCAATCGCTGTCACCGTGCTCGTCGATCTCGAGACCGAAGAGCGCTGAGTAGAACTGGGCGAGCTCGAGTGGATCCGGGCAGTCCAGTACCACCGAGCCGAGCCGCCCGGCAGTACTGCCCGGCTGCTCTGCCACCTGCGTCATCTGTCCTCCAGCTTCATGAATCAGGGTCGTTCCCTGCGGCCAGGCCCGTCCTGGTCAGAAGGCCCGGCCGCCAACGATGACAGGTCGGACACCCCTCGCGCATCTTTCGACACGGCTTGTTGACACTTCAGTCGAATTGGCCGCGGAACTGGCAGAGTTCCGGTCATGACCGTCCCGCCCGTCGCGTTCGTGAAAGAGCGCCACGATGCTCCGCCCGGATTCTTCGAGGTCGAGGCCGCCGGCCTGCGCTGGCTGGCCGTGCCGGGCGGCGTACCGGTGGTCGAGCCGCTCGAGGTCTCCGCCGGCCGGCTCGTCACGCCGCGACTCGAGCCGGTACCGCCGACCGGCGCTGCCGCTGACGAACTCGGCCGGCGGCTGGCGATCATCCACGACGCGGGCGCGCGCCACTTCGGCGTACCGCCTGACGGCTGGGAGACGGACGGTTTCATCGGCACGATCGAGTTGCCGCACGCACTGGAGCCCGTGGAGTCGTGGGGCGCGTTCTACTCGGCGTACCGGATTCAGCCGTATGTGCGGACGGCGTACGACAAAGGCACGATCGACGGGGCGCAACTGGCGGTCTTCGAGCGGTTGTGCCGCAGGCTGGAGGCGGATGTGTACGACGATCCGGCGGAGCGGCCGTCGCGGATACACGGTGATCTGTGGTCGGGGAATGTGTTCTGGACCGCCCGCGGCGTTCACCTGATCGACCCGGCTGCCCATGGCGGCCACCGCGAGACGGACCTGGCCATGCTGGGCCTGTTCGGCATGCCGCAGCTGGAGCGCGTACTGCGAGCCTACGACGAGGCGCACCCGTTGACGGACGGTTGGCGCGACCGGGTAGGCCTGCACCGGCTCCACCCGCTACTGACGCATCTGGTGATGTTCGGAACCGCCTATGTCGCACCGGCAGTGGCGATGGCGCGGAAGTACGGCTGAGTAAGGCAAGGAGTTTGCTGAAAGATCTTGACTCCGCCAGTGAGCAGACGAACACTTCCGGTCATGGACCGACATCTTCGCCCCAGCCGTCGGGTCTCGCTCACCGGTCTCCTCACGGCCGCCCTGCTAGCGACTCCCCTGATCGCCACCACGCCCGCCCTCGCCCAGCCTCAGAGCTACAGCCAGGCGGTGCCCGCTTTGATCCCACAGCCCACGTCGCAGCACACCCTCCCCAACCAGACCTTCACACTGAAGCCGTGGAGCATCGTCGGCGTCGATTCGTCCGCCAAGGAAAGCCGCGCTGCGAAGAAGGTGGCTGACCAGCTCACCGCACAGCTGCGACGCTCCACTGGCTACCGCCTTCCGGTGCTCCCCGTGCTGCCCGGCTTCGCCGACATCCGGCTGTCGACCAACGGCCCGGCCTCGCTGGGCACTGAGGGCTACCAGCTGCGTGTCGAGCGCTCCACCGTCACTGTCACCGCCGCCACTCCCGAGGGCTTGTACCGCGGCGTGACCACGCTGCGGCAGCTCCTGCCTGCCAAAGCCGACGCCAAGACGCGGCAGGCCGGGCCCTGGCGTATTGCCGGTACGACGATCGCCGACTCGCCGCGGTACGCCTATCGCGGCACGATGCTCGACGTCTCGCGGCACTTCTTCTCGGTCGCCGAGGTGAAGCGCTACATCGACCTCGCGTCGCTCTACAAGCTGAACAAGCTGCACCTGCACCTGTCGGACGACCAGGGCTGGCGGATCCAGATCGACAGTTGGCCGAGGCTCACGACGTACGGCGGCAGCCTGGAGGTCAACGGGACGCCCGGCGGCTCGTACACGAAGGCGCAGTACGCCGAGATCGTCCGGTACGCCGCGGACCACTACATGACGGTGATCCCCGAGATCGACACCCCTGGGCACACCAACGCGGCCCTGGCGTCGTACGCGGAACTCAACTGCGACGGGGTGGCGCCGCCGCTCTACACCGGCACCGACGTGGGCTTCAGCTCGCTGTGCGTCGGCAAGGACATCACCTACAAGTTCCTCGACGACGTGTTCCGCGAGGTCTCCCAGCAGAATCCCGGTGACATCGTCCACCTCGGCGGCGACGAGGCGCACTCGACGCCGCACTCGGACTACCTGACCTTCGTACCGAAGGCAGCGGCTCTGGTCACCAAGCAGCACAAGCGGGTGATGGGCTGGCAGGAGATCGCCGACACACCGCTGCCGGCGGGAAGCATCGCGCAGTACTGGGGTACTGATGACGAGAGGTCGCAGGAGCTCGCGCGGAAGGCCGCTGCTCAAGGCGCCAAGGTGGTGATGTCTCCGGCCAACCGGGCGTACCTGGACATGAAGTACGACGAGAGCACGCCGTACGGGCAGGACTGGGCGGGACTGGTCGACGTACGGACGGCGTACGACTGGAATCCCTCGACGCTGGTCCCCGACCTGCCGGCCGGCGCAGTGGCGGGTGTGGAGGCACCCATCTGGACCGAGACGCTGGATGACCTCGACAAGCTCGAGTACATGGCCTTCCCGCGTCTGCCCGGTATCGCCGAGCTGGGCTGGTCGCAGGCGTCGGCGCTCGACTGGACGGCCTACAAGGGCCGCCTGGGCGCACAGGGTTCACGATGGGACGAGCTCAGCGTGAACTTCTACCGCGCACCTGAGATCGACTGGCACTGAGCAGTGGGGAGTCCCGGTGCTACCGGGACTCCCCTGCTAGTTCTGCTTCAGAACGCGGTCGACGAGCCAGGCCGCGTCCTGATCGAGGTCCTGCTCGGCCACGGTGAGCAGTGTCGGCTCGGCAGCCGCGTGGTCGCGCAGCTCGAGCCGGTAGGCGTACCGATCGGGCTGTGGACGACCGGACCCCAGCTGCCCCTGATCCAGCGCCTGGGCGATCCGCTCGAGCCGCTCGCCGTCCGGCTCGACACCGGTGTCGAGCTCTCCCTGCGCGACCAACCCGGCGAATCCGCCGGTGCGTACCACTTTGAGGATCAAGTCCAGCCTCCCTCTCAGGTCGAAGCCCCACCTTCGCCTGCCGCGGAACCGTTGTCCAGGTGAGCGCGACACGCCGATGATTTTCTGCCAGGCCGGTGCGCAATTACCCGGCGTACAGACCGGATTGTCCTTCCTTGTCGGCGAACGAAATCGCTTGCGGGAGCGGGGCGGGTGGGAAAACAGCAGGTCGGCGTGGGTTTCGTTGTCTGCCGGGCGGACTGGTCGGGGCCCGCCGCTGCCCGCCCGCACTGCCACGAGCCGGATACGCAGCGTGGCGGGCGGCGACTTTCCGCGACACGTGTTCGCGGTCACCCCCCACACAGCGCCCGAGATCGGCTACAGTTATCGCGTTGCAGTTTTGGACTCCCACTGACTTTTGCTGTGCTGTACGGCCGGTTTCGTCGTCTGGGGCCTTTCGGCGACACGCGGTTCATGAGGTGTGGATCGCGTCTTGTTACAAGCCATCAAGGAGATAGACAACAATGGCTGTCGGTACTGTCAAGTGGTTCAACGCTGACAAGGGCTTCGGCTTCATCACCCCGGATGACGGTGGCGCGGACGTGTTCGCGCACTACTCGGCCATCCAGACCTCGGGCTTCCGCTCGCTGGACGAGAACCAGCGCGTCGAGTTCGAGATCACCCAGGGCCAGAAGGGCCTTCAGGCGGAGAACATCCGCCCGATCTGATCTCCGGATCAGCCTTCTAAGAACTGATTGAGGGAAGGGCCGCACACCGATCGGTGTGCGGCCCTTCCTGTTGCCCTGTGCATGCTTGTCCCGCGAGCGCATAGCCGGTTACTGCTCGTGGGTACAGGCCCCGCAACAGCGAGGAGACCGATGACTGACGACGCACACGGCCGCTATCTGCGCGAGGACGAAGACGCCGGAGAGCGGCTCGACCGCCAGTGGAACGAACTGCTGCAGGAACTGCGGCTGGCCCAGACCGGCACCCAGATCCTGTTCGCCTTCCTGCTCAGCATCCCGTTCAGCAATCGCTTCCAGGAAGCGGACGCGTTCACCCACGACGTCTTCGCCGGCACTCTGATCACCAGCGCGCTCGCGGTCGGCCTGTTCCTGGCGCCGGTGTCGTTCCACCGGATCCTGTTCCAGAAGAAGATGCGCGACCGGATGATCCCGATCGCCGGCCGGATGGCCGCCGGCGGTCTGTTCTTCCTCATCCTGGCGATCGCCAGCGGCGTCCTGCTGGCGATCGACGTCGTGCTGTCCAGGACCGCGGCCTTCATCGTCGTCGGGATCGTGCTCGCCTGGTTCGTCCTGTTCTGGTACGTCGTACCGCTCTGGGTCCGGCGTTCTACCCGCGCAAGCGAGGAATGATGTCGGCGGCAACCTCTTCGAGGACGGCCTCCGAACCGCCGTACACGCCCTCGGCGCGAGGCCAGTGCGTGATGACGTCGGTGAAGCCGAGCTCCGCGGCCCGGCCAACCGCGTCCTCGAACGCGGCAGCGCTGCTGAGCGCGTACCCGCCGTCGTCCAGCGAGAGGTAGCGATCGAGCGACTTCCCTGCCAGTACGTCGTCCAGCCGCCGGCTGAGTTCGGCGACACCGGCGTACCAGTCGTCGACGCCCTTCTTGCCGGTGGTGACCCAGCCGGCGCCGTACTTCGCGGCCAGGCGGAGCGAACGTGGTCCGTTCGCGGCCATGACGAACGGGACCCGTGGTTGCTGGATGCAGCCCGGCAACGTGCGGCCGTTGCGCGTCTCGAAGTACTCGCCCTTGTAGTCCACGCCGTCGGTGGTGAGCAGCTTGTCCAGCAGTTCGACGAACTCGGTCAGCCGGTCGACCTTCTGCCGCGGGCTCAGGTCGTCGCCACCGAGGATGGTCGTGTCGATGCCGCCGCCGGCGCCGATCCCGCAGAGGAACCGGCCGTCCGAGATGTCGTCCAGCGCGAGGATGTCGCGCGTGAGGGTCAGCGGGTGCCGGAAGTTCGGCGAGGTGACGAAGGTGCCGAGCTTGATCGTCGACGTGACCATCGCCGCCGCTGTCAGCGTCGGCATCGTCCCGTACCACGGTGAGTCCTGCAGGCCGCCCCAGGTGAGGTGGTCGTAGGTCCACGCGTGATCGAAGCCCAACTCCTCCGCGCGCCGCCACTTCGGCGCCGCCGTCGACCAGCGGTACTCGGGCAGGATCGTGATTCCGAATCGCATGCCTCGCACCCTAACCGGTGCCTGCTGACCTCTGGGAATAGATTGAGGGTTCAACTACATTGGAAGGAGTAAGACTTTCCCGAGAGGCAGGATCGCCATGACAGTCGAGATCAGCCGGACGCCGGTGCTGTACCTGAGCCACGGTGCGCCACCGCTGGCGGACGACCGCGTCTGGACCGCGGAACTCGCCACGGTCTCGGCAGCGATCACGAAGCCCACGGCGATCCTCATCGTGTCGGCGCACTGGGAGGCGGCCCCGCTCACCCTCGCCGCGACCGAAACCGTGCCGCTGCTCTACGACTTCTACGGCTTCCCCGACCGGTACTACGAAGTGCAGTACGCGGCGCCCGGCGCTCCGGAGCTGGCGAACCAGGTGCGCAAGCTCCTGCAGTCCCCCGGCACGCCCGTGTACGACGATCCGACGCGCGGGCTCGACCACGGCGCCTACGTACCGCTGAAGGAGATGTACCCCGACGCCGACATCCCGGTCCTTCAGGTGTCGATGCCGACTCTCGACCCGGCCGAACTGTTCGCGATCGGGCGCAAGCTGGCGCCGCTGCGGGACCAGGGCGTGCTGATCGTCGGCAGCGGGTTCACGACGCACAACCTCCGGGCGATCAACCTGAGCGGCCGGCCCGACGGACCAGCGCCGACATGGTCGGTCGAGTTCGACGACTGGGCTCGGCGGGCGCTGGCAGCGCAGGACGTCGACTCGCTGATCGACTTCCTGCACAAGGGGCCGGCAGCCGAGATCGCGCATCCCCGCACCGAGCACTTCGCACCGCTCTTCGTGTCGCTGGGGGCGGCGGAGGAGTCACTCGGCACGGCGGAGACCGTGGTCGACGGCTTCTGGTACGGCCTGTCGAAACGCTCCTGGCAACTCGGCTGAGCTGTCCTTGGTCGCCCGCACGCTGTTGTTCAGCGCAGTGGGGTCCGGAAAGTGGCGAGGGTGCGCGTGCCGATGCTGCTGAGCCAGACCTTGCCATCGCGTTCCCGGACGCCGGTGGGCATGCGGAAATCGGGATGCTTGCCACGCAGATCGTGGACCAGCCTGCCGTCGTCGTCGTACGCCTGGATCTCGATGACATCAGCCGCCTTCGGCTTGACCGCCTCGGGGAGGGCCCAGACGAGCTTCCGTAGTACGGGCGGTTTCGGCAGCAGGAAGTCGAGGAGTGCGTTGCGCGGAGAGCCGATGGCGACCCAGATCAGGCCGTCGGAACCGCGCGCGATGTTGTCCGGCAGGCCTGGCACGGCGGTCACGAGCACGGGCTCGGCGTCGGCGTTGGTCAGATCGAGTTTGTAGAGGGCGTAGCTCGCTGTCTCGGCGAAGAACAGGGTCTTGCCGTCGCCGCTCAGCGCGACGCCGTTAGGAAACGGCCGCCCGGTGACGAGTCTGGTGAGCTCGCCGTCGGGCGTCAGGCGGTAGACGCTGCCGGTGCTGGAGTGCTCCAACAGGTCGGCCATCCACTCGGCGACGCCGAAGCGGGTGGACGAGTCGGTGAAGAAGATCGTGCCGTCAGGCAGTACGTCTGCGTTGTTGCAGAACTTCATCGGCCGCCCGTCGACCTCCCCGAGCAAGGTCGCGATCCGGTTGTCCTTGTCGAGCGTGAGCAACCCACGATTGGCGTCACAGATCAACACCTTGCCATCGGGCAACCATTCGATGCCCAGTGGGCGGCCACCCGTGTCGGCGAGGGGCGTGATCGTTTGGCCGTCCGCGCTGACCCGGAGGATCCGGCCGTCGAGCAGCCCGGTGATCACACTGCCGTCCTCGTCGATCAACACGTCCTCGGGCCCCTCACCCGGTAGCGCGACAACCTGTACATCCAGGTCGCGCGGCTGCCGCTCCGGAGGCGCGGGCGGCGGATCCCAACGAACCGGCGAAATGCTCGACTTCAAGCTCATGCCCAGACAGTAACCATCCCCCACCAATCCGCAACCACTCGAACTACCACCCACCCCGTCGCCGCTGCACGCGCCCACCCCGTCGCCGCTCCTTGCGTCGCGGCTCCCGCCCACCCTGGAACGCGGCTCCTCCGTCGCCGCTCAGCTGCGCTGTCGCTGAGCGCACGCGATTCGTACAGGCGAGCTGAGTACCCGGGTCGGTCTGCCTCGTGTATCTCGTGACCACCGCCTTGTCCCCGCGAACCCTGTCGCAACACTCGCTGTCGCAGCTCCACTTGCGGGCCACGAGCACCGGCACGAAGTGATCCGCCTTGGCGACGACGCAGGTCAAGCGGCAACGGAGGAGCCGCGTTCCAGGGTGGGCAGGAGCGCCGACGCAGGAGACTCCGACGGAGTGGGCCGGTAGCAATCGGAGCACCAGGTGCGGCCACGACCCGGCAGTACGAAGGTGGCGCGCCTTGGCGAGAGCGCAGGTCAGGTGGCGACGGAGGAGCCGCGTCTGAGGGTGGGTGGGAGCCTCGACGCAGGAGAGGCGACGGGTGGGCCGGCAGTTGCCGGCTGGTTATTCGCCGGTGGCGCCGTCGAGGTGTTCTCGGAGGAGGTCGGCGTGGCCGTTGTGGCGGGCGTATTCCTCGATCATGTGGGCGAGCACCCAGCGCAGGGTGAAGCGTTTGCCTTCGTCTTCGCCGATGAAGTCGGGGTCGAGGTCGGCGATGGCGGCGCGGGCTCGGTCGACCGCCTCGTCATACCGGCGCAGGTCGTCGGCGTACGCGGCAGGGTTGAGGTCGTTCCAGTCGGCGTCGGGGTTGTCGGGTGAGGTGTAGGCGTAGACGACCGGTTCGTTGGTGAATGTGCCGACGAACCAGCCGACCTCGACCTCGGTGAGGTGCCGGATCAATCCGTGCAGCGTCAGCCGCGACGGGGCGAGGAGGGCCGTACCGAGTTGCTTAGGCGTCAGCCCTTCGCATTTCCAGCGGAGTGTGGCGCGGTGGAAGTCCAGAAACGCGACCAGCGTCTCCTTCTCCCCCGCTTCGGTGGGCGGGTCGGGCCGTCCGTTGAGATCCATGAACCGCAACCTAGTGGCCGCCTCCGACAGACCGGGACGGGGTTGTTAGTAGGACATGGGTGGGGCCAAGCCGGGGGTTGCTTCCGGTGGGGGTGTGTAGGGGGCCGGCTCGGTGGCGCCTAGGAGGCGGCGGGTCAGAGCGTCGCGGGTGGACAGGAGGTCTTCGGCGGCTGCTTTCAGTTCTGCGTCGCCGGGTGGCGAGTCGTTCTCGGCGCCGAGGAGTACTGCGCGGCGTACGAGCTCCTTGGCGAACGAAGCCGTGGTGCCGTCGGTCATTGCGACCACGTCCTCGACGGCCGCGGGGCTCAACTCAAGGCCCGGTCCGTAGAGCGACAGCAGCCGGGAGCGGCCGGGAGCGTCAGGGAGCGGTATCTCGACTGCCAGGTCGACCCGGCCGGGGCGTTGGCTCAGGGCGGGCTCCAGCAGGTCGGCGCGGTTGGTGGTGAGCAGGAAAGCGACATCCGCCTCCTCGGTGAGTCCGTCCATCTCGTTCAGTACCTGGAACAGCAGCGGACCTCCGCCGTACGCGTGGTCCCGCGCTTCCGCCACCAGGTCGCAGTCCTCGAGCACCACCAGCGCCGGTTGCAGCATCCGTGCCAGCCCACATGCCTCGGAGATGAACCCGATGCTTGTGCCCGCCAGCAGCACCACCGTGAACTCAGGCAGCCGCGACAACAGATACCGCACGGTGTGCGTCTTCCCGGTCCCCGGCGGCCCATACAGCAGTACGCCGCGACGTAGGTGCTGACCGGCTGCGAGCAGCACCTCGCGGTGCTCCGCGATGCCGATCACCTCGCGCTCGACGCGTTCCAGTACGCCGTCCGGCAGTACTACGTCGTCGCGAGAGATCTCCGGTCGCGCGTGCAACCGGAACGGCCCGACGCCCCGCTCGAACTGGTGCCCTTCGAACGAGACCACCTGCCCGCGGAAGACGTTGTGCTCGAGGATCAGCGCGGGCAGCTCCCCGAGGAAGCGCTCTCCGGCTTCCTTGCTAGTAGCAACGACCTCGAGTTGCACCGTGGGCCGCCCGTACTGCGGGTTGGCGGCTCGCAGCAACGCGACGTACCGGTCGTCGCCCTGACTGGCCAGGTAGAACCCGAAGGCGACGCAATCCATCTCCTGGTCGACGGCGATCGAGATGCGCTGGTAGTCGACCGCGCCGATGCCGTACCGGCGGTGGGCCGAGACCTCCAGCAGCTCGGAGAAGGTGTAGTGGCCGCGATCGGATCCGGCCAGGCCGACCACCTCGAAGCTGTCGAACCACGCCTCGACGGCGAGCTGGACGTTCGGCAGATCGAAGGACGGGAACGACGCGGCCACCACCGGCAGCTCCTCGGGATCCATGCCGAGATACGCCAGCAACCGCTCTCTGAGGCTCTCCCGCGGGTTCTCGGACGGAGGATTCTGCATCCGTTCCAGAAACCCGTTGAACAGCCTCGCGAACTCCGCAACCTCATCCGGTTCGTCCATCGACACCCCTCGCTTGAACCCAGGTGACCGCCACCCGGGTTCAAGCGTCGCCGCCCGGAGGGTCAGCCGGCAGAGCGCCAACTGGACGGCAGGCCAGTGATGCCGATGCATGCCGTTGCTGTCCATCAGCCAGATCGTCGGCCTGACGCCAAAACCGGGGATATCGACGTTGTAGGTGCCGGCCCCTCGGAGCCGTCCGCGGCGACCGTCCAGGCTCGATGCGCTCGAGATCGGGGAAGTTGCGGCGTGGTGGGCTTACGCTGAGCGAGAGGGTCCGGGGGGACTCGCCGACGGAGGGGGATCTGATGCGGCGTGCAGTGGTGACCGGTGGGGCCGGGTTTCTCGGGTCGCATCTGTCTGAGCGTTTGCTGGCCGACGACTACCAGGTCGTCGCTCTGGACAATTTCGTCACCGGTAGTCCGGCCAATGTTCAGCATCTGCTGGAGTCGCCGGACTTCCGGCTCGTGCGCTGCGACCTGGTCGATTACATCCACGTACCGGGACCGATCGACCTGGTCCTTCATTTCGCCTCACCGGCAAGTCCGGTCGACTACCTCCAGCTGCCGATCGAGACGTTGACCGTTGGCGCCATCGGCACCCTGCACGCTCTCGGACTCGCCCGGGAGAAACGCTCGCGGTTCATCCTCGCGTCCAGTTCCGAGACGTACGGCGACCCACGCGAGCACCCGCAGCGCGAGGACTACTGGGGTCACGTGAACCCAGTAGGACCGCGGGGTGTGTACGACGAGGCGAAGCGGTACGCCGAGGCGCTGACCATGGCGTACCGGCGTACGCATGGGGTGAACACCGGCATCGCGCGGATCTTCAACACGTACGGCGAACGCATGCGCCCCGATGACGGTCGAGCGATCCCGGCCTTCGTCACGCAGGCGATCCGGGGTCTGCCGTTGACGATCGCCGGCGACGGCAGCCAGACCCGGTCCGTGCAGTACGTCGGCGATCTGGTCGAGGGAGTCAGCAGGTTCGCCGCCTCCGATCACCCGGGCCCGCTGAATCTGGGGAACCCCGACGAGCTGACCGTTCGGGACATCGCCACCCGGGTTCGCGAGCTGGTGGGGTCGACGTCCGAGCTCGTGCACATCCCACGCCCCGAGGACGACCCGATGGTCCGCCGGCCGGACATCAGTCTGGCGACCAAGGTCCTCGACGGCTGGGAACCGCAGACAGGTTTCGACGAAGGCATCACGCGAACGATCACGTGGTTCAGGCAGGTGCTAGCCACGAACGGCGGTGAGGAAGAGGTTGGCCGATCGGAAGAGCGAGCCGTCCACCCGTAGCGGGAGATCGAAGAGAACGCGTGCTCGCTGCGGCGCCAGCAGCGCCGGAATCTGCAGGAATCGCCAGAACAGATTGGCGCCGTCCCGCGACTGTGGCTGAAACCCTGCCTGCCCAAGCATTTCAAGCAGCTCAGCAGGCCGGTAGTTCGTGTGCTCGTCGCGCTCCCAAGCCATGTCACCGCGCAGCCCGTCCGACGAGTCCTCGAACCGCTGTCGATAGACCTCCCGCCCGAACCGCGCCGCATAGACCGTCCGATGGAGCCGAGGCATTCGCAGCTTGGCGTTGTCCGGATCGAGGAACGAGAACACATGCTGCGCCGGCACCGTCAGCACCAGCAGCCCACCCGGCCGTAGTACACGATGAACTTGCGCAAGGGTTGAACGCTCATCGCGGGTGTGCTCGAGCACGTCCAGCATGGTGACCGAGTCGAAGGACGCATCCGCGAAGGGCAGCTCTTCACCCACCCGCACGAGAGGTCGATCACCTGGACATGAGGCCAGATAGGCGGGATGTGGGTCCGCACCGACCACCTGCAGCGCAGTACGGTCCGCAAGCGCAGACAAGAAGGTTCCGTCACCGATCCCGAGATCGAGATGACGCCCCGTCCGCGACCGCAGCTGCTCGAAAGCCCAGGCATAGCGAGCAGTCGGGTGCTTCTCGAAAACGTTGTCAGGAGCAACGGGACGAACAGCCAACGACATAACGGCTTCCAGCGCGGTTTCGTTGACTTCAGCAAGTGGTTTCATTGCCGCCAGCAACTGCTGCTCCCGCCGCGGATGCTCCGCTACCGCCCGGCCGAGCTCCGACAAGTCGCCCCACAAGGCGATGACGCGACCTCGCGGCTCTTCGGCGCGAAGGTACTCGACCTGGTGATCGTTACGCATCTCACCGCGCGAAGCCTCCCGGGCGATCGCGATCGGCACCTTGCCCATCCGTTCCACGAGTCGCACTGTGTTGCCCGCATGGGTGATCACCACATCGGCCTCCGCGAGGCGTCGTACCGTCTCCTCGTAGCCGATGAAAGGAGCGGACGAGCACGGCGGCACCACCGTCGACGTACCGGTCTGCATGAAGACCTCATGATCGCCGCACAACGACGAGCTGGCCGCGATCAGCCGGTCGAACGGCCACGGCCCCATCCCGACCGTGACGAAGACACTGAGCCGGCTCAATAGAGTTCACCGACGTTCACCGCGCGACGGTGCCGCGCCAGCAACTCAGGATGCTGAACCACCACCTGGCTCGCCAACGCGGCGCAGAGCCGAGCCGCCAGACCGGGCTTGCCGATCACGTTGAACGTCTCTACCCACACAGCCGGTACTCCGGCCAGGCGCGCGGCCAAGAAGTAGGGCACGGCCACGCCGCTCCCCGCCGAGACAACCAGCTCGATTCGGCCACCGCGCAAGGCCGATCGGGCGCGCAACACCGCCCGCACAAGCGCACCGACGTCGCGAGGCCGAAGCTCGGGCTCCCAGCGAACCTCGTACGCGGCCAGCAACTCGGCCGTATCCGGTGCCTCCACCGCCACCCACGACACCTCCTGCGTGCGCCACCACGGGCGCAACGCAAGCACGTCGAGCAGGACTCCCCCACTGCTCGACACCAACAACGTCCGCCGGCCCCCCTGCGTCATCCCGTCATGGTAATCGGGATCGGCAACGGTTACAGTTCCCGGAACGCGGCATCGGGGGGCCGGCCGCGGTTGGGGATCCAGGGGGAACCGAGTCATGGCCAGAAGCCATCCGGTGGTGCTAGTCGGTGGATCGGGATTCGTCGGCTCAGCCGTGCGTGACCGCGCCCGTACGTCGGGTCGCCAGGTCATCGTCGTCGATCGGCGGCCGCCTTCGGACGGCACCGAGTTCCACCAGCTCGAGCTGCTGACAGACCCGCCCGAGCTTCCCGACGGACGTGTGGTTCTGCTGGCCGGCAACAGCGATCCGCGCTCGGCTCACCCTTGGCGGCTCGTGCTCGACAACGCCTTGACCACCGCCAGGTTGCTGCCCGCCCTCGCGGGCAAGGACGTCACGTTGGTCTCGTCCGCCGAGGTCTACGGGACCGCATCGCCGCCACTGGCCGAGCACACGGCTGGTGAGCTTCCGCTGGATGACGCCGCCCTCGCCGACTGGTGCGAGAAGGCGATCCAGCTCGCCCGCAATCCCTGCCCACCCTGGATCGCGGCGGCGTTGTGCCGTGAGCTTGCCGAAGCCGACCCGTCCGGTCGCTGGGTCTACGGCCTGGCGAAACGAGCCCAGGAACTCCTCGTCGCCTCCGTGGTTCCGGCCAACCGGCTGACCATCTTCCGGGCGGCCAACCTGTTCGGCCGAGGTCAGGACAGAGTCGTTGCCCGCGTCACCCGACGAGCTCTGGTCGGCCTGCCGATCCGCGTCACGGACAGCGTCCGGACCTTCGTCGCCGCGAGCGACCTGGCCGACGCCGTACTGCGGGACGACGTGGCCGGCCTCGTCAACGCAGGCACCGGCAAGCTGCGCCTCATCGACCTGGCCAAGCTCGTGCTCGACGAACTCGACCTCGACGTACCGGTGCAAGTCGTGCCCTCACCCGCCGACGACAGCAGTGGCGAACTCGACGTCAAACCGTTCCTCCGCATGCTCGATGTGGTCGAGGACGAACATCTCCACTCAACGTTGCGCACCTTCGTTCGCTACCTGGCCAACGAGGCCGAGCCTCACCTCCAACCTCTTCCGGTGGTCATCCCGCCACTCCCGTTCGCCCCGGATGTCGTTGCCGCACGATCCGCCGCGGCGCTGCAAACCGGCGTACTGAAGAGTGGTGGCCCTCTGACCACGAGGCTCACCGAGTTGCTGGCGGCGCGACTTGAGCTGACCGATGAGCAGACGTTGCTGGCAACAGCATCGGGTACTGCGGCGCTGCGCCTCGCCGTACTGGCCGTCGCGGGATCGGCGTCGCCGGGGCAGGTCGCCGTACTGCCGTCCTTCACCTTCGTCGCAACTGCTGAAGCAATAGCCCAACTCGGCTACAGACTCCGTTTCTGCGACGTCGATCCGAAGACCTGGACCCTGGATCCGGACTGCCTCGAAACCGCCTTGTCGCAGGGCGATGTGAGCCTGGTCGTTGCCGTCGACACCCTTGGTGCGCCGGCCGATTACCCGGCAGTTCGCACCATCTGCAACCGGTACGGCGTACGCCTGGTCGCCGACTCCGCCGCGGCCCTCGGCAGCATGTCCAACGGCCTGCCGGTCGGCACCCAGGCCGACGCGCACTCGTTCTCGATGAGCTTCGCCAAGGTGGTGTCGGCTGCCGGCGCCGGCGGCTTCGTCGTCATCCCCACCGATCGCCTGCACAAGTTGGTCAGGCCGATCGACTGGACCCGGTCGTCGCTGCTCGGCGAAGTACATGCCGCCGCCGCGGTGGATCTGGTGGAGCACCTCGACGTTCTCGTCGAAAGGCGGCAGCGAGTGGCCGAAGCCTATGCGGAGCTAGCGCCGCTGGCGGTTCCCCAAGAGGTGAGGGCCGGCGACCAGCACGCGTGGGTGCACTGGGTGGCCCGGTTCCCCGACCGTGATCGACTGGCCGCGGAACTCGGCCGCCGAGGTATCGGCACCAAGCCGTACTACGCGCCTGTGCTGCATCGCGAGGACTGGCACGGTCTGGCCGAACCATCCGTCGAGCTACCGGTCACCGAAGCGCTGGCCGACGAGGTGCTCGCCCTGCCCATGTCGTCGGAGCTCAACCCGGCCGACGCCGAGCGCGTGGTCTGCGCAGTACTGCGAATCATGCAGTCCGGCGACCGATGACCAGCAATTGCTTGCCGAGATCGGCGAGGTCTCGACAGTTCGCCATCGCGCGCTCCTGGTCGAGTTGTCGGCCGTAGTCGGCGCTCAGAGCAGCGATCAACTCGTCGCGGCCGATGAGACTGGCGCCGACCAGCAACCCCGAAGTACTGAGCACCTCCAATCCTGCCTGTTTGAAAGCGTCCCCCAAGGTGTCGGCGTCGAGTAGGTGGAGATCGGCCTCCTGGTCATCGATGCGCCAGACACCAAGCCGGGTGTCCAGCCTTTGCATCGCCTCGCTGGTCCGGCCGGCGCGCATCAACTCGACCACCAGGCCGAACAGTGAGTCGACCAGCACGCAGAGCACGCCGCCCGGCTTGAGCCAGGTGGCGCACAAGGCAATGGCCGCGGCCGGATCGGCCGTGTACTGCAAGGAGCCCATGGCAACGACAGCGTCTGCCACCCCGGTCTCCAACTCGACCTGCTCGACCCGATCGCGAAGCAGGGTGAAGCTTTCACCTTGCAGAAGGGCGGCCCGGTCCGACATCCCGGGCGCTGGTTCGATCCCGATCACCCAGTGACCCTGGTCGACGAACCGGCGCGCCCACCGGCCGACGCCACACCCGACATCGATCACCAGACCAGGCGCCGTACCGATGGCCTCGCAGCAGGCTTCCCACGCCAGGTCGTCGTAGGCCTTGCGATGTGGCGCCGTGAAGTGATCCTCGTACGTCGGCGCGAGCGCGTCGTACAGGTCGGCCGATGACCTCATGAAGCCGCGAGGCTGCGCAGACCCGCATGCCAGAGCAGGTTGTCGAGGTGACTGCTCGGCCGCCAGGCGAGATTCAGCGCATAGTTGCTGCCGCACCCTTTGCAGTCCTTGGCGAAGAACCGGTCGTGGTCGTCGCGATAGCGCCGGCTGTCGATGATCTCGGCGATCGGCTTGTCCCGAACGTTGTCGTGGGCATCGTGTGCCCAGCAACCACCGACCTCGCCGGTGGAATGGATCATCAGCTTGAGCTGCGACTCGGCACACGGCAGGTCCTGCTGCAGGACGTCGTCGAAATGCCTTCGCAGGTAGGAAAGCTCGGAGAAGTGCGGCAGAAAGCGCCCATCGGCCCGCAACAACTGCTCCACCTCCGCGAGCACCGCGTTGATCTGCTCGGTGCCGATCCTGGTCTCCAACGTCACCTGGCCGGCCCGGAACAAGAAGGTGCGGTCGGTCGCCAGGTTCAGGTAGAGCTGGACCTTCAACCGTTGTGCGAGCCGCATCATGTCCGGGAGCGACTCGATGTTGGAGCGCATCACGGTGAAGTTCATCCGGACCCGGAGCTTCAGCCGGGCGCGCTCCTCGACGAGTTCGGTCAGCCGTCCGATCGTCTTGTCGAAGGAGCCGTCGACGCCGCGGACCCGCTCGTGGATCTCGGCGTCGGGACCGTCGACGGAGATGTTGAAACTACGGACGCCCGCGTCGAGGACCGCGGTACGGCGTCTTTCGTCGAGCAGCACCGCGTTGGTGTTGACGTGCAGATTGCGGATGCCGCGGCTGTACGCGTAAGCCATCAGCTCCGGGGCGTCCCGGCGCAACAGCGGCTCGCCGCCGGTGAAGTTGGCCTTGACGATGCCGAGCGCGGCGAGCTGGTCGATCACGTCGCGCCACTCGGCGCCGTCGAGCTCCTTGCGGGTGACAGTTCGCCAGCAGGCACAACTGACGCACTTCAAGTTGCAGTTGTCGGTCAGGAACAGTTCCGCCGCCAGCGGCTTGACGTGCAGGCCCGGACGGAGGTGTTCCTTGACGGCGAGCCTGCTGAAGAACACGGCAAGCCTGGCCCTGTCCGCCCAGGGCCGCACGGGCAGCATCCGCACGGCTACCGCCCACCCAGTCGATCTTTGCGCATGCTGAAGGCCCCTCCCCCTCGACAGCTACATCGACGGTAGACCAGATCCGTTACGGGCGCCCGGATCGTGACCGTACCGGAGGATCCTCCGCAACGGCGTATAGGCTCAGGTCATGACATCGACCGACGCAACGCCCCGTCCGTACAGCGCCTTCCCGGTCCGGATCGGCCTCCAGGTCCAGCCCCAGCACGCCTCGTACGCCGACATCCGGCGCACCGTCGCGGCCGCCGAGGAGATCGGGGTCGACGTGGCGTTCAACTGGGACCACTTCTACCCGCTGTCCGGTGAGCCCGACGGCCTGCACTTCGAGTGCTGGACGATGCTGGCCGCGTGGGCCGAGGCGACCGAGCGGGTCGAGATCGGCGCGCTGGTGACCTGCAACTCGTACCGCAATCCCGACCTGCTCGCCGACATGGCGCGCACCGTCGACCACATCAGCGACGGCCGGCTGATCCTCGGGATCGGATCGGGCTGGTTCGAGCGTGACTACGACGAGTACGGCTACGAGTTCGGTACTGCGGGCGGCCGGCTCGACGCGCTCGGCGAGGCGCTGCCGCGGATCGAGCAGCGCTGGACCAAGCTCAACCCGGCTCCGACCCGCGACATCCCGGTGCTGATCGGTGGCGGCGGTGAGAAGAAGACGCTGAAGCTGGTCGCCCAGCACGCGAACATCTGGCACGGCTTCGGCGATGCCGAGACGATCGCGCACAAGCACGCCGTACTGGACGAACACTGCAAGACGATCGGCCGCGACCCGGGCGAGATCGAGCGCTCCACCGGTGTCGGTACGAAGACCCCGGACCAGATCGGCAAGTCGCTCCTCGACGTCGGCACCCGCCTCTTCACCGTCAGCGTCTCCGGCCCCGACTACGACCTCGGCCTCCTGCGCGACTGGGTCGCCTGGCGCAACGAGGTCAACAACGCCTGACCACGTCCTCCCTCTCCGCCGGCATTCGCTTTCGGGGTGCTGGCGGAGAGTGGCCGGGGTGGCTGGATAGGATTTCCGGCATGTCTACGCTGCCAACGAACGGTTCCGTGCTGCCGATCACCCGGTGGGGTGAAGAGCCGATGCACCACCTGAACAAGCCCGTCACCGAGTTCGGCGAGGAACTGCACCAGCTGGTGGCCGACATGGTCGCGACCATGAACGCTGCCGAGGGTGTTGGGCTGGCCGCGAACCAGGTCGGCGTCGACCTGCAGCTGTTCGTCTTCGACTGCCCCGACAAGGACGGCAACCGCCACCAGGGCGTCGTCTGCAACCCGAAGCTCGAACTCCCCGAGGGCAAGGACCGCAAACTCGACGAGGGCGAGGAAGGCTGCCTGTCACTGCCCGGCGCCTTCACCAAGTGCGCCCGCCCCGACTGGGCCCGCGTCACCGGCGTCGACGAGAACAACAACCCGGTCAGCTACGAAGGCACCGGCCTGCTCGCCCGCTGCCTCCAGCACGAAACGGATCACACCCAGGGCACCGTCTTCGGCGACCGCCTCTCCCGCAAGTACCGCAAACGCCTCTTCGCCGAAGCCGAGGAACTGGCCCCCGACTACCCCGCCGACTGGCCCGTCTCCCCCATGCTCAACTCCGAAGAACACTCCGACGAGGGCCTCAACGCCTGACTCACCAGCGGGCGGCCTCGAGGTCGTCCGCAAGGATCGCAGCAACCGATTCCTCGGCGGTCTGGCCGGTGGTGTCGAGCCACAGACCTCGTCGCGGGATGTCCTTGAGGCCTTCCTGGAGTGCCCGTACGGCGTCGGCCAGGGTCATACCCGGGCCTTGCCAGTCGCGGTAGGAGTTGGAGCCGCGGGCGAGTTCGCGGTCGACGATCGACTCGACGGATGGCGTCAGTACGACCAGGTACGGCTCGGCCACGCCATCGAAGGAGTCGAGCCAGCGGGCGACGTACTCGCCGAGGATGATGTCCGAGCAGACGAAGTCGAAGCCGGCCTCGAGATAGTGGCGGGCCACGAGGGCGCTGGCGTCGTACCGGAGTTGGAGCTGGCGAAGTGCTTCCGGGGACGGGTCGGGCGTCATCCCGGCGGCACCCGCGACGACCGCGTGGTAGAAGACATCTCCGTCGACAGTGGCGGCCGGTGGGCCGAGGCGGCCGGCCAGCAGCGGGGCGATGGTGGACTTGCCGGCGGCCTGCATTCCGGTGATCAAGACGACTTTCTGCACGCTGGTCATCTCATCACGGCCGTCCAGCGCATTTCGGCCGATAAGCTGCCGGAATGACCGGTACGCCGAGCGAATCTCCGCCCAGGCGGCCCGTCACGCTCGACGACGTCGCCCGGCATGCCGGCGTCTCCCAGCCGACCGCTTCGCGGGTACTGAACGGCAGCGCCCGGAAGGTCGCCGAGAGTTACAGAGAGCGCGTTCTCCAGGCCGCCCGGGAACTCGGCTACACCCCGAACCTGCCGGCCCAGGCGATGGCCCGCGGTACATCGAGAACCATCGCACTCGTGATCAGCCTGATCTCCGATCCGTACTTCTCCGCGATGGCGGCCGAGATCATGAAGCAGGCCGAGGCGCTCGGGCTGCACGTGTCGATCGCTGTCACCGAGCGACAGGCCGATCGCGAGCTCGACCTCGTGCGGGAGCTCCGCGGTCAGCAGCCCCGCGCGATCATCCTGGCCGGCACCGGGTACGTCGACCCGCCGTCCGAGCAGCAGTTGATCGACGAACTCAACCGCTACCAGGAGACAGGCGGCCGCGTCGTACTGATCAGCCGGTCGGATCTTCCGTTCGAGACCGTCGACTTCGACAATCACGAGGGATCGCGGCAGCTCGCTCGGGAGCTGGCCGCGCTCGGCTACCGGCGCTGCCTGGTGCTCGGCAGTGCGACTCCCCTGCTGTCGATGGGGCAACGAGTCGACGGCTTCGTCACAGGGCTGGTCGAGTCCGGTGTCGCCGATGCCGCGACCCGAGTCCACCGTCCGGGTTTCAGCTGGGCGGGAGCGCGTGAGTTCGTGCTCGGGCTGAGCGACGACGAGCTGCGCGACCTGCAACTCGTGTTCGCGGTGACGGACGACATGGCGCTGGGAGCCCTTGCGGGGTTGAGAGAGCGCGGTCTCCGGATCCCGGAGGACATCGGCGTGGCCGGCTTCGACGACATCACCACCTTGCGCGACGTCGTACCGAAGCTGACCACGGTGCACGTCGCGCTCAACGCGGTCGCGCAGGAGGCCGTGTACCGCGCGACCACGACCGACACCGTCCTCACCCGCAGGACAGTGCCGGCCTATCCCGTACTCCGGGCCAGCACGCCGCCGATCGGCTAGAGCTTCACCCCGCCACTGATCAGGTCGATCTTCCAGTAGCGCTGCAGGCTCAGGAAAAGGATCGCCAGCGGAACGATCGACACCAGCACGCCCGCGATCACGATCGAGTACTGCGCGGCCTGGCCGCCGGTGATGATCATCAGGCCGTAGAGCCCGAGCGTCAGCGGGTACAGGTGGTCGTTGTTGATCATCACGAACGGCAGCAGGAAGTTGTTCCAGATCCCGATGAACTGCAGCAGGAACACGGTCACCAGCGCCGGCAGCATCAGCGGCGCGCCGACCGACCGGAAGATCCGCCACTCACTGCCGCCGTCGATCCGGGCCGCCTCCATGATCTCGTCCGGCACCGACGCCTCGGCGTAGATCTTGCACAGGTAGATCGCGAACGGGCTGACCAGTTGCGGCAGCAACACCGACGCGTAGTTGTTGGTCATCCCGAACTTCGCCAGCAAGAGGAACTGCGGGATCGCCAGCATGATCTGCGGCAACAACACGGCCGCGACGATCGTCCGGAACAGCACGGTGCTGCCGACGAAGCGGTACTTGCCCAACGCGTACCCCGCGGCGCCGGCGATCGCAGTCGACAGCAACCCGCCGCCGATCGCGTAGATCACCGAGTTGAGTACCCAGCGGCCGAAGATGCCGTGGTTGTAGGTGAACAGCGCCCGCAGGTTCGTCCAGAATCCGCCGGTGAACGCCGGGACGAACGGCGCCGTGGAGAAGAGTTCGTCGTTGGACTTGGTGGACGCGATGACGATCCAGAGCACCGGAAGTACGCAGTACAAGGCGCCGATCAGCAAGATGATCGTGGGCGCCCAATTGATCCGCTGCCGACGTGACCGAACGTCCTGTACTGCGACCGACCGGGTCAGCTCCATCGTGGTCATCTGCTCTGCCTCCGGGTGATTCGGCGGCTGGCGACGTTGACCAGCACCGTCGCGGCGACCGTCATGGTGATCAGGATGAACGACGTCGCGGCGCCTTCGTAGATCGAATTGTTGACGAAGGCATCGGTATAGACCCGCATCAACGGGACCCAGGTGGACGAGATCGCGTTCGCCAGCGGCTTCAGCGTGGTCGGCTCGTTGAACAGCTGCAGCGCGCCGATCACGGAGAACAACGCCACCATCGCCACCGCCGGCGTGATCATCGGCAGCTTCACGCGGAGCGCTATCTGCAACTCCGAGGCGCCGTCGAGTTCGGCCGCCTCGAACAGCTCCTTCGGCAGACTCCGGACCGCGGTGTAGAGGATCACCATGTTGAAGCCGACGACTCCCCACACCACCACGTTCGCGACCGAGAAGAAGATTCCCCGGTTGCCGAAGTAGTCGACGACGTCGCCGCCGATCGGGCTCGTGGCCGGCAGATACATGAACCCCCACAACAGCGAGGCGACGACACCCGGTACGGCGTACGGCAGGAAGATCGCCAACCTGGCGAACCCGACCAGACGGGCGCGTTTCGCATCCAGGCAGAGCGCGAACACCACCGCCAGGATCACCGTCATCGGCACGCCGAAGGCCGCGATCAACAGCATCCTGGCCAGGCTCGCCCAGAACTCGCTGTCGGTCAGAGTCGCCGCATAGTTGGTGAAACCCGCGAACACCCCGGTCGGCTTGCCGCCGCCGAGCAGGCCGCGGCCGACCTTCATCCGGCGGAAGCTGAGGAAGATCGCGTAGACCGCCGGGGCGATCGTGAACAGGGCCAGCAGAACCACGGCCGGGGCGACCAGGAGGACCGGGAGCAGACCGCCACGCCCGCGGACTTTCGTCGCGGAGGTGGCAGCTGTGCTCCGGCCGAGAGCACGCGACTGGCTCATCTCAGCCGGCCACCTGGAAGCCCAGCTTCTTCATGTCGCTGACGGTGGCCTCCTGCATGGTGTCGAGAGCGCCAGAGAGCGCTGTCTTCTTCTGGAGCGCCGCTCCGAACGCGTTCGAGTACGAGTCGAAGGTGACGTTGGCGTTCGGACCCCAGATGTCGAAGGTCCGGACACCCTTCGAGACCGTCGCCATCAGCGTGTTGTAGTCGGGCTGCGTCGACATGAACGGCGGTGGCGTCTTCAGCACCGGCAGTTGCTGCCCCTGGCTGGAGGCCGGGAACACCTGCACGTTGCTGATCAGCGAACTCATCCCGGCCTCCGACGAGTTCATCCACTCGACGAACTTGGCCGCCTCGGCGGGGTGCTTGGAGTTGGCCGTGACCGCCTCGGTCTCGCCACCCCAGATGCCGACCGTGGTGTCACCGGCGGTCCAGGCCGGCAGCGGTATGGCGGCCCACTTGCCGGCCGTGTCCTTCGCGATCGACGGCAACTGGTTCGGCCCCCACTGCGCGCCGACCCAGCCGACGATGGTGCCGTTGTTCATATCGGTGTTCCACTGGGCCGACCAGTTCGGTTGCGGGCTCACCAGACCCTTGTTGATCAGGCCGTCCCAGTAATCGGCGACCTTCTTGCTGGCGGCATCGTTGATGTTCACGGTCCAGGTGTCGCCGTCGGCCTTCCACCAGTTGGCCCCGGCCTGCTGGGCGAGCCCGGCGAACCAGCCGGGGTCGGCGGCCGTGAAGTTCCCGATGAACTTCTTCGGGTCCGCCTTGTGGATCGCGGCCGCCGCCGCGGCGTACTCGTCCCAGGTCTTCGGCGGCTTCACCCCCAGCTTGTCGAAGACGTCCTTGCGGTAGAAGAACACCATCGGGCAGACGTTCTGCGGTACGCCGTACGTCTTGCCCTCGAACTTGACTTGAGAGAGCGCGTTCTTGTCGTACTTCGAGGCCAGATCCTGCACGTAGCCGTCGATCGGAACGACCACCTGGTTCGCGATCAGCGCCGGCAGCGCCTGGTACTCGACCTCGGTGACGTCCGGGTTGGTGCCGGCCTTGTTGTTGGTGATGAGCTTGTTGTAGAGCGTGTACCCGGTGCCGGACGGTTTGCTCAGCTTCACCTGGATGTTCGGGTTCAGCTTGTTCCACTCGTCGACGACCTTGTCCATGCCGCCGTCCCAGTTGACGTAGGTCAGCGTCACCTTCTCGGCGGCGCTACTCGACGTACTGGCGGCGGGCTTGTCGTCGGTGCCGGAGCAACCCGCCACGGCGAGTGTCACCGCGACCAGTACGCCGACCGCGGCGACGCTCTTGGGTGTCTTCATCTTCCGGACTCCTCGCCAACACCCCGTACCGAAGTTTGTGTTTTTGTCTTTGCTTTTCGCTTTTGTTCTTGTCATTTCGACGCCCAGGACGGGTAGGTGGTGGGAGTGGTCTGGATACCGATCCATTGCCGGTGGGTGTAGCCGGCCAACTGGCCCTCGCCGCCGTGCCGGGCGTAGCCGTCGTTCACATGGACCTCGTTGCTCTTCACCTTTTGGGCGAAGGCCAGACCACGCATCGGGTCGCCGGTGAAGACCGAGTTCATCAACGTGCGATGGCGGTTCACCAACTCGAGTGCTTCCGCCTCGCTGTCGACGACGGTGATCGGCATCACCGGCCCGAAGATCTCCTCGGTGAACACCGGCATCTGCGGGGTCACGCCGGTCAGCACCGCCGGCTGGTAGAACAATCCGTCGTACGTGCCACCTGTCGCGAGCTTCGCACCGGCCTCGATCGACGGCTTCACGAGCCCCTCGTCGAACCGCTGGAGCTGGGTCTCGCTGATGATCGGGCCCAGATCCACATCATCGCGCAGCGGATCGCCGACCCGGAGCTTCGAGACCCGCTCGACGACCGCCGCAGTGAACTCGTCGGCCATCTGCCGCATCACGATGTGCCGCCCGGAGGTGATGCAGGTCTGGCCCTGGTACCAAAGCGATGACCAGAGCGCACAGCTGACGGCCTGGTCGAGATCCGCGTCATCCAGCACGACGAACGCGTTGTCGCCGCCGAGCTCCGTCGCCGCGGCCCGGAAGTTCTTCCCGGCGAACGCCGCGATCTGCTGGCCGACCTCGAACGAGCCGGTGAAGTGAATGAGATCCAGGTCGGGATGCTCAGAGAGCCTTCTCCCCGTTTCCGGGCCGTCTCCGGGGACGACGTTGAAGACCCCCGCCGGTACGCCGGCTGCCTTCGCCGCCTCGGCCAGCACCTGACCGCCGGCGATCGGGGTGAGCTCGGCCGGCTTCAGCACCACCGCGTTGCCGTAGGCGAGCCCGGGCGCCAGGGCTCGCATCGCCAGGCTCATCGGATAGTTCCACGGCACGATCAGCCCGATCACGCCGAGCGGCACCGTCCGGGAGAGCGAGATCTTGCCGCTCTTGTACGGCGGCAGGATCGCGCCGGCGTTCTCGGTCAGCTGGGTCGCGGAGTTGAGCAACTGGTTGATCGACTGGCCGAGCTCTTCCTCGGCCTTTGCGGTCGTACCCCCGGTCTCGCGGACGATCAGCGTGATCAACTCGTCGTGCCGGTTCTCCAACTCCCGCGCGAACGCCCGGAGAATCTCGCTTCTCGTGTTCGCGTCGACCTCGGCCCATTCTGCCTGCGCCCGCCGCGCCGATCGCACCGCCCGGTCGACCTGCTCGGCCGACGCACTCCCGTACCGCGCGAACGCCTTCCCCGCCGCCTTGTCCAGCACCGGCGCCCACTCCGACGCCGGCGGTTCACACCACCCATCGATCCAGACCTGCGCCTCGTACTCCCACCACCCACCCGCCGAACCCGCCATCGACCGACCTCCACCTCACTGACCAGGAATGCGCTTTCCCGAAGGATTGCGCATTCCCACCACCCGGTCAAGACGCAATCGGAGGGCAGTTGAGCCGGTGGCCCGTCGGTCTGTACGACGATGCGGTCGCGGGCGAGCAGTTCGACCGAGCTCACCGACGCCGACATCGCGGAGCTCGACAGGTTCGCCTGACCAGCGGTCGACTAGCGCTCTCGGGAGAGCCAGGCCTCGCGGGTGATGGAGTAGATGGTGGCGTCGAACGGGACGCCGTCTTCGACCAGTTCGGTTTCGTGGTCGAAGGTCATACCCAGGCGTTTCATCACTGCGATGCTGTTGAGGTTCGGGGTGTCGGCGACGGCGATCACCCGGGGGTCGGAGCGTTCCCGGAACGCGTGGTCGAGCCAGGAGATGGCGGCTTCGGTGGCGTAGCCGTGCC